>NZ_SDZL01000070.1 GCF_004210735.1 Brevundimonas sp.
ACCCCGATCGCCATGGAAGAGAAGCTGCGCTTCGCCATCCGCGAAGGCGGCCGCACCGTCGGCGCCGGCGTCGTCTCCAAGATCACCGAGTAATCGGCGACCTGAGACGGTCTGAATAAGCGAACGGCCCCGGAGCGATCCGGGGCCGTTTTGCTGTCTGCTTCCTTCTCCCCTCGGGGGAGAAGGTGGGCGCCGGAGGCGCTCGGATGAGGGGGCTCTGTCGGCGGGCAGGCGGCGAATGATGAGGGCGAGGCCAGCGGCCCCCTCATCCGTCTTGCTCCGCAATCCACCTTCTCCCCCGAGGGGAGAAGGGTATGTCAGCGGAACTCCACCTTCACGCCGGGCTTCACCCTGGCGGCCAGTTGTTCGGCGTCCCAGTTGGTCAGGCGAACGCAGCCGTTGGAGAAGGTCTTGCCGACCTTGGACGGGTCCGGCGTGCCGTGGATGCCGTAGGTGTCGCGTGACAGGTCGATCCAGACCGAACCGACCGGATTGTTCGGCCCGGCGGGGACCACGACCTTTTTCGAGCCCCGGTCGTAGCTGACGCGCGAGGGGTCGTAGGTGTAGTCCGGCTCGGGCGCGACGCCGACGACGGTCAGGTTGCCGGACGGGGCGGGGCGGGTCGAACTGCCGATGGTGGCCGGATAGAAGGCCAGCAGGCGATCCTGGGCGTCATAGGCGCGGACCGACCGTTCGGTCTTGTCGACCACGATCCGGGCCACGTCGGCGGGCAGGTCGGCCGGGCCGGTCGCGGGGACCAGCAGGCGCTGGCCCGCCTTGCCGAAATCGGCGCCGGGATTGAGCGCCTGCAGGAAACCCTCGGTGACGTGGAATTTCTCGGCCAGCGCCTCCAGCGGGGTGGCGTAGCCGACCGTCGCCAGTTTCGACTGCGCCTCCAGATCGGCGGGAACCGCGCCGATAAAGGGCCCGGTCAGGTCGGCAGCGGTGATCACATAATCCGACAGGACGGGGGCGCTGTCCGTCTGGGTCAGGCGGGTGAAGACCTGGGCGTCCAGAACGCCGTCCTCGGGCAGGCCGACCGACTTTTCGAAGGCCGCGATGGCCTGACGAGTGTTGTCGCCGCCCAGTCCGTCGATGACGCCGGGCGAGAAGCGCGCGCGATCCAGCAGAATCTGGGCCCGGATCACGGCCGGGTCCGGTCGGGCGGGCGGGGTGGCCTGACCTGCAGTGGCCGGATCGGACGCGGGCGGGGCCGCGACGGGGGCGGTGAAGACCGCCTGTTCTATGGCTTCACGCGACAGGGTCGTGCCTGTGGGCGCCGCGGCGGATGGCGCGGGCGCGGCTTCGCGCGGTTCGGGTGAGCCGCAGGCGGCCAGGGCCACGGCAAGGACGGATACGCAAAGGGGCAGGGGACGCAATACGGGCATACAGGCTCCGGTTCAGACGAACCTGAGCAACACCCGGCGCACGCGCCCCGTTCCGCGCTCAGCGCAGGGCGGCGGCCAGACCTTCGGCGGTGATCTCGGCCCAGCAGGCGTAGCCCTGATCGTTCAGGTGCAGGTCGTCGGGCCCGACGCCGCCGCGATCCAGCCCGCCCCAGTCGGCCATGGCGTCGAACCGGCGCAGCACGGCGTAGCCGACGCGGCCGCCCTCGAGGTCGATCAGCCGGGCGGTTTCCCCCAGCGCCGGATTGCGACCCTTGAAGGCGGGGTTGGTCGTCGCCTCGGGCAGGCGCTGCGGGTCGATCAGCAGCACATCGACACCGGCGCGGTCCAGCAGGCCCTGGCCGCGCCGGAAGTCGCCGAAGAAGGCGTCGATGGTCCGATCGCGCAACACGTCGTTGGTGCCCAGCTGCCAGATCACCAGATCGGGCGTGTTCGCCGCGATCTCAACCGCAAGCCGGTCGGCGGTCTCCTTGGCCGTTTCGCCGCCGATGCCCTTGTTAATGACGGTGACGTCGACGTCAGGCAGGCGGCGCTCAAGCCCGGCCTGCAGCAATGGGACAAAGCCCAGGTCGGGGCGGCTGGCGCCCACGCCTTCGATACTGGACGAGCCCATGGCCAGGATGGTCAGGCGGCCGCCCGCGACCGCTGCCCGGCTTTTCGTCAGTCCGCCGTTGTCGATCACAGCGTCGGCGCGAACGGGGCAGGCAACGGGGGGCTGGGCCCAAGCGGCGGTTGCTAGCGGCAGAGTCAGGGCGAAGGCGAGGGCGGCGGCTGTCTTCATCGATTGGGTTTTCCGGTGGCGGGATCGGTGGCGGTGTCGCCGGGGTTGCTGGAGCCCTCGGAGCCTGCTGGCTCGGTGGCGGGGCGCGGCGGCTGACCCTCGCGGGCGGGCGTGCGCTGGTTTTCGTTCTCGGTCTCGCGATTGTCGGGACGGGGGTCGGTCATGGCAAGGCTCCGGCAGTGGTGGGACGATCACATCAGGCAACGCTCCAGCGTCCACCGCGCTCCCCGGCAAGACAGCGTTCACCATGCCGCTAAACCGTGCCGAAACAGGCCATGTGCGACGGTGCGGGCTGGAACGGCGCCTGCATGACGCCGCCTGAAGAGGTCCGGATGTCCCAGAAACTGCAGGTCGAGATTGTCGCGGCCGAGGCGTTGACGCCCGGCGACATCGCCCTGTGGCGCGCCATGGCGGCGGACAATCCGGATCTGGGCAGCCCCTATTTCCGGCCCGAGTTCACGCAGATCGCGGCGGCGGTCAGCCCCGGCGCGGCGGTGGCGGTATTCCATCGCGGCGGACAGGTGGTCGGATTCTTCCCGCACCAGCGACGGGGTGGGGCGATCCAGCCATTGGCGGCGCCCATGAACGACTATCACGGGGTCATCGCCCGGCCCGGCCAGGCGCCCAGTCTGAATGAGGTCGCGGCCTTGCTGAACCCGCGCAGGCTGAACGTCGGCGGGTGGGTCGGCGAAGCGGCGGGTGCGGAAACGCGCGATACCCTGTTGGCCGTCCTGCCAGACGGCCAGTTCGACGCCTGGTACGCCGAGCGGCGGACGGCCTTCGGCAAATATTTCAAGGACAAGGAGCGCGCGCGCCGTAGCCTGGAGGCCGAGCTGGGGCCGATCCGGGTCGAGGCGGGGCTGCGGGATTCGGGGCTGCTGGACCGGCTGATCGACCTGAAGCGAGACCAGTATCGCCGCACCGGCCGGCACGACATCTTCGCCTGCGGTTGGACGCGAGACCTGCTGCACGCCCTGATGGCCAGTCCCGAGGGCGATTTCGGGGCGTCGATGGCCGGGCTGTGGGCAGGTGACCGCCTGTGCGCCATGGAGTTCTCGCTACATGCGGGGCGGCGCTACCATTTCTGGTTCCCGACCTATGAGCCAGGGCTGGCGCGGTGCTCGCCGGGCATTCTGCTGAGCATGGACACGATGCGGCTGGCGGGGGCCGAGGGCTTCAGCGAGTTCGACTATGGGTTCGCGGGCGAGCGCTACAAGAAATACTTCTGCAACACGACGCTGACGGTCGGCGAAGCGGTCGTGCTGAGGCCGGGACTGGGCGCGGGGTTGAGTCGCGCCGCCGTGGCGATGATCAACGCCACGGGCGCCGAGCGGGGCGAGCGCCTGCGCACCAGCCTGCGCCGCCGGTGGGCCGCCATCGAGGCCTGTGAGACCACGGGTCTGGCCCGGATGAAGGGCGCCGCCGTCGCCGCGGGCGCCGCCGTCAACAAACTGACCCGTCCGCCCGTCGCCGCTTGAGGATCGCCATGACCGACACCGCGCGCCGCACCCGTTACCCCGGCCCCATCGCCGAGGCGAAGATCCATCCGCATGGACTGGTCC
Organism: Brevundimonas sp.; assembly: GCF_004210735.1. Classification (GTDB taxonomy): domain Bacteria; phylum Pseudomonadota; class Alphaproteobacteria; order Caulobacterales; family Caulobacteraceae; genus Brevundimonas. Next base: position 3,750 of record NZ_SDZL01000070.1, read on the forward strand.
AGCAGGGCTTCGCTTCGGACGAGGTGCTGGCGGCCATGCTGGATCGCTATCCGGCCGAACTGTTCGACATCAACCTGTATGACTATGACGACGCTGGGCAGGTGTCCTTGCGGACCGGCGCGCGCGGGCGACTGTCGGGCGGCGACCTGTTGCAGGCGATCCAGCAGGGGCGTCTGTGGGTGAACCTGCGCGAGGTCGAGCGGGGCTGGCCCGAACTGTGGCGCGCAGCGATGGCCGAATATGCGGCGATCCAGGGGCGCTATCCGGGGCTGAAGGCCGTGACCAACGCCGGACAGTTGATCCTGTCGTCGCCCAAGGCGCGGGTGCCCTATCATTTCGACGCGGCGGGGGTGGTGCTGTTCCACCTGCGGGGGCGCAAGCGGCTGTTCGTTTATCCCGGCGACGAGGCGCATCTGCCCGAGCGGGCGATGGAGCAGGTGGTCGCGCGCCAGACGACCGAGGAACTGCCCTATACGCTGGCGTTCGAGGCCGACGCCCAGGTGATGGATCTGGAGCCGGGGCAGGCGCTGACCTGGCCGCTGTATGCGCCGCACCGGGTCGAGAACCTGGACCGGTTTTGCGTCTCGCTGTCGATGGACTTCCAGACCTGGTCGTCGCGGATGCGCAACGGGGCGCTGTACGCCAATGCGGTGCAGCGCAGTCGGGGCGGGGCGCCGCGCGCCACCGACCGGATGGGCCGGCCCGAGATCGCCGCCCGCTGGGCCGCGTCGCTGGGCCTGCGTCGCATGGGCGCGCTGAAGGACCGGCTGGCCACCTTCGAGCGGGACTTCGAGCCCCAGGTCGGGGCGGTGGACGGGGCCGGGACGCTGGAGCGGCGCCCGGTCTGAACGGGGGGGCTGAACGGCTGCATTCTTACAAGTGGTTCATGACCTCGATTTAAAATGACATCGGGGGCGCCCCGCGCGACCTTTTCGCCAAGCTGAAAAGGATCCAACGCATGAAGCCGCTCATTCTCTCCGTCGCCTTCGGGGCCCTGTCTCTGGCGGCCATGGCCGCGCCGGCCGTCGCGCAGGACGTTGAGATCAGGAACGCTGTCGCACGCGTCGTCGTCGTACCCGAAGACCGGGCCGACATCGCTGTCGAGATCACCGGCGGCGCCGGCCTGCCGCGCCCCACCGTCGAGCGCCGGGGAAATGAGGTGCGCATCGACGGCAATCTGGGGCGTGACGCGGTGCGTAACTGTCAGGGCGGCGATGGTCGCCAGCCGTGGGACGGCGCCAGCGTCGAAGTGCGTCGCCACGGGCGGATCAATCTGGCCGACGCGCCGATGATCGTACTGCGGACGCCGCGAAATGTGGATGTGAAGGCCGGTGGCGCGGTGTTCGGCGCCGTGGGGCGCGGCGCGCGCTCGGTCGAACTGGGCAATGGCGGTTGCGGCGCCTGGACGGTCGCCAATGTCGACGGTCGTCTGGAGATCGCCCAGGGCGGCTCGGGCGCCATCCGGGCGGGCACGTCGCAGGATCTGGAGATCGCCCTGGGCGGTTCAGGCTCGGTGCTGGCCGGAGCGACTCGGGATGCGGACATCGCCATCGGCGGTTCGGGCAGCGTGAATCTGGCGCGGGCGGACGGTGCGGTCAGCATCGCCATCGGCGGCTCGGGCGATGTGCTGGTGCGCGGCGGCTCGGCGCGGGATCTGGATGTGTCGATCGCCGGTTCGGGCGACATCGACTTCCGCGGCGTGGTCGGAAATCTGGACGCCACGGTCGCCGGCTCGGGCGATGTGAAGGTGGCGCGCGTCACCGGCGACATGAAGCGGTCGATCATCGGCTCGGGAGAGGTCAGCGTAGGCGGTTGGGACCAGGCGCCCGCCCGCCGCTGAACAGGGGAGGGGCCCGGAGCGTGGAACCCCCGGGCCCCTCTTTCCATTCGAGGCAGACAAGAAAAAGCCCCGGCGGATCGCTCCGCCGGGGCTTTCTGTCTTCTGTCCCGTGGGACGGAGACGCTTCTTACGAAGCGCCGCCCAGCAGGTTCAGCAGACCGGTTGCGCCCGGCAGGTTGGCGCCGGCGCGCTCACGCGCTTGCATGCCGCCACCGAAGTTGTAGCGCAGACCGATGGTCCAGGTGTCGGCTTCGATGTCTGCGAAGTCCGTGCGGCTGTAGCCGGCGCGGATCGAGATCGGGGTGCTGGCGAACTCGTATTCACCGGCGACGCCGTAGGTCAGGGCGTCTTCGCTCTCGTCCATGAACTCCAGGTCCGAGTAGCTCAGAGCGGCGCTCAGGCGGACGTTCGGCATGACGTAGTAGGCGGCCTCGCCACCGATGGTCCAGGCGTCCAGATCGGCGCCGAAGCTGTCGAGGGTGGTGTAGGCCAGCGAGCCGCTCAGGGTCGCGTTGCCCATATACTTCTGCACTTCAGCGCCGACCGTCCAGGCCAGGTCGATACCGGCGTCGTCAGCGGCGACGAAGCCACCGGCGCGCAGGTCCGAGCTGATCATTTTGGTCAGGTGCACCGCGCCCGACAGCGATTCCGCGTCTTCGCCGAAGGTGTCCGAGCGGGTGACGGCGCCGTCCAGGGTGACGGTCCAGTCGCCGAAGGCCGGCATTGCCACCGTGCCGTCAACGGCCCAGGCGTCGCTGTCGGCGTCGTCGCCGTCATACGAGACTTCGGTGTTGGCGTAGGTCAGGCCGATCGAGCCGACGTTCTGGGCGGCAGCCGGGGCGGCCAGCAGGGCCGCGACAGCGGCGGTAGCGAGAAAGAGCGTTTTCATTTTTCTTTTCCTTGGTTCGGGTCCCCGCCACGGCGGAGGGACCGCAGCGGGGAGCGGCGGGTTAGCAAGGAAAGCGGAGCTGTGGAGATTACTTTTGTCTCACAACCGTCATGAGCAACGGTTGTGTGGCGTAGCCGCAACTCAATGTGGCCGAGATGCGGCAAATGCCTGAATGGACGTTCAGAATTGCCCGAACTGCTTGCGAAACCGCAATAATGTTGCGGCGTGAGTGGGAGAATCCAAGCCGCCATCTCGACTCACGCAGACGCTCGACACTCCACTATAAAGAGGGGCGTCGCGGGCGGCGGTCGGACCTGCGGGTCGCAAGACCGGAATGGCGGACGTCGCTGCGTTTCCTCGCTTGACGGAAACGGAATCGGACGGCATAAGCGCCCCTCTTGTTGGACCGGCTGTGCACTTTCGGGTGCAGACGCGGTCCGCAGGAACGACCTAAGTTACTGTTCTTTGCAGCATTCTTGGGATTTCACGGCCTTCGCGGATTTCTGCGTGGGCCGCTCGTTTTTGCGGATTTGCGTTCCCTGGGGGCTTAGCTCCCGAGGCTTCGGTCTTTGAAATGGTTCACAGGGACGCGGTTCCGACCGCTTGGGAATAACGACCGATATGGATCAGAGCATCCGCATCAGGCTGAAGGCCTTCGATCACCGCGTCCTCGATTTTTCGACGCGCGAGATCGTCAATACCGCCAAGCGCACGGGCGCGACCGTTCGCGGTCCGATCCCGTTGCCCACCCTGATCGAAAAATTCACCGTGAACCGCTCGCCGCACGTCGACAAGAAGTCGCGTGAGCAGTTTGAAATCCGCACGCACAAGCGCGTGCTCGACATCGTCGACCCCACCCCGCAGACCGTGGACGCGCTCATGAAGCTCGACCTGTCCGCCGGCGTGGACGTCGAGATCAAGATTTAAGAAAGAAGAGGCGGGATCCGACATGCGTACGGGCGTGATCGCCAAGAAGCTGGGCATGACCCGCGTGTTCGCCGATGACGGCGCGCACGTTCCGGTCACTGTGCTTCAGCTCGACGGCTGCCAAGTCGTCGGCCAACGCACTCAGGAGCGGGACGGCTACGTCGCCCTGCAGCTGGGCGCAGGCGCCAAAAAGGCCAAGAACACCAACAAGGCTCAACGCGAGACCTTCGCCAAGGCGGAAGTCGAGCCCAAGGCTTATGTGACCGAGTTCCGCATTGATGCGGACGGTATGCTGGACGTGGGCGCCGAGCTGTCGGCCGACCACTTCGTGGCAGGCCAGAAGGTCGACATCCAGGGCCCGACCATCGGTAAGGGCTTTGCCGGCGCCATGAAGCGCTGGAACTTCGGCGGTCTGCGCGCCACCCACGGCGTTTCGGTCTCGCACCGTTCGCACGGTTCGACGGGTAACCGTCAGGACCCGGGTCGTACGTTCCCCGGCAAGAAGATGGCCGGCCATCTGGGTCAGGAAATCGTCACCCAGCAGAACCTGACCGTCGTCCGCGTGGATGTCGAGCGTGGCCTGATCCTGATCAAGGGCGCTGTCCCGGGTCATGACGGCAGCTACGTCAAGGTTCGCGACGCCATCAAGAAGGCCCGCCCGGCCGACGCCCCGTTCCCGGCCGGCGTCAAGTCGAGCAAGGCTGCTGCTCAACCCGCCTCGACCCCGGCTGAAGAAGCCCCGGCCGTCGAAGCGACCGAAGGCGGTGAAGCGTAATGAAACTCTCGGTCATCAAACTCGACGGCAAGGCCTCGGGCGACGTTGAACTGTCGGACGCCGTCTTCGGCATCTCCGACATTCGCGGCGACCTGCTGGCCCGCTACGTCAACTGGCAGCTGGCCAAGCGCCGCGCCGGCACGCACAAGGTTCAAACCCGCAACGAGAACTCTCGTACGGGCAAGAAGATGTACAAGCAGAAGGGTACCGGCGGCGCCCGTCACGGTTCGCGCCGTGCGCCGCAGTTCGTCGGTGGTTCGCGCGCTTTCGGTCCTGTCGTTCGCGACCACGGCTATTCGCTGCCGAAGAAGGTCCGCGCCCTGGCCCTGCGTCACGCCCTGTCCTCCAAGGCCAAGGCCGGCAACCTGGTGGTTGTCGACAGCGTCACGGTCAAGGAAGCCAAGACGGCCTCGCTGCGCGAGACCTTCGGCAAGCTGGGCTGGACCAAGGCCCTGATCATCGCGGGTCCGGAAGTCGACGCCAACTTCGGCCTGGCCGCCCGTAACATCCCGCACATCGACGTGCTGCCGAACGCCGGCCTGAACGTCTATGACATCCTGCGGGCCGACAAGCTGGTGCTGACCAAGGCGGCTGTTGAAGCCATCGAGGCGCGCTTCTCTGAGAAGGAGGCCGCGTAATGGCCGGCGCTCAACCCACCGCGCGTCACTACGACACCATCCTGGCTCCGGTGATCACCGAGAAGGCCACGATCCTGTCGGAGCAGAACAAGGTCGTCTTCCGCGTGGCCGATAACGCCACCAAGGACGAGATCGCCGCTGCGGTCGAAAGCCTGTTCAAAGTGAACGTGCTGAAGGTCAACACCCTGGTCCAAAAGGGCAAGACCAAGCGTTTCCGGGGCATCCTCGGTCGTCGCGTCGACATCAAAAAAGCGATCGTGACGCTGGCCGAGGGCCAGTCGATCGACGTCACCACGGGGCTCTGATCAGATGGCTCTGAAGCATTACAATCCGACGTCGCCGGGCCGCCGCGCCCTGGTGCTGGTCGACCGGTCCGAGCTCCACAAGGGCCGTCCGGAAAAGTCGCTGACCGAAGGCCTGACCAAGTCGGGCGGACGCGGGCAGGGCGGTCGCATCGCGGTCCGTTTCCGCGGCGGCGGCGCCAAGAAGCTGTACCGCAAGATCGACTTCAAGCGTCGCAAGTTCGACGTGGTCGGCACGGTCGAGCGTCTGGAATACGACCCGAACCGCACGGCCTTCATCGCCCTGGTCACCTATGCCGACGGCGAGAAGACCTACATCATCGCTCCGCAGCGCCTGAAGGCCGGTGACACCATCGTCGCCGGTGAAAAGGTCGACGTGAAGCCGGGCAACGCCATGCCGCTGCGCTCGATGCCCGTGGGTACGATCATCCACAACATCGAGATGAAGCCGGGCAAGGGCGCCCAGCTGGCCCGTTCGGCCGGCGCCTACGCCCAGCTGGTCGGCCGCGATCAGGGCTATGCCCAGATCCGTCTCGGCTCGGGCGAGCTGCGTATGGTCCTGGACGGCTGCCTGGCCACGGTGGGCGCGGTTTCGAACCCCGACCACATGAACCAGAACCTGGGCAAGGCCGGTCGCGTCCGTCACATGGGCTGGCGTCCGCACGTTCGCGGCGTCGCCATGAACCCGATCGACCACCCGCACGGTGGTGGTGAAGGCCGGACCTCTGGTGGTCGCACCCCGGTTACGCCGTGGGGCAAGGACACCAAGGGCAC
>NZ_SDZL01000027.1 GCF_004210735.1 Brevundimonas sp.
TCGACAACCCGCCCGACGCAGGTCAGCGGGACGTGCAAGCGTTCGGCGGCTTTCCGGACTGCGTCCTCCTCCGCTGCGCGGGCGGTGAAGATGATCTCGTAGTCGTCGCCGCCTGTCGCCAGCAGCTCCAGCGCCGCTTCGGGATCGACCCGCCCCTCGAACCATTCGTCGGCGGCGGCGGATCGCGGGGTCTTCTCCAGATCCAGCTCGACGCCCACGCCGCTGGCGTCCGCAATATGCGCCGCATCGGCCAGCAGACCGTCCGACACATCAGCCGAGGCCGTGGCGAACTCCAGCACAACGGCCGCGAAGTCCAGGCGGGGTGTCGGGCGGCGATAGCGTTCGGCCAGGGCCGCGACCCGATCCGGCGCCAGAGACAGTTCGCCTCGCGCCGCTTTTAGGCCCAGCCAGCCGTCGCCTATGAAGCCGGTGACGAACACCAGATCGCCCGGCCGGGCCCCGGCCCGCGACACCACGCGTCCCCTGGCCCAGCCCAGCATGGTGACCGAGAAGCTGGCCGGTCCCGGCGTCTTCACTGTATCCCCGCCCAGCAGGCTGATCCCGAACGTGGCCTGATCCCGCGCCAGCCCGGCAGTGAACTGCTCGCGCTCGGGCCAGCCGCACCGCTCGGACCAGTGGCAGGCCAGCAGATAGCCGAACGGCTCGCCCCCCTTGGCCGCGAGGTCCGACAGGTTCACCCGCAGCAGCTTCTGCGCCACCGTGTCCAGCGGGTCGTCGGGCAGGAAGTGGACGCCCTCGACAATGGCGTCCTTGGTCAGGATCAAATCATGCCCCGGACGCGAGGGCAGCACGGCCACGTCGTCGGCCAGCCCCCTCGCCCACTCCGGATGGGCCAGCGGCTTCAGCAGCCGCTGGATGGTCTCGAACTCGCCGGCGACATCAACCGCGGGCATCGCGCGCCACGCCGTCCAGCGCCGCGTTCACGAATTTGGCCTCGGCGTCGTCGAAGAAGGCCTTGGCCAGCTCGACATATTCATCGATCACGATCTCACGCGGCACGTCCGGCTTGGACTGCAACTCCCACGCACCACAACGCAGCAGGGCTCGCAGGGTCGCGTCCAGACGCTCCAGCCGCCAGTTGGAGGCCAAGCGCGCCTTGATCGCCTCGTCGATGGCGCGCTGGTCGGCGACCACGCCCTGAACCACTTCAGCGAACCAGTCTTCGTCGGCCTCGGCCAGGGGCTGGCCCTCGATGTCGGCGTCGAAGCGGTGATTGCGGAACTCGGTCACGACGGCGTCGACGCCCTCGCCCGCCAGCTCCATCTGGTACAGGGCCTGGACGGCGGCCAGTCGCGCGACCGTGCGGGCGCGGCGCTGACGGCTGGTCAACTGGGGTTCGGCCCGGGCCTTATCAGCCTCGGCCAGCTGGGCCATCACCTCGGCGACGGTCGCGGGGGTGTTCTTCTGTTCGGTCATGCCGATGCTCCGTCACCAAGACCGACGCGCAAACGCTTGCGCAATGCGATGAGATCAAGACAGGCGCGCGCCGCGCCGCCGCCCTTGTCGCCTTCGCTCAGGCGGGCGCGGGCCCAGGCCTGATCCTCGTCCTCGGTCGTCAGGATGCCGTTGCCGATGGCCAGCCCCTTCAGGCCCAGTTGGGTGATCCCCGCCGCCGACTGATCCGAGACGATCTCGAAATGATAGGTCTCGCCCCGGATAATGCAGCCCAGGGCGACATAGCCGTCATAGCGCGGCGCCGTCGGATAGCGGCCGGCCTCCTCGGCCATGGCGATGGCGGTCGGAACCTCCAGCGCGCCGGGCACGGTGACCACGTCGAACTGGGCGCCTTGCGCGCGCAGGGCGTCCTTCGCCCCTTCCAGAAGGGCGTCGGCCAGTTCGTCATAGAAGCGCGCCTCGACGATCAGCACGCGGATTGGGTCGTTCAGGATTGGTCTTCTCCGTCCATGTCGCGCCAGCCCACGATGCGGAGGCCATAGCCTTCCAGCGCCGTCGGATTGGGCCGCGTCGAGCTCATCACGATCATGTCTTTAACGCCGAGGTCGAGCAGAATCTGCGCCCCGACGCCATAGGCTTTCAGCGAACGGTCCAGCGCCTCGGGCTTGGGCGCGCCGGTCAGGCGCTCGGCCAGACCATGCAGCGCCGGGTCGCGCAGGAAGACGGCCACGCCGGGCCCGTCATTCTGGCTCAGCGCCTTCAGCGCCTTGGGGATGTAATCCTGTCGCGCCTCGACATGGCCCAGCAGGTCGGCGGCGAAGTCGATCTGGTGCATGCGAACGATGGTCGGCTTGGTGGGGTCGATCTTGCCGCTGACCAAGGCGATATGTTCGGCGCCCTCGATGGTGTTCCGGTACAGCATCAGGCGGAACGGGCCGCCGTGGACGCTCTCGAACGGCGTATCCAGCACCCGCTCGACGAACCGCTCGGTCCGGCGGCGATAGGCAATCAGGTCGGCGATGGTGCCGATCTTCAGGCCGTGCAACTGGGCGAAGGCGATCAGGTCAGGCATCCGCGCCATCGTCCCGTCGTCGTTCATGATCTCGCAGATCACGCCCGCCGGGGTCAGGCCGGCCATGCGGCTGATGTCCACCGCCGCCTCGGTGTGGCCCGTGCGGACCAGCACGCCGCCGTCACGCGCGACCAGCGGGAAGATGTGGCCCGGCGAGACGATGTCGTCTGCGCCCCGGCTGGGGTCCGACGCGACCTGGACCGTGCGCGCGCGATCAGCGGCGCTGATCCCGGTCGTCACACCGTCCTTCGCCTCGATCGAGACGGTGAAGGCGGTGCCCATGCTCTCGCGGTTCTCGGCCGTCATCGGCGGCAGACGCAGTTGTCGCGCGCGCTCGGCCGTCACGGCCAGGCAGATCAGGCCGCGCGCGTGGCGGGCCATGAAGTTGATCTGGTCCGGCGTGGCGAACTGGGCCGGAATAATGATGTCGCCCTCGTTCTCACGATCCTCGGCGTCCACCAGGATGTAGGGCTTGCCGTTGCGGGCGTCCTCGAGGATTTCCTCGATCGAGCTGATCGGGCTGTCGTTCATGTTGGCCGCAAGCGTTCCGGTGTTCATGGGCATCACGCCGTCTCCTGCCACCGCGCGAGGTATCGCGCCAGCATGTCGATCTCCAGATTGACCTTGTCGCCGCTTTTCAGGGCGCCCAGCGTCGTGGCGTCCCAGGTGTGGGGGATGATGTTCAGGCCGAAGTTCCGCCCATCGACCGCGTTCACGGTCAGGGACACGCCGTCGACCGTGATCGACCCCTTGGGCGCGATAAAGCGGTGCAGCGGCCCCGGCGCCTCGATCTCGATCCGGTGCGAACCACCATCTGGCGTCACCGACACGACCGTTCCAAGTCCGTCGACATGGCCCGAGACGATATGGCCGCCCAGTTCGTCGCCCAGTTTCGCCGCGCGCTCCAGATTGACGCGGTGACCTTCGGTCCAGTCGCCGAGGTTTGTCTTTGACAGGGTTTCGCCCGACACCTCGACCGCGAACCAGCCGGGACCTTTTTCCGTGACCGTCAGGCAGCATCCCGCATGGCTGATCGAGGCGCCCAGATCGATGGTCGCCGTATCCCAGACGGTCTCGACCTCATAGCGGCGATCGCGCGCGGTCTGCTGGACGCTGCGGACACGGCCGATGTCGGTGACGATGCCGGTGAACATGAAAGGCTCCGGTCCCTTTCGGACCCAAAAACATAGTCTGATTAGTCTGAATCGTCTGAAACCGACCGGGTCAGGCGCGCGCGTAGCGCTCCCACAGGTCGTCCCCGAGCGGCTCGACGCCCAGACGACGGAACTTGGGGGCGTCGGCCAGCTTTGCAAGCGCCAGGGCCGCGACGCACGGCCGCCCCTCCCCGCCCAGCAGGATCGGCGCGCGGAACCATTCCAGCGTGTCCACCACGCCCGCCTGCAGGAACGACGCAGCCACGCGCCCGCCGCCCTCGATCAGGACAGAGGTGACGCCGCGCGCCGTCAACGCTTTCAGCACAGCCGGGATGGCCGGTCGTCCATCGTCCGCCTCGACCGCGATCGTCTCGGCCAGGCCGATGTGGCGGGGCTCGGCGGTCGTCAGGATCAGGGCGCCGGATGCGATCTTCGCCGTGGGCGGCGTTCGCAGGCGGCTGTCCAGCACGACCCGCAGCGGCTGATCGACCGCGCGTCCCGGCAGGCGCGCTGTCAGTTCGGGATCATCGGCCAGTACCGTCTCGACCCCGACCAGAATGGCGTCATGGCTGGCGCGCAGGCGATGGCCCTGCAGCCGCGCCTCTTCGCCCGTGATCCATTTGGACTCGCCCGTGGCCGTGGCGATGCGCCCGTCCAGCGACGTCGCCAGCTTCAGGGTGACGCGCATCAGGCCTTGCCCGGCTCGTCCAGCCCTTCGTCGCCCAGGAATTTGGCGAAGTCGCCCGTGTGGCGGAAGTCCTTGTAGACCGAGGCGTAGCGGACGTAGGCGACCTCATCGACCGACTTCAGCGCCTTCATGATGAAGTCGCCGACCGTGCTGGACGGGATCTCGGTCTCGCCCAGACTTTCCAGCTGGCGCACGATGCGGCTGACCAGCAGTTCGACCTGATCCGCCTGCACCGGTCGCTTGCGCAGGGCGATGCCCAGCGAGCGCTCCAGCTTGTCCCGGTCGAACGGCGTGCGGCGACCGTTGCGCTTCAGGATGACCAGTTCGCGCAACTGCACCCGCTCGAAGGTGGTGAAGCGCCCATTGCATTGCGGGCACGACCGGCGGCGGCGGATGGCCGCGCCGTCGTCCGACGGCCGGCTGTCCTTCACCTGGGTATCCGGATTTCCGCAGAAGGGGCACTTCATCAGGGGCTTATCCGTAAATGGGGAAGCGGTGGGTCAACTCTCGCACCTGGGCCGCCACGCCCGCGACCACGGCCGGGTCGGCTTCGTCGCCGCCGTTCATCGAGGACACGACGTCGGCGATCCAATGGCCGATCTGCTTGAACTCTTCCTCGCCGAAGCCGCGCGTCGTGCCCGCCGGCGTGCCCAGGCGAACGCCCGAGGTGACGGTGAAGGGCGCGGTGTCGAACGGCACGCCGTTCTTGTTGCAGGTCATCAGCGCCTTTTCGAGCTCATGCTCGGTCGCCTTGCCGGTCACGCTCTTGGGCCGCAGATCGACCAGCATCAGATGGCTGTCGGTGCCGCCCGAAACGATGGCCAGACCGCGCTCGATCAGAACGCCTGACAGCGCCTGGGCGTTCTTCACAACCTGCTGTGCATAGCCCTTGAACTCGGGCTTCAGCGCCTCGCCAAAGGCGACGGCCTTGGCCGCGATGACATGCTCCAGCGGGCCGCCTTGCAGGCCGGGGAAGACGGCCGAGTTGATCTTCTTGCCCAGATCCGTGTCGTTCGACAGGATCATGCCGCCGCGCGGGCCGCGCAGGGTCTTGTGCGTCGTGGTGGTGACGACGTGGGCGTGCGGGATCGGGTCCGGATAGGCGCCGCCCGCGATCAGACCCGCATAGTGGGCCATGTCCACCATCAGGTATGCGCCGACGCTGTCTGCGATCTCGCGGAAACGCTTGAAATCGATGTGGCGCGAATAGGCGGAGGCGCCGGCCAGGATCAGCTTGGGCTTCTCACGCTCGGCCATTTCGGCGACGTGGTCATAGTCGATCAGATGGGTGTCGTCGCGGACCTTGTAGGTCACGGGCCGGAACCACTTGCCCGACTGGTTGGCCGGCGAACCGTGCGTCAGGTGCCCGCCGCAGGCCAGATCCATGCCCAGGAAGGTGTCGCCGGGCTGCAGCAAGGTGAAGAAGACGGCCTGGTTGGCCTGGGCGCCCGAGTGCGGCTGCACGTTGGCGAAGGCGGCCCCGAACAGCTTCTTGGCGCGCTCGCGGGCCAGGTCCTCGGTGATGTCCACGAACTCGCAGCCGCCATAGTAGCGGCGACCGGGATAGCCTTCGGCGTATTTGTTGGTCAGGACCGACCCCTGCGCCTCAAGCACCGCCTTCGAGACGATGTTCTCGGACGCGATCAGCTCGATCTGCTCCTGCTGGCGACCCAGCTCGCCCTGGATGCCCTTGAAGATATCCGGATCGGCGTCGGCCAGCGTCCTGGAGAAATAGGCGTCGTGGGTAAAGGCGGTCACTGGCGGGCGTCCCGAGTCTGAAGGGCTGAACGGCGCATACTTCTAGGCCGCGCCGAAATTTACCACAACATCTAGTGGGTCGCGCCATTCCGCTCGAGCCTGAACGATGTCACCGTAGACGTATGCTCAGGCTGTCCCATGTTCTCGCCCCTACGCTCTTGCTTCTGGCAGGCTGCGTCACGAACGGTCCCGATCGCACCGATTTGGCCCAGGCGCTTCAGGCGCAGCCGGCCGCCATCAGCGCTGTTCGCTGTAACGGTTTTCCTGAAGAGCCGACCGAATATGCCTGCCGATATCTTAGTCGCGACGCAGGCGGCCGCTGGACGCCTCAGGAGGCTGTCATCGCTGCCGATGGATCAGCATGGGTGGTCATCGACGGCCCTACTCCGCGCTAGAGCGAAATCAGCGCCTCTCCAGCGCCCGCCTCAGCTTGGCGATGGCCACCCGCTCAACCGCGCGCGGTTCATGCGCCGGGCCGATGGCCGACACCTCGACGCCCGTAGCGGCGTGGACCGCCGAACATTTCACATAGGGGCCGTTGCGGACGAACTCGACGAGGACTTCGCCGAGCTCCGGCGGCGTCATCAGGCCGCGACCGGTCGCCGGGCCACGTTGCAGTGGGCCCACAGCTTGTCCATGGCGTCGACCAGCTTGTCGATCATGCCGTCGTCATGGTTCGGCGAGGGGGTGAAGCGCAGGCGCTCGGTTCCCTTGGGCACGGTCGGATAGTTGATCGGCTGAACATAGATGCCGAAATCTTCCAGCAGCATGTCCGAGATCATCTTGCAGTGGACCGGGTCGCCGACGTGCACCGGGACGATATGGCTGACGCTGGGCAGGACCGGGATGCCGGCGGCGGCGAAGCGCTGCTTCAGGGTCTCGGCGCGCTCCTGATGGGCGGCGCGCAGTTCGGGATGCGCCTTCAGATGGCGGACCGAGGCCAGCGCCCCGGCGGTCAGGGCCGGCGGCAGGCTGGTGGTGAAGATGAAGCCCGAGGCCCAGCTACGCACCGCGTCCACGATCACGGCGTCGGCGGCGATATAGCCGCCCATGACGCCGATGGCCTTGCCCAGGGTGCATTCGACGATGTCGATGCCGTCCAGCACCCCGTCCCGCTCGGCCACGCCCGCGCCGGTTTCGCCGTACAGGCCGACCGCGTGAACCTCGTCCAGATAGGTCAGGGCGCCGTATTCTTTCGCCAGGGCGATGGTTCCGGCCAGGTCGGCGATGTCGCCGTCCATCGAATAGACGCTCTCGAAGGCGATCAGCTTGGGCGCGTCCGCAGGGGCGTCCTTCAGCAGGGCCTCCAGATGCTCCAGATCGTTGTGCGCAAAGATATGCCGCTCGCATCCGCCGTTGCGGATGCCCGCGATCATCGAGGCGTGGTTCAGCGAGTCGGAGAAGATGATCAGCCCCGGCAGGATCTTCTGCAGGGTGGTCAGCGTCGCCTCATTGGCCACATAGCCCGAGGTGAACAGCAACGCCGCTTCCTTCTGGTGCCAGCTGGCCAGCTCGGCTTCCAGGTCGACCGCCGAACGGGTGGTGCCCGAGATGTTGCGCGTACCGCCGGCGCCGGCGCCCACGGCGTCGATCTCGGCCTGCATCGCCTCCAGCACCGCCGGGTGCTGGCCCATGCCCAGATAGTCGTTCGAGCACCAGACCACGACGTCCTGCTCGGTCCCGTCCTCGCGACGGCGGACCGCCTTGGGGAACTGGCCGCGCACGCGCTTCAGGTCGGCGAAGATGCGATAGCGCCCCTCGGCCTTCACCTGCTCGACGGCGGTCTGGAATGCGGCTTTGTAGTCAAACACCCGGGCAGCTCTGCGCGACGGAGAAACTTTCGCGGGTGATGCGCCCGTGGGGACGATTTGTCCATGAAACGACGCGGACAAATCGCCGCAAACCCTTAATTGATAACGGCTCTCAATGGCGATTCTGGTCATGCCGCACGATAGGCGATCAGACGCGGCCCGCCTTGATCGAGGTCAAGAGGACGCCAGTTCGTCCAGCCGCCCGCGCAGCATCTGGACCATGGCCGAGAAATCCTTGCCGCCGTAGCCCAGGCCGCTGAACAGGGCGTACAGGGCCTCTGCCTGGGCGCCCAAGGGCGTGGTCGCGCCTGCCTTGGCCGCCGCGTCCTGGGCCAGTTTCAGGTCCTTCAGCATCATGGCCGTGGCGAAACCGCCTTCGTAGCGCCGGTTCGACGGCGCCGTCGGCACCGGACCGGCCCAGGGGTAATAGTTGCTGACGCTCCAGCACTGGCCCGACGACTTGGACGCGATCTCGAAGAACCGCTCGGGCTCCAGACCCAGCTTTTCGGCCAGGGCGATGGCTTCGCAGGTTCCGACCATGCTGATGCCCAGCAGCATGTTGTTGCAGATCTTGGCCGCCTGGCCCGCGCCGTGATCGCCCGCGCGGATGGTGATGCGGCTCATCGGTTCCAGCGCCGCCTCGATCCGGGCGAAGTCGCCCTCGTCGCAGCCGACCATGAAGGCCAGCGTCCCGGCGTCCGCCGCCGCCGTGCCGCCCGACACCGGGGCGTCGGCAAAGGCATAGCCGGCTTCCTTGGCCAGGCCCGCGACCTTGCGCGCCGTCTCAACGTCGATGGTCGAGCAATCCAGCAACAGGGCGCTGCTGGGCGCCGCGCCGATGATCTGTTCGGAATAGACGCCCAGCACGTGCGGCCCTGCGGGCAGCATGGTGATGACCACCTCGGCGTCCTTCACCGCCTCGGCGACAGAATCGACCGCCCGGCACCCGGCCTCCGCCGCCCGCTCAAGGGCGGCGGCTGACAGGTCGAAGGCGGCGACGTCGTGGCCGGCCTTGGCCTGGTTGGCGGCCATGCCGCCACCCATATTACCGAGACCGATGAAGGCGATGCGGGTCATTGCGAGCGTTTCCCTGTAGTTTTGCCGCAGGGTTAGCGGCTCGCCGTCGGGTACGCCAGCGGCGCCTTTCAGTTTCAGCCGGGCTTGCGGAAACGATAGACGAATTGGTCGGTCCTGCCGCGAATGGCTTCGTCAAAGACGTTCAACGTGTGATCGTCGCCCGGATTGGCCACGGCCTCGCTGGCGTCGTCAAAGACGAAGCCCGCCGCCTCGACCTCGCGACGCAGCTGGGCGCCCTCGATGCGGTGCAGGGTTTCGACCGCCGAGATCCCGGCGCCGGACGCGGCTTCGTGGTCGATCACCACGAACACGCCGCCGGGCTTCAGCGCCTTGAAGATGTCGGCGTTCATCCTGGCCACATCCACGCCGAAACGGGGGATATGGAAGTCGTGGTATTCCTGGCTCATGAAGACCACGTCCAGCGGCTGGTCGAAGGTCATGGCGTCCAGGTCACCGTTGACGCGCGTCACGTTCGGATAGGCGGCGACCAAGGCGTCGGCGCGCGGGTTCTCACGCTCCGCCGTGCGATTGGGCACGAAAGCGTAGACGTGGCCGTCGGCGCCGACGACACGCGCGAACAGGCGGGTGAAATACCCCGCGCCGGGCCGGATGTCGGCCACCCGATCACCCGCCTTGATCCGCGCGAAGGCCAGCATCTGGTCCGGATGGCGCAGCGCATCGCGCGCCACCTCGTCCGCCGGACGCAGCTGGTCGGCGACGGCGGCGGCATAGGCGGGATCCGGGGTCTGGGCGAATGTGGGCGCGGCGACGACCGCAAGGGCCGAAAGGGCGACAGCGAAAAGACGGGCCTTCATGACAGCCTCCATTTTCAATCGCCGCAGACTAGCCCTTCTCCCTCAAGGGGAGAAGGATTTCAGAGCGCCGTCCATGCCTCATCTGCTGGCAGTGGTGCGAACAGATCGTCCACCATGGCGTCTGTCACCCCCTCAACCGTCGCGGGCGACCATTTTGGCGCATTGTCCTTATCGACGATCACCGCCCGCACACCTTCCTGGAAGTCGCGGGTGCGCACGACCTGGCCGCCCAGGGCGTATTCCATCGCCATGTTGTCAGCGAAGCTGTCCAGCGCCCCGCCGGTGCGGATCTGGCGCAGTGACACCTTCAGCGACTGCGGCGACTTCGTCTTCAGGATCGCCAGCTGCGCCAGCGCCCATTCCGACCCGTCGGCATCCAGCGCCACAAAGATTTCCTCGACCGTGTCGAAGGCGAACAGGCGCTCAATGGCCTCCAGATGCGGTTCGATGGTCGGTTCGCCCGCATCATCCTCCAGCCCGTCGGCGATATCCGCCGGATGCGCCGGATCGGTCGACAGGATGGCCCGGAACGCCTCCAGCGCGTCGCTGGGCAGATAGTGCGTGTGGATGCCCAGGAAGACGGTGTCTGCCGCCTTCAGCCGCGCGCCGGTCAGCGCCAGCCACACCCCCGTCTGGCCCGGCAGACGGGGCAGGAACCACCCGCCGCCCACGTCGGGGAACAGGCCGATGCCGGTTTCTGGCATGGCGTAGGTGGTCCGCTCGGTGGCGATCCGCACCTCGGCCGGTTCGCTGATGCCGACCCCGCCGCCCATGACGATGCCGTCCACCAGCGCCGTCACCGGCTTCGGATAGTCGAACAGCAGGTGGTTCAGCCGGTATTCCGACAGGAAGAAGGCCTTCGCCTCCGACGCATCGCCCGCGCCGCTTTCGGCGATCATACGGATGTCGCCGCCCGCGCAGAAGCCGCGCTCGCCCGCATGGTCGATCAGTATGGAGGAGACGGAGGGATTCGAACGCCAGTCCAGCAACGCCGCCGTCATCGCCTCGCACATGCCCCGGTTCAGCGCGTGGATAGCCCTGGGCCGGTTCAGCGTGATCCGGCCGACGCCGCCATGGATGCGGGTGATGACTTCGGGTTCGGCGACTTCACTCACTTCGACAGCTCCCGCGCCACGATCACGCGCATGATCTCGTTGGTGCCTTCCAGGATGCGGTGAACGCGCAGGTCGCGCACGATCCGTTCCAGCGGATAGTCCTTCAGATAGCCATAGCCGCCGTGCAGTTGCAGCGCCGCGTCGGCGATCTGGAAACAGGCGTCGGTGGCCAGGCGCTTGGCCATTGCGCACCATTTGGTCTTTTCCGGATGGTCGGTGTCGATGGCCCAGGCGCCGCGCAGGACCATCAGACGGGCGGCCTCCAGATCGGTGGCCATGTCGGCCAGCTGAAACTGGGTGTTCTGGAACTCCCCGATCGGCTTGCCGAACTGCTTGCGCGACGCGACGTAGTCCTGGGCCGTCTCCAGCGCCAGCCGCGCGCCGCCCAGCGAACAGGCGGCGATGTTCAGCCGTCCGCCGTCCAGACCGGCCATGGCGTAGCGGAAGCCCGCGCCTTCGTCCCCCAGCAGATTGGCGACCGGCACGCGGCAGTCGTCGAACTGGACGATAGCGGTCGGCTGGGCGTTCCAGCCCATCTTCTTTTCCTGCGCCCCGAAAGACAGGCCGGGCGTCCCCGCCTCGACCACAATGGCGCTGATCCCCTTGGGGCCCTCGCCGCCCGTGCGGACCATGACCACATAGACATCGGACGTGCCCGCGCCGGAGATGAAGGCCTTTGACCCGTTCAGCACATAGTGGTCGCCGTCGCGCACCGCCGTCGTCCGCAGCGCCGCCGCGTCGGAGCCCGAGCCCGGCTCGGTCAGGCAATAGCTGGCGATCCTGTCCATCGTGACCAGCGACGGCACGAACCGCGCCCGCAGATCGGCCGAGCCGAAGCGGTCGATCATCCAGGTCGCCATGTTGTGGATCGAGATAAAGGCCGCCGCCGCCACGTCGCCGCGCGACAACTCTTCAAAGATCACCGCCGACTCGACCCGGCCCAGCGCCATGCCGCCGTGCTCCTCGCCCGTATAGATGCCGCAGAAGCCCATCTCGGCCGCCGCCTTCATCGTCTCGACCGGGAAATGCTTGTCCTCGTCCCATTTCGCCGAATGGGGCGCCAGCTCGGCGTCGGCAAAGGCCCGCGCCGCATCCTGGATCGCGCGCTGGTCGTCGGAAAGGGCGAAGTCCATCCTCAGGCTCCCGTCTGGATCGCGGCTTGGCGCCGTCTGTGGCGCGCTTCTAGCGACTGCCGGCCCGCCCGTCACCCCATGCGCCCTGTTCGGTTCGATTGATGCGGCCATCCTATGGACACTGGACAAGCCCTTGTTTTCAAACGCGCCGATCATTTCTGGCGACGTTCGCCCCGCCATAGTCAGCCACCCGGCTATGATGACCGCATGACCTCGCGCCTCACATCCGTTCGCCCTGTGTCCCTGGGCCGACCGCATTGGACGGATTGGACTCTTTGGACGCTTTTTTTCGTTGGACGCTCCAGGCCCCAGCCGCCGGCTTTTGCCATCGGGACGGCTTTGGCCTAAGGCGCCGCCATGACCACGCCCTTCGCTCCCGCCGCCTTTCCCTATGCCCGTCCGCGTCGCCTGCGCTCGCAGCCGTGGGTTCGCCGCCTGGTCGCCGAGACGACCCTGACGCCCGCCGACCTGATCTGGCCGCTGATCGTCCATGACGGGGCCGAGGATCGGCAGCCGGTCGCCTCCATGCCCGGTGTCGATCGCCTGTCGCCGAAGGAAGCGGCCAGAGCCGCAGTGCAGGCGCGCGATCTGGGCATTCCCATGGTGGCGCTGTTCCCCAACATTGGCGGCGCGGCCAAGGACAACGTCGGCACGGCCGCCAGCGACCCGGACGGCCTGATCCCCGACTGCATCAAGGCGATCAAGGACGCGGCGCCCGAGATCGGCGTCATGACCGACGTGGCGCTGGACTGCTACACCGACCACGGCCACGACGGGGTGCTGGAGGACGGCCGCATCGTCAATGACGCGACGCTGGAGCGGCTGGCCGAACAGGCCTTCATCCACGCCCATGCGGGCGCCGACGCCGTCGCCCCGTCCGACATGATGGACGGCCGCGTCCAGGCCATCCGCGAGGCGCTGGAGGCGAACGGCCTGCCTGACACGCTGATCATCAGCTATGCCGCCAAATACGCGTCCTGTTTCTATGGCCCCTACCGTGACGCGGTGGGCTCGTCGAAATCGCTGACGGGCGACAAGAAGACGTATCAGATGGACTACGCCAACACGGACGAGGCGCTGCGCGAGGTGGCGATGGACATTTCCGAGGGCGCCGACGCCCTGATCGTCAAGCCGGGCCTGCCCTATCTGGATATCGTCCGGCTGGTCTCCGACACCTTCAAGATCCCGACCTTCGCCTATCAGGTGTCCGGCGAATACGCGATGATGCAGGCCTCCATCGCCAACGGCTGGCTGGAGGAAGACCGCGCCGTGCTGGAGACCCTGCACGCCTTCAAGCGCGCGGGCGCGTCCGGTGTCCTGACCTATTTCGCGCCTAAGGCCGCCCGCCTGATGGGGGCGTAGGCGGACCCGGGCGCTCGACCTTCACCAGGTCGATGACGGCCACGATCTGGGAAGCGCGCCAGTAAACGCCGAAATAGAACAGCATCTGAAGAGCGATGCACAGCGTCGCGATGGCCGTCGCCACGCCGAACACCGAAAACGATGTCGCCAGAAACACCCGCATGAACTCCGGCGCCGCCTGCAGGGTCGCAAGCGTCAGTGTGACCGGCACGGTGATGTAAAACAGCGCCGCCGCCTTCCACAGCGCCTCGCTACGCCGGGCGTTGACAGCCGCCACTCCGGCCAGACGATCAAGCAGATCGGGCGACGCCCCGGACAGGCGCATCCGGGCTTCCTGAACCGCCGGGATCTTCAACAGGGACGACGCGAGGTCCAGGTCATAAAAGCCCCAACCGCCGCGCGAGTTGAGCATCTGCCACATAAAGCGCCCGAACCGGAAATCGCGAACCAGCGCGCGCCATACCGGCCAAAGCTGGTCGTCGGTCAGGTCCCTCTGCGGTCTTGCAGCCTTGCGGCCAGGCTTGACGTGTCCCATCGCGATCCCCCCATCGCTTGAACTTCAGAATAGAACTGATCCACCAGCGCCGTCAGGGCAAGGTGACTGCCGTTGGCGCGCGCCTCGTCCAGCACCAGACCCAGGTCCTTGCGCATCCAGTCGACGGCGAAGCCGAAGTCGAATCGCCCCTCGGCCATCGTCTTCCAGCGGTTGTCCATCTGCCACGACTGGGCCGCGCCTTTCGACACGGCCTCCAGCGCGGCGTCGGTGTCCAGACCGGCTGACTGGGCGAAATGCACCGCCTCAGCCAGACCCTGAACCACCCCGGCGATGCAGATCTGGTTGACCATCTTGGTCAGTTGGCCCGTCCCGGCCTCGCCCATGTGCTTCACCGCTGCGCAATAGGCCCGCAGCACCGGCTCCACTCGCGCCAGCGCCTCGGCGTCGCCGCCGACCATGGCGCTCAGCCGCCCGTTCTCAGCCCCCGCCTGCCCGCCCGACACCGGCGCATCAAGAAAGCGGCGCCCCTGCCCGGCCGCCAGCGCGGCCATCTCGCGCGCTACTCTGGCCGAGGTGGTGGTGTGATCCGCGATCACGGCGCCGGTCGCCAGATGCGGCAGGGCCTCGGTCACGACGGCGCGGACGTCATCGTCATCGCCCACGCACAGGACCAGCAGCTCGGCCCCCTGCGCCGCCTCGGCCACGGTGGTGGCGAACCGTCCGCCCGTCGCCCCGGCCCAGGCCTGCGCCTTGGCGGGCGAGCGGTTGAAGCCGACGACCTGATGCCCCGCGGCCACCAGATGACCGGCCATCGGCGCGCCCATGATGCCCAGACCGGCGAAGGCGATCTTCATTCCTCAGGCTCCTGCGCGACCCCGTAGCGGCCCCGGAAATAGGTCAGTGAGTCCCCCGGCCGGGCATGGAACGCCTCGACCCGGCCCACGATCATCAGATGGTCGCCCATCTGTATACGGGCATGGGCCACGCACTCGAACCGGGCCAGCGCCTCGGGCAGGCCCGGCGGACCGTCGCCGCGGCGTTCATATTCCCCGGGCTCAAGCGTGCACACACCCCGGGCGAACCGCGTCGCCAAATCACTGTCTTCTGACGGCAAAACATGGATCGCGAATCGCTCCGCCCCGGCGAACGCAGGCCACCGTTCGGATCGCTCATCCAGGCTCCACACCACCAGTCGGGGTGACAGGGATACCGAAGCGAATGAGTTGATGGTGATGCCCACCGGCCCGCCCTCGGCGTCGGCCGTGACCACGCACACGCCCGTCGCAAAGGCGCCCAGCGCCCGTCGATAGGCCAGGGTCTCTTGGTCGGGATGATCGGGCAGCGGTTCCAGCGTCACGCCCCCGACCTAGTGGTCGCCATCGCGAGAGGCAAGCGGCCGGACATCGGTCACAGGTCCCGAAATGGGAAACACGCCCTTAACCGTCGGCGGTCTAGGGCTGGCTGACTTCCTAAAGGATGCGCCCCATGGCCATGAGCGATCGCCCGATCGTCATCAAGAAGGTGAAGAAGGTCGTCGGCGGCGGCCACCACGGTGGCGCGTGGAAGGTCGCCTATGCGGACTTCGTCACCGCGATGATGGCCTTCTTCCTGCTGATGTGGCTGATCAACACGACCGATCCGGAGCAGAAGCGCGGCATCGCCGAATATTTCGCCCCCGCCAGCGTCTCGTCCAGCACCTCCGGCTCGGGCGGCATTCTGGGCGGCACGGCCCTGGGTGATGACGGGGCCAAGGGATCGGGCTCCATGTCCGTGATTCAGCAACTGGCGCCCGATGCGCCTGAAAACGCCCCTGACCAGGCCGGGACCAACGCCAATCTGGCCGCCGCCAGCGAAGCCGAACTTCGCGAGGAGATCGCCCGCCGCGAGGCCGCCGATTTCGCAAGCGCCGCCGAATCCCTGCGTCAGGCCATGCAGTCGATGCCGGAACTCGCCGAGCTGTCCAAACAACTGATCATCGACCAGACGCCCGAGGGCCTGCGCATCCAGTTGGTGGATCAGGAAGGCCGTTCGATGTTCGACAACAACTCGGTCCAGCCGAACGCCCGCGCCCAGCTGCTGCTGCGCGCCGTCTCGCGGGTCATCAATCAACTGCCCAACCGGATCTCCATCACCGGCCACACCAGCGCCACGCGCGGTTCAGGCCGGGCCAGCGCGGCCGGTGACTGGCGTCTGTCGTCGGAACGCGCCAACGCCTCGCGCGTCGTGCTTCAAGGGGCAGGCGTCGATGCGGACCGCGTCTATCAGGTCTCGGGCAAGGCGGGCTCAGACCCCCTCTATCCCGACGATCCGGCGCTGGCGGGCAACCGCCGGATCGCCATTGTCCTGCTGCGCGAGGCGCCGGTCCTGCCCAGTGACACCAGCCTGTAAAGACGGGCTTGCCTGACGCACCCGGACGGCGCTCTATCAGGACATGACGACGATGACGGCGAAGCCAGCAGCAAAGGGGAGGAACGGTCGATGACCCAGCACGTCCCCTCGCGCCAGCTCCGCTTCTTCATGACCGCCGCCGCGCCCTGCCCCTATCTGCCCGGCCAGTTCGAACGGAAGGTGTTTGCAAATCTGCCCTTCCACGACGGCGCGCGGGTCAATGACGAACTGACCCATGCCGGTTTCCGACGCAGCCAGAACATCGCCTACCGACCGGCCTGCGAAACCTGCGCCGCGTGCGTTTCTGTCCGTATCCCGATTGGCGAGTTTGCGCCCCGCCGGACCCAGCGCCGCATCCTGAGCCGCAACGCCGACCTGTCCCGCGACCTGGTCGAGGCCGAGGCGACGACCGAGCAGTTCGACCTGCTGCGACGCTATCTGAATAGCCGTCATCCCGGCGGCGGCATGTGCGACATGGGCTGGCTCGACTACGTCGCCATGGTCGAGGACAGCGGTGTCCGAACCCATCTGATCGAATACCGCCTGCCTTCCAGTGACGGCGGGCCGGGCGATCTGGTCGGCGTCGTGCTGGCCGACCTGCTGAACGATGGCCTGTCGCTGGTCTACAGCTTCTTCGACCCCGACCTGGATCGCCGCAGCCTGGGCGTCTTCGCCATCCTGGATCACATCCGCCAGGCCGTCGTCGTCGGCCTGCCCTATGTCTATCTGGGCTACTGGGTCCAGGGCTCGACCAAGATGGATTACAAGACCAACTTCCGCCCCATGGAGGCCCTCAGGCCCATGGGCTGGGAGCGGCTGCCCTAACGGAACTTCCTCAGGCCGCGGGGGCCCTGACGCCCGGCGCCGGCGCGTTTGCCCAGCCAGTCCTTCCAGTCGGGCCAGTTGCGACGACGGCCGCCGCCGTCGGCCCATTCCGGCCCTGTCTCGGCGTTGAACACCGCGACGTCGGCCAGACCGCCCTGCTTGTAGTTCTGCAGCTTCACCCCCTTGCCCCGGCCCATTTCAGGCAGTTCGGCGATGGGGAAGATCAGCGCCTTGATGTTCTCGCCTACGGTCGCGACGTGGTCACCGGTCACGCGCAGCATGGCCAGCATGTCGCCGTTCAGCACCTGTTTGCCCCCACGCTTCTGAGCCAGCAGGTCGTTCTCGGGCGCGACGAAACCATATCCCGCCTTCGACGCCACCAGCAGTTTCGCATCCGGTTCGTGCGCCACGACGTTGATGATCTCGGCCTTCTCGTCCAGGTCGATCATCAACCGCAGCGGCTCGCCGTGGCCTCTGCCTGACGCCAGCTTGTCGGCGCCGATAGTGAAAATTCGCCCGTCCGAAGCCCCGATCAGGATCTTGTCGGTCGTATAGGCGGGCACCAGGAAGCCCAGGCTGTCGCCTTCCTTGAACTTCAGCTCCGACGGATCCTCGACCTTGCCCTTGGCGGCGCGGATCCAGCCGCGTTCCGACAGGATTACGGTGATAGCCTCGCGCGGGATGAAAGCCTCGGCGGGCGCATAGCTGGAAGCGTCGACCGCCTCACCGATGGTCGTGCGACGCGGCGAGATCAGCGCCTTGCGGACAGCCTCCAGTTCCTTGCTGATGGCCTTCCACTGTTTCGTCTCCGACGATGACAGCGCACGCAGCGCGGCCAGTTCCTCGGACAGCTGGTTGAATTCCTTCTCGATCGTCATTTCCTCGAGCCGCGCCAGCTGACGCAGCCGGGTGTCGAGGATGAAGTCGGCCTGGAGTTCGCTGAGACCGAAACGGGCGATCAGCACGGCCTTCGGCTGTTCCTCTTCGCGAACGATGCGGATGACTTCATCCAGGTTCAGGAAGACGATCCGAAGACCTTCCAGCAGGTGCAGACGTTTCTCCACCCGCTCGATCCGCCACTGGCTGCGGCGGTTGAGCACTTCGCGACGGTGATCCAGGAAGGCGCGCAGACACTCCTTCAGGCCCATGACCCGCGGCGTGCCGCTGGCGTCCAGCACGTTCATGTTGATCGGGAAACGCACCTCAAGATCAGAGAGTTTGAACAGGCTCTCCATCAAGACCTCTGGCTCGACGGTCCGGGACTTGGGTTCGAGAATCAGGCGGATGTCCTCGGCCGACTCGTCGCGGACGTCGGCCAGCAGCGGTGCTTTCTTGTTCTCGATCAGGTCGGCCAGCGCCTCGATCAGGCGGCTCTTCTGGACCTGATAGGGCATTTCGGTGACGACGATGCGCCAGACGCCGCGCCCCAGATCCTCGGTCTCCCACCGGGCCCGCAGGCGCACACCGCCGCGGCCGGTCTCATAGGCGTCCAGGATGGAAGCCTGCCCTTCAACCGAAACGCCGCCGGTCGGGAAGTCCGGCCCCGGCACGATCTGGACGAGTTCCGCCGTCGTCGCCTCGGGTCGCTCCAGCAGCAACTGGCACGCCTCGATCAGTTCGCCCGCGTTGTGCGGCGGGATCGAGGTCGCCATGCCCACGGCGATGCCCGACGAGCCGTTGGCCAGCAGATTGGGGAAGCCGGCCGGCAGAACGACCGGCTCCTCGTCCTGATCGTCATAGGTGGCGCGGAAATCGACCGAGTCCTGATCGATGCCGTCCAGCAGCAGCACGGCGGCCGGCGTCAGCTTGCACTCAGTATAGCGCATGGCCGCGGCGCTATCGCCGTCGATATTGCCGAAATTGCCCTGACCGTCGACCAGCGGATAGCGCTGGGCGAAGTCCTGGGCCAGGCGGACCAGCGCCTCATAGATCGAGGCGTCGCCGTGCGGGTGATAGCCGCCCATGACCTCGCCGACGACCTTGGCGCATTTGCGCGCCGCCGCCTGCGGGTTCAGACGCATCTGGTGCATGGCGTACATGATGCGCCGGTGCACCGGCTTGAACCCGTCGCGCACGTCGGGCAGCGCACGATTGGTGATCGTCGACAGGGCGTAAGCCAGGTAGCGTCGGGACAGCGCATCCGCCATCGGCTCTTCGACGATGCGGCCGCCCTCGGGCGTCGGGGTGTGGATGGTCATGCGACTTCGAATCGGAGATGGGACGCGCGAAGTCTAGCCCGTTCCGTCCCCGAAGGGCGGATAGTCCACATCTGCAGCGTTACAACCGACCCGCGTCAGCCAGCCGCTCGATCATCCACACGCGCGCGGGCGGCAGAGGCTTGTTCAGGGCGTGGAAGACGAACTGTTCCAGAAAGTGACCGGTCAGGTCCAGGCCGGCCCTTACATCACCCTCGCCCAGCCCCGCCTGCGCACCCAGCATGAAGGGCGGCAGGCGCAGCAACTTGTCGACATACGGCGCACCCGCCTCACGACTGACGGCGCGGCCCGTGCGCGGACTGACCCAGATCAGATCGTCCATCGACCCGGTGGCGGCGCAGCGCGACAGGTCCAGCCCGAAGCCCAGATCCTCCAGCAGCCCCGCTTCGAACCGTACGAAGATCGCGGGCCAGACATCGGGAAGTACGAAGGCGCCCATCAGCGCCTCGAACGCCAGGAAGGCGCCGGGATGCGGTTCACGCTCCGGCAGTGCGCCCTGCGCCACGGCGGCGGCGGCGTTCAGGCCGATCAGGGCCAACGGATCGTCGAACAGGGACGCCGGCCCCTCACCGACCGGTTCCAGCCGCGCGGAACCCAGTTGGTCCGAGGTTCGTGACCGAAAGTCGGCCACGACCCGCGCACCCGGTTGCAGGAAGGGCTTCATACGCCGTGACGCCCCGCCCGCGACGTAGGCTGCGCGGCGTCCATGCAGTTCGGTCAGCAGTTCGACCACGGCGCCTGTGTCGCCATGCGACCGCGCCGACAGCACAAAGGCCTCGTCCTGAAATTCCATCCGCCGGTGCTAGCGCGCTCTGCGACCCTTGGCCACCGGCACGATCCGCAACATCGTCGAGGACAGATGGTGGACCCCGCGGCGGTCGGGGATTATGCGATGACCTGTTGTTTCTACCGTCCTCCCCCAGACGCCGTGGTGACCCATGACCTCCCGCATCCGTAACGCCGCCCTCCGCTCAAAGATCATGTCAGCGGACGCCGCCGCCGCCCTGATCCCTGCCAACTCGACCGTGGGGATGAGTGGCTTCACCGGCTCGGGCTATCCCAAGGTCGTGCCGCCCGCACTGGCCGTCCGCATGGAGGCGGAGCGCGCCGCGGGCAATCCGTTCCGGCTCAAGGTCTGGACCGGCGCCTCGACCGGTCCGGAACTGGACGGCGCCCTGGCCAAGGCTGACGGCATCGAATTCCGCCTGCCCTATAACTCCGACCCGATCGCCCGGGAGAAGATCAACAAGGGCGAGATGGAATATCTGGACATGCACCTGTCGCAGGTGGCGCCCGTCGCCTGGCAGGGCTTCCTCGGCCCGCTGGACACGGCCGTGGTCGAGGTGTCGGGCATCCGCGAGGACGGATCGCTGATCCCGTCGTCGTCCATCGGCAACAACAAGACCTGGCTGGACCGCGCCGAGCGCATCATCCTGGAGGTCAACAGCTGGCAGAACCCTGCGCTGGAGGGAATGCACGACATCTATTACGGCACGGCCCTTCCGCCGGACCGCGTGCCGATCCCTCTGACCCGGCCGACCGACCTGATCGGACAGGAGACGTTCCGCATTGATCCGGCCAAGGTCGTCGCCATCGTCGAGACCGACGCGCCGGACCGCAACCTGCCCTTCGCGGCGCCCGACGACAGCGCCACGGCCATCGCCGGTCACCTGATCGAGTTCTTGGCGCACGAGGTGAAGATGGGCCGCCTGCCCGCCTCGCTGCTGCCGCTGCAATCGGGCGTGGGCAATGTGGCGAACGCCGTGCTGGCAGGGCTGAAAGACAGTCCGTTCGAGAACATGACCGCCTATACCGAGGTGCTGCAGGACGGGATGCGGGATCTGCTGGATTCCGGCAAGCTGACCGTTGCATCAGCCACCGCCTTCTCTCTGAGCCCCGAGGCGGCGGCCGACCTGAACAGCCGGATGGAGCAGTTCCGGGGCAAGATTATCCTGCGCCCGCAGGAGATCTCGAACCATCCCGAGATCATCCGTCGCTTGGGCTGCATCGCCATGAACGGCCTGATCGAGGCCGACATCTATGGGGCGGTGAACTCGACCCACGTCATGGGCTCGCGCATCCAGAACGGCATCGGCGGGTCGGGCGATTTCGCGCGTAATGCCTTCATCTCGTGCTTCGTCACCCCCTCGACGGCCAAGGGCGGCAAGATCTCGGCCATCGTGCCCATGGCCAGCCACGTCGATCACATCACCCAGGACGTACAGGTCATCGTCACGGAACAGGGGCTGGCCGATCTGCGCGGCCTGTCGCCCAAGCAGCGGGCCAGGGTCATAATCGGCAATTGCGCCCATCCTGACTATCGTGACGCCCTGGCCGACTATCACGCGCGAGCGCTGAAGGGGTCGTATGGCCTTCAGACTCCGCATCTGCTGAACGAAGCGCTGTCGTGGCATCAACGTTTCATCGAGACAGGATCGATGAAACCCTGACGGTGGTTGGAAGAGGCCGCTGGGGCGGCCTTACCCTGGATCATTTATTTAACTTGCGCGTTATTTAACGATATGGCTACATGCGGTCATGAGCGACGCCCACCTCGACATCGTTTTTTCGGCATTGGCTGATCCCACACGCCGGGCGATCCTGGCCCGGCTGGCCCAGGGTGAGGCGTCGGTAAGCCAGCTGGCTGAACCGTTCGACATCAGCGGCCCCGCCATCAGTCGCCATCTGAAAGTGCTTGAAACGGCGGGCCTGATCAGCCGGGGTCGTGAGGCGCAATGGCGCCCTGCCCGGCTGGAGGCTGCGAACCTGCGGGGCGCGGCGGACTGGCTGGAACACTATCGACGTTTCTGGGACGCCAGCTTCGGCCGCCTGGACGACGTGCTGCGCAAAATCCAAAGAGGAGACGACAATGGCCCAGGACACTGAGACCAATCCGTGTAACACCGACGGCGTGGCCCACGCCTTCGATCTGGTGCTGGAACGCATCATCGACGCCCCGCCGGAAAAAATCTTCCGCGCCTACACGGATCCGGCGATCCTGAGTCAGTGGTTCGCGCCCAAGCCGTGGACCATCACCGACGCGGTGATCGAACCAAGCCCCGGCGGCCGTTTCGACTTCGTCATGCACGGCCCGGACGGAGAGCGATTCCCGAACTCGGGTGTATTTCTTGAGGTCGTGCCGAACCGTCGGCTGGTCTCGACCGACGCCTTTACGCCGGACTGGAAACCGGCGGGCCAGCCCTTCATGGTCGCCCGCATCGAGTTGGAACCCACGGGTGACGGCAAGACGAAATACACCGCGACCGCCAGCCACTGGAACGAGGCGGCGATGAAGCAGCACGAACAGATGGGCTTCCATGATGGCTGGGGCCAGGTGGCGGATCAGTTGAACGATCTGGTCAAGACCCTCTGACATGACCTTGGCCGACGATCTGGACACCCGCCCGACCCTGCACATGCAGCGGACGTTTGACGCGCCGCGGACCCTGGTCTGGCGCGCGTGGAGCCGGCCCGAAATCATGGTGCTGTGGATGGGTCCGGTCGAATGGCCGGCGGTCAGCGTCACATCCGACTTCCGCGTCGGCGGCGCCTGGCGCATCTGCCTGCGCTCGCCGGAAACCGGTCAGGACCTGTGGCAGGGCGGCGTTTATCGCGAGATCGTCGAACCGGAACGACTGGTCTTCAGTTTCAGATGGGACGAGTCCCACGAGGACGGGCCGCCAGTCGATACGTTGGTGACCGTCATTCTGAGCGAGACCGATGACGGTCGCACCGTTATGGATTTCACCCACGCGGGTCTGAAGTCCGAGCAGAGCCTGACCGGCCATCGCCATGGCTGGACCAGCACCGCCGACCGGCTGGAAGCCTGGCTGGCCGCCAACCCCGACTAGCGTTCCAACCCGAGGAGACGACCATGAAGATCGTGACCAGCCTCAGCTTCAAGGGCGAATGCCGACAGGCGTTCGACTTCTACGCCCAGGTGCTGGGCGGCAAGGTGACCGCCGCCTATCCGTTCGGCGACGGCCCGCCCGACATGCCAATCGATGCTCAGTACAAGGATTGGCTGATGCATTGCTGGCTGGAGGTCGGCGATCAGGCCCTGATGGGCGCCGACATCCCGCCCGAGTTCGCACCGAACATCGACAAGCCCAAGAACGGCTTCGACGTCACCTATCACACCGAGGACGCGGCCCAGGCGAAACGCATCTATGACGCCCTGATCGAGGGCGGCACGCCCCAGATGCCGTTCGGCGAGACCTTTTGGTCGCCCGGCTATGGCAACCTGATCGACAAGTTCGGCATCCCCTGGATGGTCAACACCATTCCCGGCGCTGACTGGCAACCGAAACAGGGCTGATTCCCTAGCGTTTCATCGCCTGCGGGAAGTCGTGACCCAGCGCCTCGGCCATCGCCTGCTGGCTGATCAGGAACACGGCGTCCCGCTGGTGATAGTTGTTCGACAGAACGATCACGGTCACATCGGCGTCCGGCTGATAGGTCGCCAGGTTGCGGAACCCCGACCAACTGCCGGTGTGATAAATCTGGCGGTCTGAAAACGCCGGCTCAACGCGTTCGCCCAGGCTGTTGGTGAAGACGCCAAAGCCCCACGCGCGGGGCGGACGGCCCCGCTCGTTCGGCGTGCCCGGCGGGTCGTGATCCTCGATCATCTGGGCGTGCGACCGCTTCGACAACAGGTCACCCCGATGCAGGGCGCGCGTCCACATCAGCATGTCGTCCAGGGTCGAATACAGGCCGCCGGATGCGAAGACGATGCTGGGATTGGCGTTGGGCTGGGGCGCGACGCCGGTCGGGAAGTTGGCGTATCCCATGACGATATCGGCCGAACCGTCGTCATAGCCGGTATCCGTGAGACCCAGCGGATCCAGCAAGTCGTTGCGCAGATAGTCGGCGAAGGGTTTGCCGCTGGCGACCTCGACCACCCGGCCCAGCAGATTATAGCCCGCGTTGCTGTAGCGGATCTTGGTCCCCGGCTCGAACTGCAGGCCATATTTGGCGGAGTCCGCCGTCAGTTCCTCGGACGACGCGGGCGTCACCCGGCGCAGGCCCCATTGCGGACGCGCCATCAGGTCGGGAACGCCGGCCGTATGCGTCAGCAGATGGCTGAGCCGGATCGGCGCCCAGGCCGTGGGGCAAGGCTGGATCCATTTGCACAACGGGTCATCGACGCTCAACACGCCCTGATCCTGAAGCTTCAGGATGGCGACGGCGGTGAACTGTTTGCTGATCGACGCGAGCCGGAATTTCGAATCCAGCGCCAGTAGTTTCGGCTGTTCCCGATCACCCAGGCCATAAACCTGTCGGAACAGAACCTGATCCCCGCGCGCCACCAGAACGGCGCCGCTGAAGCCATGCCCGGCCGCGCCGTCCAGCCGGGCCTTCAGGCGAGGCAGATCCTCGACGATCTCGACCGGAGGGCGAGACGGCAGGTTGGGCGATGTCTCGACCGACGAGGCGGTCTTGTCAGAGCCGAAGGAGTGGACGGCCGCCGCACCGACCCCGCCGATGACGACGAGAGCAGCCAGCGAACCGAGGATCCAAGGGGGCCCCCCTGAGGATCTGGGTACTGTAAACACGATACTAGACGTCGAACTCCAGGCCGAATTGGGCGTACAGGGCGCGGCTATCCTGCCACTTCGGATCGACCTTCACGGTCAAGAACAGGTGAACCGGCCGGTCCAGGAGCTCCATCAGTTCCTCGCGCGACTTCTGGCCGATCCATTTCAGGGTCTGGCCACCCTTGCCCAGCACGATGGGGCGCTGGCTTTCGCGCTCGACATAGATGGTCTGTTCGATGCGGGCCGAACCGTCAGGCTTCTCCTCGAAGGCCGTGGTTTCCACCGCCGCCGAATAGGGCAGTTCCTCGTGGACGCGCAGATAGACCTTTTCCCGGGTGATCTCGGCGGCCAGGACCCGCACCGGCACGTCCGCCGACTGGTCTTCAGGGTACAGCCAGGGGCCAGCAGGCATCGATCGCGCCAGACGCTGCTTCAGGTCATCCACGCCGTCGCCGCTGAGGGCCGAGATCATATAGACCTCTTCATAAACGCCGGTTTCGAACAGGCGCTGCGACAGGGCCAGAAGCGTGTCGCGGCGCATGCCGTCGATCTTGTTCAGCGCCAGGATGACCTTGGTCCCCGTAGACTGCAGATTGGCGATGATGGTTTCGGTGTCCTCCGCCGAGCGGCGATCGGCGGCCGTGCCGTCCTTGCCCTCAGCGTTAATGTGCGACTGGGCGTCGATCAGGTGGATGACCACATCGGCGTCCTGCGCCCCGCCCCAGGCCGAGGCGACCATGGCGCGATCCAGACGGCGGCGCGGCGTAAAGATGCCGGGCGTGTCCACCAGAACGATCTGGGCGTCACCCTCGATGGCGATGCCGCGCACGGGGAAGCGCGTGGTCTGGACCTTCTGGGTCACGATCGAGACCTTGGATCCCGTCAGCCGGTTCACCAGCGTCGACTTGCCGGCGTTGGGCGCGCCAATGATGGCTGCGAAGCCCGCGTGCTGGTTGGGGTTCGGGATCTCGGTCAAATTACGCCTTCACGTTTGAGCATTGCCGTCGCGGCCGCCTTCTCCGCCTCCTGACGCGAACGCCCCTGCGCGGTCAAGGGTTCGACACCCTGAACCGAGACTTCGACGGTGAATGTCGGCGCATGATCAGAGCCGGTGCGCTGGGCCACGCGATAGGTCGGCAGCGGTCGCGCCTGCCCCTGCGCCCATTCCTGCAACGCGGATTTGGGATTGGTCAGGGCCGGAGCCGACGGCGTCGCCAGCTCGTCAGCCCAGGCGCGCTCGAACACCGCGCGCGCCGCCTCCAGTCCACCATCCAGATAGACAGCCGCCAGAATGGCCTCGACCGCATCGGCGATGACGCCGGCCTTGTGCCGACCGCCGGTCTTGGTCTCGCCCGCCGACAGCCGTAAAGCCGGGCCGACGCCCAACCCTTCGCCCACACGGGCGCAGGCGCTCTTGTCGACCAGAGCATGAAGGCGGGCGGACAAACGCCCCTCGTCGGCGTCGGGCCAGTCGCGGCCCAGGCGCTCGGCCACCAGCAACCCCAGCACCCGGTCGCCCAGGAACTCCAGCCGTTCGTTGTCGCGCGGCGTCTTGCTGGTCTGGTGGTTCGACCCCTCGCTGACGCTGGCGTGCGTCAGGGCGCGCTCCAGCAGGGTCGGATCGCGGAAGTCGTGCCCGAGACGGCGCGACAGCGCCTGCACCGCCTCGGCACGCACGTTGGGCATCAGTTCAGGATCTGGAAGAAGCGATCGGTGCGCAGGTTCTTGACCCAGCTGACGGGGTTGAACAGGGACGCGCCCGGCTCCCACGAGAACATGATGATCTGCGCCTTGCCGACCAGGTTTTCGGCCGGAACCAGACCCACGCCGCTGGACGCCTCGACACGGCTGTCGATGGAGTTGTCGCGGTTGTCGCCCATCATGAAATAGAAGCCTTCGGGCACTTCATAGACAGGCGTGTTGTCCAGATCGCCGTTTGGACCGAAGTCCTGAATGGTGAAGGTCTTGCCGCCCGGCAGGGTCTCGTTCAGGCGCGTGATCGGGCGCGGGCCGAACACATCGTTGATCTCTGACTGGCCGACGACGACGTCCTTCACCGGGTCGCCGTTGATGTACAGCTGGTTGGCGATCATCTGGATGCGGTCGCCCGGCAGGCCGATGACGCGCTTGATATAGTCGGTCTTGTTGTCGCGCGGCAGCTTGAAGACGACCACATCGCCCCGCGCCGGCGCCTTGCCGAACACGCGATCCTTGATGATCGGCGGGCTGAACGGGATCGAGTGCTTCGAATAGCCGTACGACCACTTGGAGACGACGATGTAGTCGCCCTCATAGAGGTTCGGCTCCATCGACGCGGACGGAATGGTGAAGGGCTGGAACAGCAGCACCCGCAGGACCAGCGCGATCAGCAGGGCGAAGAAGATGGTCTTCACGATCTCGACCGTCTCGTTTCCGGCTGACTTGCCCTTGCCGCCGCTAGAGCGGGCGCCGTGGGCATAGATCGGAGCGGCGGCGGCCACCGGTTCGTGGTGCACGGGATCGGCCGCCGGTGCGGGATCGTGGCTCACGGCAGCATCCTCGTGGAGATCAGGCTCTGCATGGGACGTGTCGTGATGCGGCTCGTCGTGGTGGGGGTCGGCATGGGTCTCGGGCGCTTCGTCATGGTGGTCGACGGGCGCGTCATGCACCGAGTCTGTGGCGGACGCATGGTCATGCGGCGCGGCGTGATTATCGTCATGCGCAGCGTGATCGTCGCCGTGCGGCTTGCTTTCGTCAGTCATGGCCCGTCCCCCGCCGCGTTTCGCGGTCTGATGCAGCGCAAACGGGTATAACGTGATTAAGACGTCGGCAAGGCTTCGATCACCACGAAGGCGAGTGCATAAGGATGTTCGTCACTCAGCGTTAGGTGAAGAACCGGCGCGTGCCCCGCCGGCGTCAGGCGCGCCAGATGCTCTGCCGCATGCCCTGTCAGCTTCATCGTCGGCCGACCGCTGGGCATATTCACCACCCCCATGTCGCGCCAATAGACATCCGATCGCATGCCGGTGCCCAGCGCCTTGGCGCAGGCCTCCTTGGCCGCGAACCGCTTGGCGTAACTCCATGCAGGGTCAGGTTTCCGGTCCGAACGGGCCCGCTCCAGATCGGTGAAGCAGCGCTGCTTGAACCGCTCGCCGAACCGGTCCAGCGACGACTGGATACGGCGAATGTCGCACAGATCGGTGCCGACACCGACGATCAACGCGGCGCTCCGTCCATAGCCAGCCGCATCTTGCGGATGGCGGCGTCCAGCCCGACGAACACCGCTTCACCAATCAGGAAATGGCCGATGTTCAACTCGCGGATTTCGCGGATGGCCAGCACTTCGGCCGCGGTGACATAGTCCAGGCCGTGTCCGGCATGGACCTCCAGCCCGTCACCATGGGCCTGGGCCGCCGCCCCGCGAAGGCGGAGAAACTCTTCCTGCCGCGCCGCGCCTGAGACATGGCAATAGCGGCCGGTATGAAACTCGACCACATGGGCGCCGACGGCCAGGGCGGCGTCTACCTGTTTCGGGCTGGGCTCGATGAACAACGAGACGCGAATACCCGCCTCGGTCAGGGCCGCCACGACCGGCGCGATGCGGTTCTCATGCCCGGCGACGGCCAGGCCGCCCTCGGTCGTCACCTCTTCGCGCCGCTCGGGCACCAGACAGGCGGCGTGCGGGCGGTGACGCAGGGCGATGGCCAGCATCTCGTCCGTGACGGCCATTTCCAGGTTCAGCGGGCGGTCGGCGGCGACGCACAGCGCGCTCAGCGCCTCGATATCGGCGTCGGTGATGTGGCGGCGATCCTCGCGCAGATGGGCGGTGATGCCGTCAGCGCCGGCCGTCAGCGCCGCCCGCGCCGCGCGCACCGGATCGGGATGAACGCCGCCGCGCGCGTTCCGGACCGTGGCGACATGATCGATGTTGACGCCAAGACGGACACGGTCATGCATGGCGTCGCTCCCTACTTGCCCAGCCGCCGGCTGCCCGGGTCCTGAACCGGCAGGGCGGCCAGTTCGGGCGGCAGGGCGTCGGCCGGATAGGCCGGAACGTCCAGCGTCGCCAGGGCGATCAGCGGCACGCTCACATCGGCCTTGCCGCCCGAGCGGTCGACGATACAGGCGGCGGCGACCACGTCGCCACCGGCGGCCCGGATGGCGGCGATGCATTCGCGCGACGACAGACCCGTGGTCACGATATCCTCGACCATCACCACCTTCTCGCCGGGCTCGACCGAGAAGCCGCGGCGCAACTTGAACTCGCCCCCTTCCCGCTCGACGTACAGCGAGCGGACGTTCAGATGCTTCGCCGTCTCATAGCCCGGGATGATGCCGCCGACGGCCGGCGAGATCGCCACATCGACCGGCCCCACCGTGGCCGTGATCTTGTCGGCCAGCGCCTTGCACAGGCGCTCGCAGCGGCGGCCATCCATGAAGACCAGATTTTTCTGCAGGAAGACGGGGCTATGCAGGCCCGAGGACAGGACGAAATGCCCTTCGCGCAGGGCGCCCGCGTCGCGGAACTCGTTCAGGACGTCTTCAGTGGTCATCTGGCTCATGAAGGGGTCAATACTCGCGCCACACGCCCCGGCCAAGCCGTAACCTAGCCTCGCGCCCGTTCGACCGTATCGACCGACGGATTGGCGCGCAGGGCCGCGATCAGCAGGGTCGCGTGGCGGGCGTCCTTGACCTCCACGTCGATATCGACATCGAAGAAATCCTGCTGCCGGTGGGCCATCACCAGGTTCAGGATATTGCCGCCCGCCTCGCCGATCAGGGTCGCCACCTGGCCGAGCACGCCAGGCGCATTGCGGATCGTGGCGCGCAGCCGGGCCGAGGCGACGGCGCCCTGCTCGGCCTGCGGCGTCCATTGAAGGTCCTGCCAGACCGAGTCGTCATCGGCGAAGTCGGCCAGTTTCTGGCAGTCGATGGTGTGGACCGTTAGGCCCTTGTCCTGTTCCAGGATGCCAACGATGCGGTCGCCCGGCACGGGCGTGCAACACTGGCCGAAATGGATGCTGACGCCGGGCGTCAGACCGCCACCGCGCACGAACAGGCGCGCCTGATCGTCCTCGATTCGCTTGCGCGCTTCTCCGGCGCCGATCTCGACCTTCAGCGCCGGGAAAAGCGTCTCTGCGACCCGCGCGGCAACCAGACGACCGCGCCCGACCGCCTCAAACAGATCCTCGTCTGTGGCCGCGCCGTGGGTTTCATTCGCCGGTTTCAGCGACACATCGCCCAGCGACTTGCTGATCCGCGACAGCGTCTGCTCCAACGCCGCCTTGCCCAGACGCACGAACTCTTCCCGTTCCGAACTGCGGATGAAGCGCCGGATCGCCGAACGCGCGCGCCCCGTAACGGTCAGCGAGCGCCAGTCGGCCGGCGCCTCGCGCTTGGAGCCACGAATGATCTCGACCACATCGCCATTCTGAAGCTGGGTGCGCATCGGCTTCAGCTCGCCGTTGACCTTTACCCCCACGGCCGTGTCACCCACCTCGGTGTGGACGCCGTAAGCGAAGTCCAGCGGCATGGCCCCGCGCGGCAGGGTGATCAGGCGCCCCTTGGGCGAGAAGACAAAGACCTGATCCAGGTACATTTCCAGCTTGGCGTGCTCGACCCAGTCTTCACCGCCCTCGCCGTGCTCGATCACCTGAACCAGATGGCGCAGGTTCTGCAGCGGGTCGCGCCCGCCGTCGGCGGCCATCGCCTCCTTGTCCAGCCCATAGGACTGGTTCTTGTAGGCCCAGTGCGCCGCCACACCGTCCTCGGCCACGCGGTCCATGGTGTCGGTGCGGATCTGCATCTCGATCCGCAGACCGCCGGGGCCCACGACCGTCGTGTGCAGCGAGCGATAGTTGTTCGACTTGGGCGTGGAGATGAAATCCTTGAACCGCTCGGGCACCATGGGCCAGGCGCGATGGATGACGCCCAGCGCGCGATAGCAGTCGTCCTCGGCGTCGACGATCACGCGGAAGCCGTAGATGTCCGACAGCGAGGAAAAGCCCACGGCCTTGCGCTGCAACTTGCGCCAGATCGAATAGGGCGTCTTTTCGCGGCCTTTAACATGGGCCCGGATACCGGCTTCCAGCAGCACGCGCTCGACCTCGCGTGAGACCCCGTCGATGGCCCGGCCGTGCTCCAGCTTCAGCGCCTCCAGCCGTCGTTCGATGGCGGTGCGGGCTGTCGGGTTCAGATGCTCGAACGCCAGTTCCTCAAGCTCGGAGGCGATGGAGTGGATGCCGATCGAACGGCCCAGCGGCGCATAAACCTCCAGCGTTTCGCGGCTGATACGCTCGCGCTTTTCCGGCTTCACGAAATGCAGCGTCCGCATGTTGTGCAGACGGTCGGCCAGCTTGACCAGCAGCACCCGCACGTCGCGGCTGATGGCCAGGATGAATTTTCTGAGGTTCTCGGCCTGCCGGGTGTGCTCGGCCTGAAGCTCCAGCCGGCTCAGCTTGGTGACGCCCTCGACCAGGACGGCGATCTCTTCGCCGAACATGGCGGCGATGTCGTCGCGAGTGGCCGAGGTGTCCTCGACCACATCATGCAGCAGGGCGGTGACGATAGTGGCCGTATCCAGCCGGTAGTCGGTCAGGATGCCCGCGACCTGAATCGGATGCGCGAAATAGGGATCGCCCGAGGCTCGCAACTGCGACCCGTGCATCTTCATCGCATAGACATAGGCGCGGTTCAGCAGCGCCTCGTCAGCCGTGGGATCATAGGCCTTTACGGCCTCGATCAGCTCAAATTGGCGCAGAACCGGAGAGCGTTTCGCAGGTGCGTCGTCCGGAGAGGCGGCGCTCCCCGGCCCCACTTTGGTCTTCGCAGCTTTTTTCGACGACGCGTCAGCGGTGGACCGCGCCGGCAGGATAGTAACGCCAGTGACAGGCTCTGCCGTCAGTAGCGTTCCTCCTGGCCGCCGTCCCGGTCGCTTTGCAGCGCGCGGATCAGTTCGGCCTCGGCCATGTTCATGTGCTGCGGCTCGGCCAGCAGCGCCACGACTTCGGCTTCGTCCTCGGCTTCGGTACGCTCATCGACGCGTTGCAGCGTGGTGATGATGTTCTCGCGCAGTTCGTCGGGCACGACCATGTCGTCAGCCAGCTCGCGCAGGGCGACGACCGGATTCTTGTCGTTGTCGCGGTCGATCGTCAGCGCGGCGCCGTTGGCGATATTGCGGGCGCGGTGGCCGGCCAGCAGAACCAGACCAAAGCGGTTCGGCACCTTCTCGATGCAATCTTCGACAGTGACGCGGGCCATGAAAATCCTCAGGCGGCAGGGAGAACCGCACAAAATATAGGGTTGAAGCTAATTGTGCAACGCCGCGAAGGCGGGAATGCGGCGCCGGACGCCCTAATCTTTCCGCTGCGCCAACGGATAGGCGATGATCAGCACCAGATCGGCCTCACCCGTCTGGCGGACGCCCACCACATTGCCGTCGTACAGATAGGCCGCATCGCCCGCCTTTACAGCGGTTTCGACGCCGTCAGACGTCACCACCCCCTGCCCGCTGACGACGTAATAGACTTCATCGTGGGCGATGGGATGCAGGCCGATCGACGCGCCCGGGTGCAGGGCGCGCTTGCGAAACTCCATAGCGCGGTTGGGCACGCCGTCGGAGATCCGGTAGGCGGTGCTCATGCCCTCGCCCCGATGCGGCGGCGGCTGCCGGACGACGGTGTCCGCCTCGCGGATCACGACGCCGGTTCCCTGTGGCGGGCTGGCCGGCGCGGGGTGCGTCTCCTGAACAGCCAGGACGGACAGAAGGGCGAGCAAGGTCAGGGCCACGAAATGTCCTCCGGTGTCATCTCCTTGAATGACGTACCCTGTCGGCGGCGCTCCATCAACGCTTCAGGGGCGCTGCGTCGCGTCCCACGGTCGCGGCGTCGGCCAAGATCAAAGCGGACATCGCCGCGATGGGGTGCAACCACTCGCCCGCGATCTCGGCCAGCGGCCCCATGACGAAGCGTCGCTCGGCCGCGCGCGGATGCGGCAGGATCAGCCCGTTCATGTCGCCTGTATGACGACCATAGGCGATCAGGTCCAGATCCAGGGTGCGGGGCGCGTTGCGAGCGGATCGCTGGCGACCGAACGCCTCCTCTATCCGGGCCAGGACCGCCATCAGCATGTTTGGCTCATGCGCCGTCCGGACAATCGCCACGCCGTTCAGGAAGTCAGGATCCAATGGGTCGGGCCACGCCTGCGACCGCCACCAGGACGACCGCACCAGCACGTCGATCCCTTCGCTGCGAAACCGCGCCAGGGCGGCCTCCAGCGCTTCCTCGCACGACGCCCACGCCCCCTTGTCATTGCACCCCAGCGCGACGATGACTGCATCATCCAGATTGAGGTCGCCGTCGTCGATTTCGGTCGGGGTGTTCATATTCGCGACCTTTCCAACGGACCCATATTCATGACCGGCCATCCGGGCGAACGCCTCGCCCTCTTCATCGACGGCGCCAATCTGTATTCGGCCGCCCGGGCGCTGAACTACGACCTGGATTTCCGCAAGCTGTCCGACTGGTTCAGCAGCAAGGGCCAGATGGTTCGCGCCTATTATTACACGGCCATCATCGAGGGCGAAGAGTTCTCGCCCATCCGGCCGTTGGTCGACTGGCTCGACTACAACGGCTTCACCGTGGTGACCAAGCCGGTCAAACGTTTCACCGACGCCCAGGGTCACACCCGCACCAAGGGCAATATGGATATCGAAATGGCGGTGGACATGCTGGAGCTGTCGCTCCGTCTGGACCACGTCGTCCTGTTCTCCGGCGACGGCGATTTCCGCCGCGCGGTCGAGGCGATTCAGGCCAGGGGCGTGCGCGTAACCGTCGTATCCACAGTGAAGAGCCAGCCGCCCCAGATCGCCGACGAGCTGCGCCGTCAGGCCGACGCCTTCATCGATCTGGCCGACATCATCGACGAGGTCGGCAAGCCGAAGACAGCGCCCTCCGCCGGCGTCGCCCGTACCTTTGACCGGGGCGACCGTTGATGGGCGCGCCCGGACTGACGATCGGGATGTTCGATGCGATATTCCGTCGCGCGCAGGCGCTGCTGGACGACTGAGCGTGGCAGCCGAACCACAGGTCTGACCGATCTCCCGGACTTGCGTGGTCGCAAGGAACATTTGTTTCAATGCCCTGTTCCTCCAATGCTGGAGGGACAGATGCGTAATACCGACACCGGATTTTCACCGCGAGAGCGGCGCATGGCGCTGCTGGCTGTTATCGCCGCAGCGGCGTTGGCCATCGCCGGTCTGGGGCTGGACCGGATGAACGGTCCCTCTCTGGGTCTCTATGGACAGGACGCCATGACATCCGCCCTGCCCGGCGTGCTGGAAGCGCACCCCGCAGGCTAGGCCTGCCTCAGCCCTTGTCGCGCAGCAGTCGGGCCTTGTCGCGCTGCCAGTCGCGTTCGGCGCTGGCCTCGCGCTTGTCATGCGTCTTCTTGCCCTTGGCCAAGGCGATCTCAAGCTTCGCCTTGCCCGCCTCGTTCAGGTACAGGCGCAGCGGCACGATTGTGCGCCCGTCGCGCTGGACCGCCCCGATCAGCTTGTCGATCTGCTTGCGATGCAGCAGCAGTTTCCGGTGACGACGCGGCTCGTGGTTGAAGCGATTGGCCTGCTTGTACGGCGGAATGTCCGCGTTGATCAGCACCATCTCGCGCCCCTCGGGCGAGACATAGCTCTCGGCGATGTTGGCCCGACCGTCGCGCAGCGCCTTGATCTCGGTGCCCAGCAACTGGATGCCGGCCTCGATGTGGTCTTCCAGGAAATAGTCGTACCGCGCCCGCCTGTTCTCGGCGATCAGCTTGGTCTTGGGGGCCGTGGACGCCATCAGAGGACGCCCGCCTCCGCCAGAGCCCGGTCGATGGCGGGTTTGACCGCGTCGGAAGTCAGGGACAGCGGCAGCCGCACCTCCTCGGTGCACAGACCCAACCTGGCCAGGGCGTATTTGGTCGGCGACGGCGAATTGTCCAGGAACAGCGCCTTGTGCAGGCCGATCAGACGGTCCTGCCAGGACCGGGCCGTCGCATAGTCACC
The DNA here is from genome assembly GCF_004210735.1 of Brevundimonas sp. GTDB lineage: Bacteria > Pseudomonadota > Alphaproteobacteria > Caulobacterales > Caulobacteraceae > Brevundimonas. The sequence continues at coordinate 34,885 of NZ_SDZL01000027.1, forward strand.
GGCCTGCGTCGCCTCGTACAGCGCCACCATGGCCTCGGGCGCGACGTTGGAGGTAACCGAGATCACCCCGTGCCCGCCGTGCGCCATATAGCCCAGCCACGACGGATCATCGCCCGAGATCAGGTCGAACTGGCCGTCGATATGTGTCCGCATCCAGCTGGCCCGCGCGATGTCGCCGGTCGCATCCTTGATGCCGACGATGTTCGGATGCTTCGCCAACGCCGCAACCGATTCGTTGGACAGGTCGACGCCCGTGCGTCCCGGCACGTTGTAGAGCAGGACCGGCAGCTGAACGGCCTCGGCGATGGCCTCGAAATGGCTGACAAGACCAGTTTGCGACGGACGATTGTAATAGGGTGTCACCGCCAGAGCGCCGTCGGCGCCCACCGTCTTGGCATGCCGGACCAGGTCGATCGCCTTGTCCGTGGCGGACGATCCGGCGCCCGCGATGACCCGCACCCGCCCGGCGGCCAGACGGACGCAAAGCTCCACCACGCGGGCATGTTCGTCCGCATGCAGGGTCGCGCTCTCACCCGTGGTGCCCATGGGAACGACGCCGTGAACCCCGGCCTGGATCTGGCGTTCAAGCAAGCGCTCGAACGCCGCCTCGTCCACGTTTCCGTCACGAAGTGGTGTGATCAGGGCGGTGATCACGCCCTTGAACAAGGGGGCGGTCATTGAAACAACATACCTGCGCGGGAATGGGCATAGGCCCGTAACTGGAAGCGCGGGAGGGTAGGTTGCAGGCGGTCGCGCCGCAACCGGTCTTGAATGGGGAAGACACATATCATGATCGCGACGACGCTTGCCGCCGCCCTGGCGCTCCTGGCTCCCGAGCCCGGCATGATGATGGCCGGCCAGGCGACGCCCTATGCGGCGTCAAGCGCGGCCTCGGGCCCGGTGCTCAGCAGCCAGGACGCGGCCCTGTTCCGTCAGGGCCTGACCTCGGCCCGGGCCAGGGACGTCATCGGCACGCGGTCGATCATGGCGCGGATCAGCGACCCCACCGCGCGCAAGCTGGTGGAATGGGCGCTGCTCGACACGTCGGCGCCGCAACTGTCCTATGCCGAACTGTCCCAGGCCCAGAGCCAGTTCGCCGCCTGGCCGCGGGGCGATTCGCGCCGTCAGGCGGGTGAAAAGGCGCTGGACATGGCCGGCGCCGCGCCGGACACCGCCCTCGCCTTCTTCGGCGACACCAAGCCCACCACCATTCAGGGCGCCGTCGCCCTGGCCTCCGCGCTGGAGCAGCGGGGTCGCCGCGACGAGGCCCAGGCCCTGATCCGCGACTGGTGGCGGACCCAGTCGTTCGATGACGGTCAGCAGAACCGCATCCTGACCCGCTGGGGCGGCTGGCTGAGTCAGGCGGACCACGACGCGCGTCTGGGCATGCTGCTGTCCGGGCCGCATGGTCCCGCCACGCGCGCCATGCTGTCGCTGGTGTCATCCGAACGGCGGGTCACCGCCAACGCCGCCATGTCCCTGCGTAGCGCCTATAGCCCTGACGCCGTCGTCGCCGGCCTGTCCTCGCAACAGGCGCGCGATCCGGCCGTGATCCAGGAACGCGTTCGCATTCTGCGCGCCGCCAACCGCCAGTCAGAAGGTTATCCCCTGCTGGCCGCCCTGCCCCCGGCCCCGCTGCATACCGAGGGGCAGAACACGCTCTGGAGCGAGCGCCGGAACTACTTCCTGGACGCCCTGGCCGCCCGCAATTGGCAAGGCGCCTATGACGCCATGAACGGCCACGGCTTCCCCTCGGGCGAACGCAAGGTCGATGGCGAGTTCTTCGCCGGCTGGGTCGCCCTGACCAAGCTGAACAATCCGCAGGTCGCGGCCCGCCATTTCGAGACCCTGCGCAACAGTTCGACCACCCCAATCACTCAGGGCCGCGCCCTGTACTGGCTGGGCCGCTCGGCCGAGGCCCAGGGCGATCAGGCCGGCGCGCGCCGCTGGTATGAGGCCGGCGCCCAGCACATCCAAACCTTCTATGGGCAGCTGTCAGCCGAGAAGCTGGGCCACACCACCCTGACCCTGCCGGGCGAACCCGCGCCCACGGCCACCGACGTCGCCCGCTTTGAAGGTAATGAAGTGGTGCGCGCCACGCGCATTCTGGGCGAGACAGGCGAGAAAACCCTGATGCGGGTCTTCGCCTATCATCTGGATGACGAACAGATCAGCCAGCCGGCCGACTTCGCCCAGCTGATGGATCTGGTGAAGGGTTACGGCGATCAGTTCGGCTCGATGATGGTCGGTCGCGGCGCCAATCAGCGCGGCGTGGTGATGCCGGAACGCATGTTCCCGATCCGCCACCCACCGGAAGTCACCGGCGCCGCGCCGCTGGAGTTCACCCTGGCCATCACGCGTCAGGAATCCAGCTTCGACCCGCTGGTCGAATCCCACGCCGGCGCTCGCGGCATGATGCAGTTCCTGCCCGCCACCGCCTCGGGCGTCGCCCGCCGTCTGGGCATTAGCCACACGGCCGAGCGTCTGTGGGACCCCGACCACAACATGGCGCTGGGCAGCTACCACCTGGCCGAGCTGACCAATAATTTCGGCGGCTCCCAGCTGCTGGCCACTATCGGTTACAACGCCGGTCCGGCGCGCCCGCCCCAGTGGGTAGCCCGCTGTGGCGAACCGCGCGGCGGTCAGGTCGATCCGATCGACTTCATCGAGTGCGCGCCCTTCACCGAGACGCGCAACTACATGATGCGGGTGATGGAGAATATGCAGGTCTATCGCGCCCGTCTGAACGGTGGCACGGGCCCGCTGACGCTGTCGCAGGATCTGGCGAAGGGCACACCACCAGGTCCGCGCGCCTATTCCGGCGGTCGGTAAAGGATCAGGCCCGGCGGGCGCTCAGCAGCGGTCCGTCGGGCGTCTCTATCCAGGCGCCCTCGATCCCGAAGACGGACAGCAGGATCTCCGGCGTCAGCGCAGTCAGGGGCGCCGAATCCGCTGCGACACATCCCCGATCCAGCACGATAATCCTGTCAGCATGCCGCGCCGCCAGGGTCAGGTCGTGCAGGCTGGCCACGACCGCTCGTCCCGCCCTCGCGCGCTGACGCAACAGATCCAGCACAAGAAGCTGCGCGTCGGGATCCAGATCCGCGATGGGCTCGTCCGCGATCAGAGCCGTCGCCTGTGCTGTCAGTGCACGGGCCAGCAGCACGCGGGCCCGCTCGCCACCTGACATTTCGCCCACACCCCGATCAGCCAGATGCACGGCCCCAACGGCCTCCAACGACTCCACAGCCCGCCCCCGCGCCTCGCTACCCGCCAGCCAGGGCGCGCCCAATGCGGCGACTTCGACGGCCGGCATATTCCAGGCGATGCGCCGATCCTGAGGCAGATAGGCGGCGCGTTCGGCCTGCGTTCGCGCAGACAGGCGACGCACGTCATCGCCTCCCAGTTCAGCCCTGCCCTGATCCAGCGCGATCAGGCCCAGGCACGCACGCAGCGCTGTGCTCTTTCCCGCGCCGTTGGGGCCGACGACCGCGACCAACTCACCCGCCGCGACGGACAGGCTGACGCCATCCAGCGCCAGGCGGCCGGACAGGGTCAGGCTGGCGTCATACAGGGCGATCGCGCTCACAGTCGCCACTCCCGTGCGGCTCGCCACGCGATCAAGGCGAACAGCGGGGCCCCGACCAGCGCGGTGAACACGCCCAGTTTCAGCTCCTGCTCTGTCGGCGTGATCCGGGCCAGAAGATCAGCCAGCACCAGCATCAGCCCCCCCGCCAGCGCCGAGGGCAGCAGCGTCCGCGCCGGATCGCCCCGCACCACGCTACGCACCAGATGCGGCGCGGCCAGACCGACAAAGCCGATCATGCCTGCGACCGCCACGGCCGATCCGGCCGCCAGCGCCGAGGCGACGATGGCCAGCATTCGCAGCCGCTCCATCGGCAGGCCCGATGTTCGCGCCGTCTCTTCGCCCAGCGCCAGCATGCGCAGGCCCCTAGCGCTGGCGGCGGCCAGGATTGCGGCCAGAAGGACGGCGGGCGTGACCCAGGCCACATCGATCCAGCTCCGATTCTGGACCGACCCCAGCAGCCAGGACATCACCTCGGCCGTGGCGATGGGCGATGGCGACAGGTTGAAGATCAGCGCCGTCGCCGCGCCCGCGAAACTGGACAGGGCCACGCCGAACAGGATCAGCGCCTCGGGCGCCCGCACGACCGACGCGACCGCGACCAGCAGAACGCCCGCCCCCGCCGCGCCCAGCAGGGCCGCGATCTCGACCGCGCCCGGCAGGGCCGCCAGCCCCAGCACGATGGCCAGCGCCGCCATCAGGGCGGCCACGGCCGACACGCCCAGCACGCCCGGATCGGCCAGCGGGTTACGCAGCAGCCCCTGAAGAAC
>NZ_SDZL01000117.1 GCF_004210735.1 Brevundimonas sp.
CCCGCATAGAGGAACAGCGCCCGCGTGTTCTCGATGCGCCGCAGATCGAGCGCCTTGTCCGCCAGCGTCGCTTTCGCGGCAGTCGCCTTGCCAGTTTCCGCAAAGGGCGCAGCCGCGATCAGGCGATCAAGGATTGCGCCCGGCTTCTCGTTCGTTGCCCCAACATAAGAGAGCATCAGGTCGATACGCGCCGCAGCCCACTCGTCAGCGGCTTCCTTCGGCAGCGTATTCATCAGCTTGCGCCAATCCGCAGCCTGCTTGGCATCGCCCGTGAACAGGGCCGCGCGCGCAAAGGTGCTCGCATAGGGCGCCGTCAGTTCGTTCTTCGGCAGCGCCTTCACCGGATCGGCCAGCGCCACGGACGCGAGGCGTCCATCCGCCATCGTCTCCGCCGCCTTCAGCGCATCGGCATAAGCCTTCGCGCGCACATCGGCCTTGGCATCCGCCGTCGCAAACACGGTCAGCGCCGTCGCCAGCAGGTCAGGCCGCGGCGCAGCTCCACGCGTAGGCGCTGGCTTTGCCGCCGTTTCGTCCTTCGCCGTCAGCACCGCCAGCACATCCGCCGAAGTAATCCGTCCGCCCTCAAGCGCGGGCCGCAGGGCCGCGCGCTTCTGCTCCAGCGTCGCATTCGGGTTCAGCACAATCGCCGCCGCCACATCGGCCGGGGGCGCTGCCAGCGCATTCGCCGGCACAGACAACTTCGCCGCCACCGACACCGCCGCCTCGAACGCCGATGCATACCGGCCCTCAGGCTTCTTCCCGCCCGGCGCAGTGATCGCGCCGGTCGCCGACATCAGCCACACGCCGAATGCCTCGTCCGTCGCCGCAACCTGTTCGCTGATCAGGTTCACCTGATCTGCATTGCCGTTCAGCGCAGCGCAGAACGCGCGCACCGGCATCCACGCCTTGTCCGCCGCCGGCTTGCCTGCCGTCCGTGCGCACGCGTCCTTTTTGCCGCTCACCAGATCGAGCTCGATCGACAGGCGCTCGCCCGCCTTGCCCCAGTCCGTCTCCGCATAGCGCGCGCGCAGGTCAGCCGACCGCGCCGTCTCGCCCAGTTGTTCAATGATCCGCAGGCGCTCCGGCGTCAGGTCCGCTCCCGCCGGCGCCTTGGCGCGCGACAGTACAACCCGGCGGAGCAGGGCGCGGGCAGTCGGCGACAGCTCGCGCGGCTGAATGCCGTCGAAGATCGGCGCAAGCGACTCGCCCGTCGTGTTCGCCCAGAATGCCGCCGGCACAGCGCCGTCATTCGCGCCAAGCCAGCCCACGCCCCAGGGATCCACCTGGGCGAGTGGCGCGGAGGCTACTTGTTGCGACATGGCTGGTGCGGCAATAGCCGCCGCCAAGCCTAAAGCGAGAACGCTGACGAGCGCCTTATTGCGTCGGCGCATTTGGCGTACTCGCGGGCGTTTCGGCCTGCGGGCCGACATTGGTGGCGGGCACGGTCACGGTCGTCTGTTCCGGCCTGCGTCCATCCGCCTGTCCGGCAAAGAAGAACACCGCGCCCACGATCACGACCAGACCCACGGCCGCCAGGATCATGATCAGCTTGGGCGAAAGGGCCGAACCCCGCCGTCTTCCATATCCACGCGCCATCGCCCGTCCTCCGAAAATAACTCGGCTCCCAGCGCAATGAAACCAGACACGGCGCTCAGGGTCCAGCGCGCGAAGCTGCTGGAAACCCGTAAAGCCGGCCTGAAGATTGCCCCTGTAGCCTTGCCCTGTATAAGCGTGCGGTTCGTGAAACAGGGCAAGTCATGTCTGCGCCAGACAGTGTTCCGCCAGACAGTATCCCCGCCAGCACAGAGGCTGCCGCGGCCCCGACTCCCGTCGCCCGAGGCCGTCTGGAGCGCACGATCGCTCTCGTGGGCATGATGGGCGCCGGAAAGTCGACTGTGGGCCGCAAGCTGGCCGACAGCCTGGGCGCCGGCTTCGTCGACAGCGACGACGAGATCGAAAAGGCCGCCAGCCTGACGGTTCAGGAGATTTTCGAGCGTTTGGGCGAGCCGGAATTCCGCCGTGGCGAGCGCCGCGTCATCGAACGGCTGGTCAATGGCCCGGCCATCGTGCTGGCAACGGGCGGCGGGGCCTACCTCGATCCGACCACCCGCGCGCTCCTGAAAGAGAAGGCGACAACCATCTGG
>NZ_SDZL01000071.1 GCF_004210735.1 Brevundimonas sp.
GGGCAATAGGGACGCGACGCCTCTCCCTCCCCGGGACGGGGAGGGAGAGGCGTCGCGTCCCTATTGCCCCACCCCCGCCATCCGCCGCCGCTCGTCGTCGGTCAGAAACCCCGCCGCGTTCAGCCGCGCCCACAGCGCATCCCGCTCGACCTGCAGCGCCGGGACCGCATCCAAGTCCGGCTCGATCCGGCAATCGCTGAACCGCCCGCCCAGCCAGCCCGTCATCGCCCCGGCGGCTTTCCTGACCAGCGGGATCACCGTTCCGCGCCAGAAGGCGGCGTTGGCTTCTCGATAGTTGGCGTATGTCGCGTCGCCGGGTATCCCCAGCAGTTGCGGCGGAACCCCGAACGCCAGGGCGATCTCGCGCGCCGCCGCATGTTTCCCCGCGATGAAATCCATGTCGGCCGGTGTCAGGCTCATCGGCTTCCAGTCCAGCCCGCCTTCCAGCAGCAGCGGCCGCCCGGCGTTGGCCGCGCCCGCATGGGCCTCGCCCAGTTCCACCTTCAGCGCCTCGAACTGTTCGGCGGTCAGCCGCTCGCCGTCCTTCGATCCATAGACCAGCGCTCCCGACGGCCGCGCCGCATTGTCCAGCAGCGCCTTGTTCCAGGCCCCGGACGCATTGTGCACATCGATGGCGAAGGCCGCGGCCTCCAGCGGCGAGAAACCGTAATGGTCGTCTGTCGGATGAAACAGCCTCAGTTGCATCACCGGCGACCAGCCGTCAGCCCGCCGCCCGATCCGCACCGAACGCCCGCCGACGGTGTATTCATACGCCTCGGGCCAGCCCGCGCGCCCCGGAACCACCGTCATCCGGTCGGGGCGCAGCGCCCACAGTTCATCGGGCACGCCGTCGCCGTCCTCGTCGCCGGTCGCCTCCAGATAGGCGTTGCCCGCCGTCTGCAGCGCGCCGTACACCGCCTCCATCAGTTCCGCCCCCGACTGCTCGGGATTGGGCTTGTCCAGCAGCCGGGCCAGCGGATGCTCCGTCGTCCGCACCCCGCCCGCCAGAACCATCAGCGGCGTTGACGCCGCCGCCTCGGCGATCATCCGCACGCAGCGATAGGCCACGGCGTTCTTGCCGAACCCCTCGCGCGCCAGATGGGCGTAATCGCGCGGCGTCCACCGCGCTCGCCCGATGCCGGTCAGGGCGATCAGCGGCCCCGTCCGGCTGTCCTTGACCTCGGGCGCGCGGGCCCGTTCGCGGCCCCCATCACGATGCATGGGCCAGCGCCATTTCGCCATCGGCGATCCTCCAGAAATATCGAGTGTCAGTCCGCGCCCGGAAGTGATCCCAGCAGCGCATCTGCCTGGGCCGCGTCGGCGAAGCGCAGCGGCGCGGTCAGCGTCGGCGCTGCGGGATCGTCTCCCGCCCACGCCCGGCGCAGCCGTGACGGCGTCACCACATGGGCCTCCAGATCCGGCCGCCCCGCCATCACCTCCAGCGTCAGGTTCACATGCCAGCCCGCCAGTTCGACCGGCTCGCCGTCCGGCGTCGGCGGCGGGTCGAACAACAGGCCGATCCGGTCGATGCTCATGCCGTCCGCTCCCTCAGTTCCTCGACCGTCCGCGCCACCGGTTCGAACGCCAGTCGCCGGACATAGCCGTCCAACGGCGCCGATCCGCCCCGCAGGGCTCCGATCCGGCACGCCGTCATCGCCGGCGCCGCCACGCTCGCGGTTCCGATCAGCGCCCCATCCGCGACAAGGCTCCAGTCAGGCCCCGCCCGGCCCACGGCCCAGCGCACGATCCGCGCCCCGGCCCGCGCCGCCGATCCCAGGCTGGTGGTCACGCCGCCCGTCCGCACCTCGGCCGCCAGCCGCCCGTCGGGCAGACGCCGCACGATCAATCGCCCGGCGTCATCGTCATGCAGGTCGATCAGCGTCTGATCTGCGACCGCGTCCCCCGTGAACTCCACCTCGCCGCTGACGCTCATTTCGGTCACGACCGGCACGGCCAGCGTCAGCGTATCCGCCCCGCGCGTCGCCGCCGCGTCGGCGGTGATGATCGGACTGGTCGCGCGCGCGCCGTCCTCCAACTGCATCAGGGTGAACCAGACCTCGGCCCCCGCCTGGATATCCAGGCCGAACACTCGCGTCGTCTGGCTCAGGCCGTTGGCGATCTTGGCCCGCCGGACATAGCCCCCCTCCAGCACTTCATAGGATCCAAAGGTCTGGGTGGTGCCGACCCGTCCCTGTCCGCCGCCGCGCCAGACCAGCGATACGGTATGGTCCGTCAGGTCGCCGACCGGCCCCGGCAAGCGTACCTGCGCCAGCGCGGTCCCGGCCCGATTGTCCAGATACAACACCCGGCCGGTCATCACCCCGGCGTCGATCAGTTCCCCGAACTCCGCCGCCCTCAGCGCCGCCGTATCGTCGACCACCGCCAGCGTCGCCGCTGCGTCACCCGTCCGGACCACACCCGCCAGATCGACCGGCGCCGCGTTGCGGCTGGCGACCTTGTTGGTCCGCTGGCCCTCGATCAAGAGGCCGCGCCCGGTGATACGGGGCCGTCCGGTGGCGAAGGTCCGCCACCGCCCATCCGCCTCCTGCGCCAGTCCCGCGCCGATCCGGGCGAAGACCACGCCCGGCACAGTGTCCAGCGCCGCATGACGGCGCCCGTCCCGTTCCATCAATCCCTCGGCGAAGCCCAGCCTCACCCCCGGCCCGCCGGCCCCGCGCAGCGCCGCCGCCACGGGACCCAGCTGCTGCGCCGCCAGCATCAATCGAACAGCGCCACGATCTGCTGCGCCGTGGTGCCGGTGGCCAGCACTCGGCGCGTCTGCACCGCCACATAGCCCGGCCCGTGCGCCTTCAGCGTCACCGCCTCGGTTCCATTGGCCGGGATCACGACGATGTCGCCCCCCTGCCCCAGGTACAGCGCCTTGGCCACATGGCCCAGGTCCGTCGCGTCATTCGGCGTCACCGCCTCGGCGCGCCTGGCGGGCGCGCTGGGCGATGGCGCATGGGATTGATAGGCGTCCGGCATCGGGCGTCTCCTTGTTGTTTGAAATCGGTCAAAGCGTTCGCAGTCGTGGCCCCGCCGGGCCGTGCAGCAGCAGATGCGTCAGCGCCCACACCAGGGCGTCCGCACGGTCGGGGCTGTGGCCGGGGCCGACCTCCGAACCCAGCGCCATCATCTCTTCTTCCAGCGCCGGAAAGGCGTCGCAGTGGACCACCCGCCCCTGTTCGTACAGGGCGGCCACCGGCTCGGCTCGCGCCCGTTTGCCCCGACTGGCGTGGACCAGTTTGATCGGCGGCTCACAGCCCGCCTGGGCCAGGATGGCCCGCACCATCTCGCCCCCCTGATTGGCCTCGGCCAGCACCTGCTGGACGCCGAATTCCTTCGCCGTCTCGGCCACTCGCCGGCCCCAGCCTGCGGGCGACAGCCCCCGCGCCGAACGGTCGGCCAGCACATAGGCCGTGCGGTCCTTGCGTCCCGCCACCACGATCCCGCAGGCGTCGCCGTGGGCGCTGGCGGGCGGGTCCACCGCCACCACGATCCGCTCCAGCCTCGCAGGCCTGTCGCCCCGCGCCCGCGCCAGATCCTCGGCCCGGAACAGGGCGCCGTCAGTCTCGACCACCAGCCCTTCCAGCTCCTGCGCCTCCAGCGACGTCCCGCCGTACAGGTCGCGCAGATTGTCCAGAAACCCCGGGGACAGATTCCCCGCGTTGACCGCGGTGGCCATCCGGCCGCTGCGGGTCATCGCCTCGACCATCAGCCGCCGCAGCGCCGGAACCGGCCGGGGCGTCGTCGTCACCACCAGTCGCGGCCCCGGCCCCAGCCGCAGCCCGAACCTCAGGGTCTCCAGCACCCGCTCCGGCTCACGCCAGGCGCAGAATTCATCGGCCCAGCCCGCATGGAACTGCGGCCCCCTCAGACTATCGGCGTCCTCGGCGGAAAAGGCGTAGGCCGTCGCCCCGCTGGTCCACACCAGCCGTTTGCGTCCGCCCTCCCAGCGCGGCCGGTCCCCGGCGGCCAGGGCCTTCAGCCCCGACGGTCCCTCGACCATCACCTCGCGCACGTCGTGCAGGGTCGGCCCTACCAGCGCCAGATTGAATGGCCCCGACTCGGCCACCCGGCTCAGCCAGAAGGCGCCCGCATAGGTCTTGCCCGACCCGCGCCCGCCCAGCAGCAGCCAGGTCCGCCAGTCGACCACCGGCGGGGCCTGTTCGTCATGCAGGCGGGACGCCGAGGCCAAAAGTCGTCGAAGCGTCTTCAGGCTCAAGTCCTGCGTCGCGTCGCTTGCGTTCGTACACCCCGCGTAGATGCTCGAAACGAGACTCCAGTTCGGCGCGCAGTCGCTGGATTTCGGCGGGGTCTTCGCTGTCACTGTCGTCGCTCATCTCGTCCTCGGGGATGTGGCGCGCGTCCGTCAGGGCCGCGACCTGTTTGGCCGCGCGCGCCAGATTGCCGATGGCCCGGACCCTGCGATCCAGGGCGATCAGCTTGTCGCCCTTGGTGTCGGGATCTTCCAGCTCGACCACCGCCTGATCCATCAGCGCCATCAGCTTGTCCTGCACCGCGTCCAGCCAGACGGCCGTCCGCCTGACGCGCGTCAGACTGTCCCGTGCCAGGCCGTCCCGCTCATCGGTTTCTTCCGTCATGCCCAAAGAGTACGGCGCCGGCGTCCTCAGGCGCGCCGACGGGGTCGAGAATTTGTCAGGGGTTTGAACCGGCGCGGCTTTCCCGCCCCGGCCATCATATCCGCGCCACGCGATGCGGCGCCGTTCGGCGGGATCAGGCGCTCAGCGCCGTGTCCCGTTCCCGCGCGCCGTCACCCAGCCAGTGCGACAGCGCCGCCGCCAGCGCCCGCAACTCCACCGGCTTGGCCAGGTGATCGTCCATGCCTGCGTCCAGACAGCGCCGCACGTGTTCGGCCTGGACATTGGCGGTCAGGGCCAGGATCGGCGCCCGCGCGGCCGGTCCCGGCAGGGCGCGGATGGCCCGTGTCGCGTCCAGCCCGTCCATCACCGGCATGTGCACGTCCATCAGGATCAGGTCATAGGCGCCGGTCCGCGCCGCCTCGACCGCCGCCGCCCCGTCCTCGACCGCATCGATCGACAAACCCATCCCTCTCAGGATCGCCGTCACCAGCTCGCGGTTCGCCGGGGCGTCGTCGGCCATCAGGATGCGCGCCGCGCCGGGCAGGTCCTCCATCGCCGTCGGCGTGGCGGCCTGCACCTGCCGCTGCGCCGTCGGCGCCGGCAGTTCGAACCAGAAGGTCGAGCCTTCGCCCGGCCGGCTCTCGACCCCGATCTGGCCGCCCATCATCTCGATCAACCGGCGCGAGATCGCCAGCCCCAGCCCCGTCCCCCCATAGACCCGCGTGGTCGAGGCGTCGGCCTGGGTGAACCGGTCGAACAACTGTTCCAGCTTGTCGGCGGGCACGCCGATGCCGGTGTCCGCCACCTCGGCCCTCAGTCGCCCGTCCGCGTGGTTCAGGGTCAACGTCACCCCGCCCTTGCCGGTGAATTTCACGGCGTTCGACAGGAAGTTCAGCAGCACCTGCCGGATGCGCCCCTCGTCGCCCATCAGCGTGTCGGGCAGGCCGTCATCCAGCGCCAGCGTCAGCGCCAGTCCCTTGTCCGCGCACTGGCTCTCGACCATGGCCGCGGTGGCCTCGGCCATGGCGCGCGGGCCGAACGGCAGGGGCTCGGCCTCGACCGCCCCGGCTTCCAGCTTGGAATAGTCCAGAATATCGTTGATGACCGCCAGCAGCGCCTGACTGGCCGTCGAGATCCGTTCGACATAGCGCCGCTCGTCGCCTGCCACCGCGCCGCTGGCCTGCAGCAGGCCGGAAAAGCCGATCACGCTGGTCAGGGGCGTGCGCAGCTCGTGGCTCATATTGGCCAGGAATTCGCTCTTGCTGTGGGCCGCAGCCTCGGCGCGATCGCGCGCGTCGCGCAGTTCCGCCTCCAGCCGCTTGCGCTCGTCGATGTCGCGCACGACCACCACCACCTCGTCGCCGCCGATCGGCTGGAAGGTGCATTCGACCCAGACCGTCCGACCGTCACGGTGCAACGCCCGATACTCCAGCCGCGCCGACTCTCCGCTTCTCACCGCCTCGCGGATACAGGCCAGCAGCATCGCCCGATCTTCGGGATGCACATAGTCGGTCGATTGGCCCGACATCTCTTCAAAGGTCCAGCCCAGCAGTCCCTGGATGCCGGGCGAGATGTATTTGCTGCGGCCGTCTGTGTTCACCCGCGTGATGACGTCGCCGGTGTTCTCGGCCAGCAGCCGATAGCGCGCCTCGTTCTTCTGCGCCGTCCGCAGCAGGGCCTCGTTCTCGGTCACATCCTGGAACACGCCGTACAGGGCCTGAACCTTGCCGTCCTCGCCCTTCTCGGCGTGGGCATAGGCGTCCACCAGCCGCTCGACCCCGTCCGCCCGCATCAGCCGGAACCGGTTGCGATACGGCTCCCCGGTCTCCAGCGTATGGCGCATCAACGCCCGCACCTTGGGCTGATCCTCGGGGTGATAGAAGGCGATGGCGCTCTCGAAATCCGGGGTATAGGTGTCCCGCGTCAGGCCATAGATGCGGTAAACCTCGTCCGACAGCTGCAGCGTGCGCGCCACCGCATCCAGCCGCCAGTGACCGACCCCCGACATCTCCTCTGCCAGGCGCAGCATCTCCAGCTGCTCGCTCTGGACCCGCGACGCCCTGACCTGCTCCATCACATCGCCCGCCATCCGGGCCAGCAGGCGCAGCGTCTCGACCTCGCGGGGCTCCAGCGCGCCTCGCGGCCGGTCGTCCATCAGCGACAGCCCGCCGACCACCTCGCCCGCCGCGTCGCTGACCGCCATGCCGGCGAAGAACCGCAGATGCTGTGGCCCGGTCACGCAATAATGGTGACGCGTGCGCCAATCGACCGACGCATCCTCGACCACGACCACCTGGTCCGGGCCCGCCGACACCAGCAGTTCCGTCAGCGAGCCGTCACGCGGCATGCGCGGCGTGGGGCACGGCCGGCTGGACCGAACCACGATCTCGTCGCCGTCGATCAGGCCGACCATCGCCGCCTGAACCCCGAACAGCGAAATCGCCAGCGCCGACAGCCGCTCCAGCGGACCGGCGAACACCTGCTCCTCGTGAAGATCGTGTTTCCTGAGGGCTTTGGCGGTGGTCATGAACGCCACCCTGGCGCCGCGACGGAAATTTTCCGTTACGACGATGCAGCCTTCAGCCGCGTTCCTTGGCCCACTCGGGCGCCTCGAAGTCCAGCGCGTCTTCGGGATCCTTCAGCGCCAGCTCCGACACCGTCTGGCGCCGCACCGACACGCCCGCCTCGTGCACCGTCTCGCGACTGCCCGAAATCAGGTGATGCCACCCCGCCAGCGGCCGCCCCTCATGCAGCCGGCGATAGGCGCAGGACTTGGGCATCCACTCCAGCGCCTCGATATTGTGCGGCGTCAACTTGATGCAGTCCGGCACCTGCGCCTTGCGGTTGGCATAGTCGGAACAGGCGCAGACGTTGGTGTCGAACAGCTTGCAGTGCACCCGCGTCGGGATCACCTCGCCCGTATCCTCGTCCTCGAACCGGATCACGCAGCACAGCCCACACCCGTCGCACAGGCTCTCCCACTCCTGCGGGTTCATCTCCGCCAGGGTCTTGGTTTCCCAGAAGGGCTTGGTCACGGGGGTCTGAGGCTCTACATCCACGCGCTCCCCATACTCGCACTCGCGACCGAAAGCACCCATGGCCGCTCGCCCACCTCTCGTCGCTCTCAAGGACGTCCGTCTGCAGGACGGGCCGCGCCCGCTGTTCGACGGCGTCGACATGGCCATGGAGCCGCGCAGCCGGGCCGCCCTGGTCGGGCGCAACGGGGCGGGCAAGTCGACGCTGATGAAGGTCGTCATGGGCCTGATCGAGCCAGACGCCGGCGATCGTTCCGTCCAGGCCGGAACCCGCTTCGCCTATGTGCCCCAGGAACCGGTCATCACCGGCGACACCCTGTTGGACTACGCCGCCTCGGGCGGGGCCGAGCGCTGGACGGCGGAAAGCTGGCTGACCACCTTCGGCCTGGATGCGAACAAGCCCGCCGTCAGTCTGTCGGGCGGCGAGACCCGCCGCGCCGCTCTCGCAAAAGCTTTTGCCGAAGAGCCCGACCTGCTGCTGCTGGACGAGCCGACCAACCACCTGGACATCCTGGCTATCGAACTGCTGGAGAATGAGCTGGTCCAGGCCCGCTTCGCCGTGCTGGTGGTCAGCCACGATCGCGCCTTCCTGAACACCGTCACCAACACCTGCCACTGGCTGGAAGGGCGCCGCGTCCGCACCCTGGACAAGGGCTTCGACGCCTTCGACGAATGGGCCGGCAAGGTGATGGAGGAAGAGGCCGAATCCCTGCGCCGCCTGACCAAGAAGATCGAGGCCGAGACCTACACCTTCTACCGCTCCATCACCGCCCAGCGCACCCGCAACGAGGGCCGCGCCCGCGCCCTGAACGCCATGCGCGCCGACCGCGCCGAACGGGTCAAGGACCTGCCGCGCGAGCTGCACCTGGGCGTCGATTCCGGCGCCGTCTCGGGCAAGCTGGTGGCCGAGCTGAAGGGGGTCAGCAAATGGTTCGACAGCGGGGCCGGAGTGAAAAGTGCTAGTGCTAGTGAGCAGACGCGTGACGCCGCCACGGACACCTGCTCACCAATCACTAGCACTAACACTCCTCCACCCGACCGCCGCGTCCTCTTCCGCAACCTGACCACCCGCATCATTCGCGGCGACCGGCTGGCCATCGTCGGTCCCAACGGCGCGGGCAAGACGACCCTGGTCAAGACCCTGCTGGGCGAACTGGCGCCGGACGAGGGCACGGTCCGCCTGGGCGCCAATCTGGAACCCGTCTATCTGGACCAGTCGCGCGAGGGGCTGCGCTCCGACATGACCCTGTGGGACGCCCTGACGCCCGGCGGCGGCGACAGCATCCTGGTGCGCGGCCATTCCAAGCACGTCGCCGCCTACGCCAAGGATTTCCTGTTCTCGGAGGCCCAGCTACGCCAGCCGATCTCGACCCTGTCGGGCGGCGAACGCAACCGCTTGTTGCTGGCCCGGGCCCTGGCCAAGCCGGCCAACATGCTGGTCCTGGACGAACCGACCAACGACCTGGACATGGACACGCTGGACAAGCTGGAAGAGCTGCTCGAGAGCTATGATGGCACCCTGATCCTGGTGTCCCACGACCGCGATTTCGTCGACCGCCTGGCCACCTCGACCATCGCCATGAACGGACGCGGCGACATCGTCGAAACCCCCGGCGGCTGGCAGGACTTCCTGCGTCAGAACCCGACCTTCCTGGCCCCGCCGCCGACCCACGCCGAGGCCGCGCCCAAGCCCGCCGCGCCCACCGCCGCGCCGCCCAAGAAGCAGGCTAAACTCTCCTACAAGGACGCCCGCCGGCTGGAGGAGGTCGAAAAACTGATGGAGACCCTGCCGGCCGAGATCGCCAAACAGGACGCCATCCTGGCCGACCCCAACCTCTTCTCCCAGAACCCCGCCGCCTTCGACCGCGCCATGAAAGCCGCCGAAAAAGCCCGCGCCGACCTCGAAGCCGCCGAACTGGACTGGCTGGAACTGGAAGAGAAGAAGGCGGCGTTGGGGTGAAGATCCCCTCCAACCTCTGACCTGACATCCCTAACGTCCGCTAGGGGTGGTTAGCGGACGTTATCCCGCCCTGACGTTTTGGTATAAGTTGAAGGCGTCATTAGAGGGTTGGGATGCTGAACCGCTTAGAAGCTGGCCTCGGATACGTCGCCTATCAAGCTTG
>NZ_SDZL01000118.1 GCF_004210735.1 Brevundimonas sp.
CCCTGCCCCCCATGGGCGGCCGCTCGGCCCCCGCCGGCGTGCTGCATCTGGAGCGGCGACGCTTCCTGTGGGAGCGGCGGATGTTCGAGCGCATCCACGTCGTCAACCACGGCACCGAGGATGTGCTTCTGCCGCTCGTGATCGAGTATGCGGCGGATTTCGCCGACATCTTCGAGGTGCGCGGCACACCCCGCGCCGCGCGTGGCCAATCGCATCCGGTCACCGGCGATGGTCGCCGCACCACCTTTGGCTACACCGGCCTGGACGGCGTGGACCGGATCAGTTGCCTGGCCTTTTCCGAGCCCCCGGCCCGGATGTCGGCCTCCCGCGCCGAGTTCATGTTCAGCCTGCCCCGCGGCCGCACCGTGGACCTCTATATCGAGTGCGGCGCCGACAGCTGCGAGGCGCCATCCGAGGACCGCTGGCGTTTCTACGCCGTCCAGGCCCGCGTCCATATGCGGGACAAGCGGCAGCGCGGCGCCTCGCTGCGCGGCCCCCGCAGCCCCCGGTTCAACGACTGGCTGGACCAATCGCGATCCGACGTCGCCCTGCTGACCACTGACCTGCCGACCGGCCCCTATCCCTATGCCGGCACGCCTTGGTTCTCGACCCCGTTCGGGCGGGACGGCATCATCACCGCCTGGCAGATGCTGTGGCTGGACCCGTCGCTGGCCAAGGGTGTGCTGACCTATCTGGCCGGACGCCAGGCGACGGACACCTCGGCGTTTCAGGATTCCGCTCCCGGCAAGATCATGCACGAGACCCGGCGCGGCGAAATGTCGGCCCTGGGCGAGGTGCCGTTCGGCCTTTATTACGGCGGCGTCGACACCACCTGCCTGTTCGTCGCCCTGGCCGGGGCCTACGCCCGCCGCACCGGCGACTTCGACACCATCCGCCGCCTGTGGCCCAATCTGATCGCCGCAGTCGGCTGGATGCGCGACCATGGCGATCCTCAGGGCACGGGCCTGATCGCCTATCAACGCGCCGCCGAAACCGGCCTGTCGAACCAGGGCTGGAAGGATTCTTTCGACTCCATCTTCCACGCCGACGGCCGCTTCCCCAAGGGGCCGATCGCTCTGCTGGAAGTCCAGGGCTACGCCTACGCCGCGTGGCAGGCCATGGCCCAGTTGGGCCGGGTGCTGGGCGATCCGGGGGCCGACGAATGGGCCGCCCAGGCCGAGGCCGTGCGTCAGCGGGTCGAGGATCGCTTCTGGCTCGAGGACGAGCAATTCTACGCCATCGCCGTGGACGGCGACGGCCAGCCGTGCCGCGCCATCGCCTCCAACGCCGGCCACCTGCTGTTCACCGGCCTGCCCTCGCCCGAGCGGGCCAGGCTGGTGACCAAACGTCTGCTCAGCGCCGAATTCCGCTCGGGCTGGGGCCTGCGGACCCTGGCGACCGGCCAGGCGCGCTTCAATCCCATGAGCTATCACAACGGCTCGGTCTGGCCGCACGACACGGCCCTGGCCGCCGCCGGCATGGCCGAATATGGCGAGCGCCGCGCCGTGTCCCTGCTGCTGGGCGAGATCTATTCCGCCGCCACCCATTTCCAGCTGCGCCTGCCCGAACTGTTCTGCGGTTTCGAGCGCCGCCCGGGCGAGCCGCCGATCGCCTATCCCGTCGCCTGCCTGCCCCAGGCCTGGGCCGCCGGCTCGGTCTTCCTGATGTTGCAGGCCGCCCTAGGCGTCAGGATCGACGCCATCGCCGGCGTGATCGAGATCGACCGCCCCCTGCTGCCCTCGGGCATCGACCGGCTGAACGTCACCGGCCTGCAACTGGGCGACGCCACCGTCGACCTAACCTTCGCCCAATCCGGCCCCCACACCGTCGTCATCCCCCGCCGCAACGACGGCGGCGTGTCGATCCGGACGTTGGCGTAACGCCTCTCCCTCCCCGTCCCGGGGAGGGTGGTCGACGCGAAGCGGAGACCGGGTGGGGGCGGCCAGGCTGAGCATCCGCCACCGGACCGAAGGCGCTTCTCGATCCTGACTTCGGCGTAAAAAACTCTCCCTCCCCTTCATGGGGAGGGTGGTCGCGAAGCGACCGGGTGGGGAGGGCTTGGCGATGCAAGGCGCGCCCGATCAGCCGTGCCGCCCCCACCCGGCTTCGCCCTGCGG
>NZ_SDZL01000072.1 GCF_004210735.1 Brevundimonas sp.
ATCAGGGCGGCGAACATCAGGACCAGTTCGGATAGGGGCAGTCCGTTCACGCCGCCTCGTCTTCGGCGCCGCGGTCGCGCCGGGCCTCGGCCTCACGCACCGCGTCGGCGGCGCGGTCGATGACATCAAGCCCGGCGCCGGGGCGGATCGCCTCGACCGTCAGGATGCGGCGGAAGGCGCGCGCCCCGGGGCGGCCGTGCATCAGACCCAGCATGTGCCGCGCCATCTGCGGCAGGGGCGTCCCTTCCTCCAGCCGCGCGGCCAGATAGGGGCGATAGCGGTCCAGGGCGGCGAAGGCGTCCACGTCAGGCGTATCGGCGCCGAACATCCGGCGGTCCGCCTGACCCAGCAAGGCCGGTTCGTGATAGGCGGCGCGGCCCAGCATGACCCCGTCCAGCTGAACTCCGTCATCGGCGCGCATGTGCGCCTCGGCCTCGTCCAGGGAAGCGATCCCGCCATTGATCGAGATGTTCAGGTGCGGCCGCTCGGCCTTCAGCCGGCGGACCAGGGCGTAGTCCAGCGGGGGAACGTCGCGGTTTTCCTTGGGCGACAGACCCTTCAGCCAGGCCTTGCGGGCGTGGACGATGAAGGTGTCGATGCCCACAGCGGCGCTGGCGTCCACCGTCGCGAACAGGCTGACGGCCGGGTCCTGATCATCGACGCCGATGCGGCATTTGACGGTGGCGGGAACGCTGACCGCCGCCTTGATCGCGGCCATGCAGTCGGCGACCAGTTCCGGCTCGCGCATCAGGCAGGCGCCGAACTTGCCCGACTGGACCCGGTCGGACGGGCAGCCGACGTTCAGATTGATCTCGTCATAGCCATAGGCTTCGCCGATCCGCGCCGCCTGCGCCAATTGCGCCGGGTCCGAGCCGCCCAGTTGCAGCGCCACCGGATGCTCGACCGCGTCAAAGCCCAGCAGTCGGTCACGGTCGCCGTTGATCACCGCCGGGGCCGTCACCATCTCGGTATACAGCAGCGTCCGCGCCGACAGGGCGCGGTGGAACGCCCGGCAATGCCGGTCGGTCCAGTCCATCATCGGGGCGACGGACAGTCTGCGGTCTAGCGGCTGGGCCAAGGCGGGCTCCGGGGGGAAGGAAGCCGCCTGTCTAGGACAAGGCGCGCCCGGATGCGACTCAGTCCGGGCTGACCGAGATCGTCAGCAGGTCGTTGTAGGCGCCGGACATGGCGCCGCGCACCTGGCCCAGGGTGAAGATCAGGGGCATGGACATGCCTTCCAGCGTGCGCGGCGGCTCGACCGGCAGACGGGTGATCCGGTCCAGCGGCACGTCGGTTCCGTCCAGCGCCACCTGATAGCCGATATAGCCGGGCGGCCCGATCAACGGCTTGTTGGCCAGTCGTCCGCGATGCTCGGAATCGAAGGTGACGGTGGAATGGGCGTTGGCGCGGATCTGCAGATAGGCGCGGCGCACGGCGCCGGTCTCGGCCTCGCCGAAGTCGATGGTCTCGACCGAGGCGCCCGAGCCATAGGCCCCGGCCGCCCCGGCGATGTTCATCTGGGCCCGGGCGGGCGAGGAAACGCTGATCTCGACCGGCAGGGGCGAGATCAGCGGCGTCCCGTCCAGGCCGCGCACGGCCAGCCGCATCTCGACCGCATAGACGCCCGCCGGGATCACCAGCGCCTCGGCCACGCCCACGTCGAACTGGGCCATGGCGCTGCCGCCGGCCGGAATGGTCATGGCGTAGGTGAAGGTGGTCAGCTCGGTCCGGCGCAGGTTCGAGGTTTCGCGCGGGCGAAAGGCGATGGGAGCCTCGCCGGCGAACAGTTTGGGAATGGGCGCGTCGGCCAGGTCGGTGAACAACAGCACGACCTCGCAGGCGGTGTCCGACGCATTGGACAGCTCCAGGTCCAGGTCGCCGGGGGGCGAGGCGATGACGTCGAACGGGTCATAGTCGATCCGCACGGTCGTCGGGCTGCGGGTGACCGACAGGTCGCAGGCCGGGGCCGGGCTGGCCGTCACGGCCGCAACCCCTGCCAGTCCCCAGGCGAGAAACCACAGCCAGACCTTCGAGCCTCGGATTCTAGGGGTTCGATTGGATGATGCCGACATCGACCAGTCCTTCCTTGTCCTCGGGCACTACGAACTCGCCCACAACCGCCCCGTCGACGACCATGCGGTAACGGCCCGGCGCCAGACCGTCGCCAACGAACCTCCCGCTGCGATTAGTGAAGAACAGGCGGGGCTCGACCTCTGTTCCGGCCTCTGTCGGGGCGTCGACCGCCTCGATCATGCCGCTGACGAGGGCCAGCGGTTCGCCCGCCTTCATCAGCACGCCCATGGCGGTGCGCGAGGCCGCGCTGCCGATGCGAACGCGATAGCCCGAGCCATAGCCGGGGAAGGCCGTGATCAGACCTGTGCCCAGGTCATAGCCGGCGGGCAACGGATCGACCTGCAGCACCATCCGGTACTGGCCATAGGCGCGGTTGATCGGCGCCAGCGGCGGGCCGAACAGGCCGGATCGGGCGATGGCGCGGCCGCCGCCGTCGGTCAGGGTCAACTGCGACTTGCGCAGCGTCGGGTGGCGGGTGGCGATGATGAAGCCTTCGCGTGACGGTCTCCCCATCGCCAGCACGCCGTCGGCGTAGCCGATGGTCGTCGACAACCGCCACAGGGACTCCAGACTGCTGGCGCCGCCGGCCTCGGTGTTGACCAGCCGGTTGGTGACAAGTTGTCCGTCGAACCGGTTGTTGATGTAGCGCAGATCCGCCGTCAGGGCCTCGCGGTCCCGGTCGCGACTGATCCGGACGTTGCCGCTGAGGTCGTTCAGGTCGCCGGTCGACGCCCGGCCGATGCCCACCTCGGCCAGTTCATTGCGGGAATCGTAGCGGGCCGTGCCGGTCCAGCGGTCGCCCAGACGGGTCAGCAGGGAGATGCCGAAGCGGTTATCCGTCTCGCCGGGATCGCTCTCCTGGCGACTGAACGACAGGTTGACGCCGAACCGGCCGAAGGTGCGGCCCAGCGTCATGTTATACGATCGCTGGTCCGGGAAGGGATCGCGGCCATCGATGGTCGCCGCGCCCAGGGTCAGCGAATAGTCGCGGAAACGCGAGAAGACCTGGGCTGCCGCGCGCCACCGCTCGCGAACGCCGCCATCGGTCGCAAAGGCGTCCTGGAAATAGCGGCTCGCGGCCTGGAACGAGGCGGTGAACCGGGTGTCCTGATGCTCGAACAGGCTCAACTGGCGCAGAAAATCGACCGCGCCGATGACGCCGTCCTGGCCCGTGTCGCCGTTGTGGCTGGCCGAGGCGGACCACTGGAACAGGCCCAGGCGCGTGCCCTGGACTGCGACCACACCGGCCTGTCCTCGCGCGCCGACGGCCTGCAGATTGCCTCCGACGGTCAGGCTCTCGGTCAGGCCGTAACGGGCGAAGCCGGTGCCCGCCAGCGTATCGCCGTAGCGCAGGCGTCCCTCCTCGACCATGCCCGCGGACAGGCCGAAATCCATGATGCCCTTGCCCAGCAGGCCCGAGCCGCCGAACAGGTCGAAGACCGCGATCTCGCGTCGACCGAAGTCGTCATCGACCAGCAGACGCACCGTGTTGGCGCCCTGACCGAAAGGGAAATCGGCCAGCGAGAACGGCCCCGGCTGCAGCCGCAGCCGCTCGATCACCACGCCGTTGACCTCGACCTCGACCAGGGACTCGCGATCCAGCACAAAGGCCTGACGGCCCGACGGGCGGATGTTCTGGAACGGCCGGATCACCGAATAGGCGCGCGCGGCCGAGAACCCCAGTATGCGGTTCGAACCCTGGAAGGAGTCGATCGGCGGCGCGAACTCGCCCGCCGTCAGCCGGATGGCGGAGGAGAAGATGTCCTTCGTCAGCCGGATCTCGCGGCGGTTCCACTTGTCGTCGCCGCTGCCGTCATAGTCGAAGCCGGTAGACAGGGTGACGCCGTCAAAGCCGCCGAAATTCGCCAGCAGATCGACCCCGCCCTGCATCGGACTGAAGTCGTTCCGATCGTGGCTGTAGCGCTGGCCGATATTGAAGGTGGCGCCGAAAGCCTCGGGCGCGGGCTGATCGTAATCGGTCGGATCGACCTCATCTCGCTGGCCCAGCGACACATTGTGAAGGGCGCGTGCAGTCGGCTTCAGATCGACCACGAATGACAGGGCGAAGGTGTCGAAACTGATCGAGAAGTCGCTGGTGGTCAGGTCCTGCATCGCCACCCGCTCCTGGCCGCCGATACGGGTGCGCAGGGCTTCATAGGCGGCGTTGCTGAGCACAGGTTTGAGCAGGTCCAGCAACAGGGCGGCGTTGACCAGCCCCCGGCCGCTGATGTCGACCTGACCGTTGATGTCGCCCAGATAGCGATTGTCCAGCACCAGCGGTCCCTGCACCGGCATCAGCGCCACGGCTTGCCCTGTCGGCACCTGGGGCGTGGGCGCCGCGGCTGTGACAACGACGGGCGGTGGAGTCGTTGAGGCGGCGATCAACAGCGGTGCGGCCGCCGGATTGACCCCGATCCCCACCGCCGGCTGTCCGGCCGAGGCGGCGTCCCTGGCCTCTGTCAGCGCCGGGGCGAGCCGCAAGGGCGGCGGCGCGGGCGCTGCGGGCTCGCGCTCGATCCGCCCGGCATAGGCGTAACGCCCCCCTGCCGTGCGCATCGGCGCATCGAGATCAACGACAGGCTCGAACGGCGCGGCCAGCGCGTCGGGAGCCACAGACAGACCGGCGCCGATGCAGACGGCAGTACGCCAGACGCGCGTTCCTCTACGCGCCTGGCGCACCGGCGTCGCAACTACCGGTCGAGGGGGGATCGACCCGGTCACGGCGCTCTCTTACTGCGGAGTGATGCTGGCGGTGACGTCACCCGATACGCCCGCGACCTGGTCGGCGGGAATACGGATATGGCGCACGCCCCCGGCCTGCAGGGCGCTGACTTCGCCCAGTTCGACCTTGGATGCGTCGACGTCGACCCGTTGGCCTCCGGCGCCGGTCACGGCGTAGCGCGCCGTCCGCAGATGGGCGATGCCCGTTCCGCTGTTCCTGACTGTGACCATGACATCGCCGTTGGCCTCACGCTTCGTGTCCGACAGTTCCAGTCGGGGCGCGGTGCCCGACGGTGAGACGAACAGGTGCGTGTTCACATTGAAGGCGACCTGGACCTCGGCGCCGACAGGGGTGCTCTCGTCCGCCGCCAGCTTCACCGGCAACTGGGCGGTGCGGATAAGGTACATCCGGGGTTCGGACACCTGTTGCGGCCCGACGTAGCGGATCTGGACGACCTGCTCGCGATTGGGCGGAATGATGGACTGGGGTGGGAAGAGAAGAAGGTCGTCGTTCTCCTCCGTCAACGTTCTCCGGCCGTTGTCGTCCAGCGCCATGCGGAACGGCGTCAGCTCGACCGTGATCGGCTGAGCGCTCGTGTTCTTGACGCTGAGACGATAGCCGATGGCGGCTTGCTGGGGCGTGAGGCGGGTGACCATGGGGGTCACGTCAATGGCCTCGGCCGGAACGGTAAGGGCGATCAGGGTCGCCGCGACGGCCATGGCCGCCAGATTCTGGATACGCATCGGTAGTCCCCCCTATGCGTGTGAATTTTACGGATCACTCTCTTCAGGCGTGGAAGAAGGCGGGGGCCGCCGAAGCGGCCCCCGACAACAGCCCCTCCGGCGATCAGGCCGGGTTCAGGTCGAAGTAGAAGGTTTCGCTGTAGGTGTCGGCCGGAGCCGCCAGGGCTTCGGAGACCGAGCCGGTGCAGCCCGAAGAACCGATACCCGGATCTTGCGGGTCTTCTTGCGGCGGGTTCGGGCCTTGGGCCGAGTCGCTGTAGCAGAGGTTCAGGAAGAAGTCGGCCAGCACGCCATTGGCCAGACCCTGGCTATAGGGCGCGTTGCTGATCACGGCCGGGCCACCCGGATAGGTGTCCTGGGGCGAGAAGCCCAGCGAGGCGGCAGGCGCCGCGACAACCAGTTCCCAGTCGTAGTTCACCGTGTTGTGGCCAGTGGGGTGACCGGGGTTGGCGGCCAGACCGAAGAAGTCGCCGTTCTTGAACGACGAGGTCAGGACAGCGCCTTGCGGGTCATTACAGGCCAGACGCAGGGTCGACACTTTCTGACGGTTGCCGTTGGCGACCGAGACGTTCGAGCCGGCGACGTTGGCCAGCTGGATCGAGCAATAGTCAGCGACGTTGGTGCTGACATTCAGGGTGGTGTCGGGCATGGCCATGGCCGAGGCCGGCACGATCAGGGCCGCAACAGCTGCGGCAGCAAGAAGCATACGCATGTGAGTCTATCCTCCAAGGACTGATTATTATTCAGTCGCCCCCACCATCTACAGCGACGACCGATGACGAATACCGTCACCAACCGTTCTATCGAGGGCCGAATGCGCCCGCATCCGCATGCCTACTTACCTTAACCAACCGTTAACCAGTGCTACCTTCTCAACTACTCGATTGTGACTATTACTGTCGCGCAACGATGCGATCAGAACAGAAGATTGCAGGACCGACGCAGAGCCCCGGTCAGCCCCCGCACGCCGAGCTTGGCGTAGATCGAGCGCAGGTGCGCCCGGACCGTGTGTTCCGAGATGTTCATGTCGTTGGCCACGGCCTTGGGACATTTGCCGTCGGTCAGGGCGCACAGAACCCCCGCTTCAGCCCGTGTCAGGTGGAAGGCGTCGGCCAGGGCGGACAAGGCGTCGGCCGGGGGCCGTTCCTCGCTGCGTAAGGCCAGGATGGCGCGCTGCTGCCCCGCCACTCCATAGACGGCGGCGGCCAGCCAGGCCCCGTCACGACCCCGCAGGATCATACGGTGGCGGCCGCTGCGTCCCGAACTGATGGCCCGCAGTCCCTGCATGAAGGCGCCGTCGCTTTCGGGCGAGCCAAAGCGCAGCACACCCCCATAATCGGTGGCGAGCACGCCCCGGCTCAAGGCGTCCTGGGCCGCGCGATTGCTCGCCAGCACACTTCCGTCAAAGGCGATCGCGAGCCGCGGCTCGGGATCGAGATCAAACCAGACGTCTATATCGGTCACCAATCGAGGCGTTTCGCCACTGGTCCGTTCCGGTGTGGCGTAAAGCGCGTCAACCATGCTGAGCCCTCCCTCATCACGACTGCTCGCATTTCTGCGTTATCCACAGACAGCTAACCATATCGATACCCGGAAGCAAGATAGTCAACATTGGTAGGTTACTTGTTTCAGAAACGCCTATTTCTGAAACTCGCGTTTCCGAAAACACGATATCCTGTGCTTTCAGGTTTGATCGACACCACACATCTATCTTTACACGGTTCACCTGAGCCGGTGATTGATCCAGATCAAGCGTGACCATTGGCGTACGGCCAAGCTTGAGCAGCCGTCGCTCACGTTCTCGTGTTCACTGGACAGGCATCAACCTTGACTGTGCGTGATCTTGCACAACTCAGGTAATCGTCCGTCCACAGCCTGGGGATCGATCAGGCGGCGGGCGTCTCGCTGGCCTGATCGTTCAGCAACCGCCCCTCGCGTCGGGGCTGGATATAGGGCTGCGGTTCGGGCGTCGTCATATTGCCGCGCATCAGCGCCCGGCCCGCCGTGATCCCGCCCGACAGCTGCAGCGCCAGACGCTCCTCGTCGCGGCGGCGGACGTCCTCGATCGTCTCGCGCGCCTCGTCCTCGCTGAAGCCCAGGTCGCGCAGGACCGCCTCGCCGAAGACCAGGGCGGATTCGAAGGTCTCGCGAATATGGTAATCGACGCCCGCATGGATCAGGCGCAGCGAATGCCCCCGGTCAAAGGCGCGCACGAACAGCTTGGTCAGCGGGAACTCGGCCTTGACCAGTTCGACGATGCGGTCGGCGACCTCGGGCCGGTCCACGCAGACCAGGATGGTCTCGGCCTGATCCGCCCCCGAGGCGCGCAGCACGTCCAGACGCGCGCCGTCGCCGTAATAGACCTTGAAACCGAAATTCCCGGCCGCCTGGATCATCTCCACATCGTTCTCGATGATCGACACGTCGACGTCGCGCGCCAGCAGCGGCTGCGACACGACCTGGGCGAAGCGGCCGAAGCCGATGATCAGCACCCGCTCGCGCAGGCCCTCGGCGCGCTCCACCCCCTCGGCGTCGTCCGGCGACAGGGTCTCGCGCGGCAGCAGGCGCGCGGTGATCAGCGCCGTCACCGGCGTCAGCACCATCGACAGGATGACGATCGCCGTCAGGGCCGCATGGATGCGCCCGTCGAACACCCCCGCCGCCAGCGCCGCGCTGTACAGGACAAAGGCGAACTCGCCGCCCTGGGCGAACAGGACCGCGCGCTCGACCGCCTCACGCTCCCGCGCGCGGAACAGGCGGGCGATGACATAGATGCCGACCGCCTTCACCGCCATGAAGGCGATGACCCCGCCGACGACCATGACCCAGTCCTCGACCACCACCGCCAGGTCCAGCGACATGCCGACGCTGAGGAAGAACAGGCCCAGCAGGATCGACCGGAACGGATCGACGTCCGCTTCCAGCTGATGACGGAAGGTGGATTCCGACAGCAGCACCCCGGCCAGGAAGGCGCCCATGGCCATCGACAGGCCGACGCTGGACAGGGTCAGGGCCGCGCCCACCACCACCAGCAGCGCCGCCGCCAGCATGATCTCGCGCCCCCCGTATTTGGCCAGCAGGCGGAACAGCGGATTGACCACATAGCGGCCCGCCACAAGCACCCCCGCCACCGCCGCGACCGCCAGGCCGATGGTCAGCCACAGCGGCCGGCTGTCCTCGCCCGCCACGCCGGTGGCCGTCGCGATCACCGCCACGATGGCCAGCAGTGGCACGATGGCCAGATCCTCCAGCAACAGGATGGACACCGCCCGCTGGCCCGACGGCCCCTGCAGCTCGCCGCGTTCCTCCAGCATCTGCATGATGACGGCGGTGGACGACAGGACGAAGCCCATGGCCCCGATGAAGGCCGTCTCGGCCCGCAGGCCCGCCGCCATGCCGACCACCGTCAGCAACAGGCCGCACACCACGACCTGGGCCGCGCCCAGGCCGAAAATCTCCTTGCGCAGGTTCCACAGCTTTCGCGGCCGCATCTCCAGTCCGATGATGAACAGGAAGATGACCACGCCGAACTCGGCGACATGCAGGATGGTCTCGGGCTCGCGGAACAGGCCCAGGCCGAACGGGCCGATGGCCAGACCAGCGGCCAGATAGCCCAGCACCGACCCCAGCCCCAGCTTGCGGAACACCGGCACGGCGATGACGGCGGCGCCCAGCAGGGCGGCGACATGGCCCAGGTCCAGTCCGGTGGTCGGTTCGGCCATGATCGTTCTCTCTCCCGCTAAGCTCCATTGTGGGGACGCCGACACGCGATTGCGAGGGGGCGCCGGCATGGCCGCCGCGCCACACCGGACGAACGACGGCCGGTCAGGCCCGGCCAGCGCCACAGTTTCGCCGAACAGGGCGCCGCCTGATGCGGTCAGAGATCAGGGAGAGAGCCCATGCGTCGCCTCAAGACCAGTGTCGTCGTCCTGTTGAGCCTGTCCGTCGCCGCGCCCGCCGTCGCCCGGCAAGAGGTGTCCCCGACGCGGAGCAAGCCCGTCGATGGCGTCGCCTCGCCCGCCGCCTGCGCCCCTTATGGATTCACCGTGCGCGAGACGCGCACAGGTCCGATCGATCATCAGTATCGTCAGGCGCACGCCAGCGGCGTCGCGCCGCCGCCGCCGCCTCCCCC
>NZ_SDZL01000119.1 GCF_004210735.1 Brevundimonas sp.
TCGTCCAGCGTCGAGATCTCCTGGCGGATGGCTTCCCGGCGCTTCTCGAGATCGTCGCGGGCGTGGGTGTTCATCGGGCTGTCTCCTGTTTGACACGGGTAGAACCCCTGAACGCCGCAGAACGTTGCAGGCGTCACGGCCGCCGGCCCGCGCCGCCTCCAGCTTGCGACATAGCGATCCAGCCACGCCTCGCCCTGCCGCAAATCTCCCGCGCTTAGCGCTGTCGCGGAGGGGCAGACGCCCGTCGTCGCCAGAAAACGGTTGAAGGCCGGGGCGGGCTTCTTATGTTGCACTGCAACAACCGCTCCCCCGGTGAAAAATGACCTCAGTGAATTGCGCGCCCGATGACGGCGTCGCCAAACAACTCCCCAGCGCGGGCGCCGTCGCGCTTCTGCTGATCGCGCTCGCCATGGGCGGCTTCGCCATCGGCGTCACCGAGTTCGCCGCGATGAGCATCCTGCCGGACTTCGCGAAGGGGCTGGGCGTCGACGAGCCGACCGCCAGCCACGCGATCAGCGCCTATGCCGCCGGCGTGGTGGTCGGCGCGCCTATCCTCGCGGCGTTCGGCGCGCGCCTGCCGCGCTGGATACTGCTCATCGGCCTGATGGGTCTGTTCGCGATCGGCAACACGCTGAGCGCCATGTCTCCCAATTTCGAGACCATGCTGGTCTTCCGCTTCCTCAGCGGCCTGCCGCATGGCGCCTATTTCGGCGTCGCCGCGCTGGTGGCCGCCGCCGCCGTGCCGCTGAAATTCCGCACGCGCGCCGTGTCGACCATCCTGATGGGACTGACGGTTGCGACCGTGCTGGGCGTGCCTGTCGTCAACCTGATCAGCCAGGCGCATGGCTGGCGCTGGACGTTCGGCATTGTCGGCGTGCTGGCGGTGCTGACCATGACGCTGGTCGCCCTGTTCGCGCCGCGCGACCCCGCCCATCCCGACGCCAGCCCCCTGCGCGAACTCTCCGCGCTGAGTAACCGGCAGGTGTGGCTGACGCTCGGCGTCAGCGCGATCGGCTTCGGCGGCATGTTCGCGATCTACGCCTTCCTCGCCTCCACCCTGCGCGAAGTGACGAACGTGGGCCCAGACATGCTGCCGTGGGTGTTCGCCGTCTTCGGCGTCGGCATGTTCAGCGGCAACATACTCGGCGCGTGGGCAGGCGACCGCTTCGGCTTCCCGGCTGCGGCAGGCCTCCTGGTCTGGAGCGCGATCGCCCTCGCCTTCTATCCGCTCGCCTCGCAACACCTGTGGTCGATGTACATCGTCCTGCTCTGCATCGGCGCCGGCGGCGGCCTCGGCTCGATCCTGCAGACGCGGCTGATGGATGTCGCCGGCGAAGCGCAGACGCTCGCAGCCGCGCTGAACCATTCCGCCTTCAACACCGCCAACGCACTCGGCCCCCTGCTCGCCGGCATGACGGTGGCCGCAGGCTTCGGCTGGGCGTCCACCGCCTGGGTCGCCGTCGCCCTGACACTCGGCGGCCTCGCAATCTGGACCTGGGCCTGGCTCGACGGACGCAAACGCCTCGCTGCTGCTTAGTCACTGGCCTAGTCACTGGCGCCTAGCTGCCCGCCCGGATCACATCGAGAAACTGCGCGCCATAGCGATCAAGCTTCGCCTTGCCGATGCCGGTGATCCCGCTCATCGCCTCCAGCGACTGCGGCCGCGCCTCGGCCAGCGCGCGCAGCGTCGTATCGTGGAACACCACATAGGGCGGCACGCCCTGCTCCTTCGCGATCCGTGCCCGCGCCGCGCGCAACTGCTGGAAGAGCGACTGCGCCTCCTCCGGCATCTCAGACGTCTTCGCCGCCCCCCTGGCCGAACGCGCATCCTTCTTCGTACGCTTCGGCGCCACGTCGCGCCGGAACGTCACCTGCTGCTCCCCGCGCAGCACAGGCCGCGCTTCTTCCGAAAGCTTCAGCGCGCCGTGCGCTTCTTGGTCGACATAGATCAGCCC
Organism: Brevundimonas sp.; assembly: GCF_004210735.1. Classification (GTDB taxonomy): domain Bacteria; phylum Pseudomonadota; class Alphaproteobacteria; order Caulobacterales; family Caulobacteraceae; genus Brevundimonas. The sequence goes on from NZ_SDZL01000119.1 coordinate 1,956, forward strand.
CGACGCCGTGAGCTGCCGGAACACCGATTGCCACACGCGCGGCTCGATATCCTTGCCGACACCGAACACGCCCAGCTGGTCATGGCCCAGCCGCTCGGCCCGCTCATTCGTCTTGCCCATCAGCACGTCGATCACATGCCCCGCGCC
>NZ_SDZL01000073.1 GCF_004210735.1 Brevundimonas sp.
CCGTGCGGGCCAGGGAAGCCGGCGGGGGCCACCGGACGCTGGTCGCCGCCGTCGACGGTGACGGCCCAGGCGTCCGCTTCGTCGCGGGCGCGGGTGGTGATGGTCAGGCGCGCGACCGAACCGATCGAGGGCAGGGCCTCGCCCCGGAAGCCCAGGGTGGAGATGCGCAGCAGGTCCACGTCGCCCGCGTCGTCAGGTTCCAGCTTTGACGTGGCGTGACGCTCGACCGCCAGGGGCAGTTCGTCGACCGGAATGCCCTTGCCGTCGTCGGCGATCAGGATGCGGGACAGGCCGCCGCCGTCGGCCTGGACTTCGATATGCGCGGCGCCCGCGTCCAGCGCGTTCTCGACCAGCTCCTTGATGGCGCTGGCCGGGCGTTCGACCACCTCGCCGGCGGCGATGCGGTTGACGGTTTCGGGCGGGAGGCGACGAATGGGCATGAGACTCGGCAGGATAGCGGGGCAGCTGGCGCGCGGCGAGTAATCCTTCTCCCCTCGGGGGAGAAGGTGGCTTGCGGAGCAAGACGGATGAGGGGGCTGTTGGCCTCATGCGCATCGGCTGAAGGTCTGCCTGTTGACAGAGCCCCCTCATCCGAGCGCCTCCGGCGCCCACCTTCTCCCCCGAGGGGAGAAGGGCGAATTAGACGTCCAGTTCGTCGACGACGAAGCGGGCGTTCTCCTGAATGAACTGGTAGCGGGCCTCGGCCTTGCGGCCCATCAGGCGTTCGACCAGATCCTCGATCTCTTCCTCGCTGTCGGGCAGGGAGACGCGGGCCAGGGTTCGTTTCCTGGGATCCATGGTGGTCTCTTTCAACTGCGAGGCCATCATCTCGCCCAGGCCCTTGAACCGGCCGATCTCGACCTTCTTGCCCTTGAAGACGGTGGCCAGCAGTTCGTCGCGGTGGGCGTCGTCGCGGGCGTATTCCGACAGGGGGCCGGCGCTGATCCGGTAAAGCGGTGGCAGGGCCATGAACAGGCGGCCCTGACGGATCGTCTCGGGCATCGAGCGATAGAAGAAGGTGATCAGCAGCGCCGCGATGTGGGCGCCGTCCACGTCGGCGTCGGTCATGATGACGATGCGCTCGTAACGCAGGTCCTCGATGTTGAACCGGGCGCCCGGCTGGACGCCCAGGGCCAGGGCCAGGTCGGACAGTTCGACGTTCTGGCGCAGCTTGTCCGCCGTGGCCGAGGCGACGTTCAGGATCTTGCCGCGCAGGGGCAGGATGGCCTGGGTCGTGCGGTCGCGCGCCTGTTTGGCCGAGCCGCCGGCCGAGTCGCCCTCGACGATGAAAAGTTCGGTGCCCTCGGCGGCTTGCCGTGAGCAATCCGACAGCTTGCCCGGCAGGCGCAGCTTGCGGGTGGCGGCGGCGCGCTGGACCTCCTTGTCCTTGCGGCGGCGCAAGCGGTCCTCGGCCCGGTCGATGACGAAGCCCAGCAGGGTGTTGGCCTGTTTGGGGCTTTCGGTCAGCCAGTGGTCGAACGGGTCGCGCAGCAGTTGCTCGGCCAGGCGCGCCCCCTCTGGCGAGGACAGGCGGTCCTTGGTCTGGCCCTGGAATTCGGGGTTGCGGATGAAGATGGAGATCATCGCCCCGGCGTTGGCGATGACGTCCTCGGCCGTGATCTGGGCGGCGCGCTTCTCGTTGATCAGCTCGCCGTAGGCTTTCAAGCCCTTGACCAGGGCGGCGCGGAAACCGGCCTCGTGCGTGCCGCCGTCGGGGGTCGAGACGGTGTTGCAGTAGGAGGCGACGAAGCTGTCGGCGTCGCCAAAGCCGATCGGCGACCAGGTGACGGCCCATTCCAGGGCGCCCGCCTCGCCCTTGCGCTCGGCGCGGCCGGCGAACATGGGGGTGACGGTGTCCATCTCGCCCACGCGCTCGGCCAGGGCGTCGGCCAGACCGCCCGGGAAGTGCAGCAGGGCCTCGGCCGGGGTCGCGTCGGTGATGCGATCCGGCGCGCAGGTCCATTTGATCTCGACCCCGCGGAACAGATAGGCCTTGGCCCGCGCCATGCGGAACAGGCGGGCGGGCTTGAACGCCGCGCCGACGCCAAAGATCTGCTCGTCCGGCTTGAACCGGATCAGGGTGCCCTTCTTTTTGGACGGGCCGACCTGCTGGATCGGACCCTGGACGTGGCCGCGGCTGAACGACTGGCGCCATTCGAAGCCGTCGCGCCAGACGGTGACGTCCAGATGCTCGGCCAGGGCGTTGACCACGGACACGCCGACGCCGTGCAAACCGCCAGAGGTTTCATAGGCCTTGCCCGAAAATTTGCCGCCCGAGTGCAGCACGGTCATGACGACTTCCAGCGCCGACTTGCCCGGATGTTTGGGGTGCGGATCGACCGGAATGCCGCGCCCGTCGTCGCGGACGGACAGATAGCCCTCGGCGTCCAGATCGACGGTGATCAGCTTGGCGTGTTTGGCCACCGCCTCGTCCATGGCGTTGTCCAGGACTTCGGCGAACAGGTGGTGCAGGGCGCGTTCGTCGGTGCCGCCGATATACATGCCGGGGCGCTTGCGGACGGGCTCCAACCCCTCAAGCACCTCGATCGACGAGGCGGAATAGCCGGTGGCGGCGGCGGTGGCCGCGCTGGCGTGGCTGGTCAGCTCGACCTTGGGCTCGTGCGCGGGGACGGCCGCGACGACGGGCGCAGCGACGGGTTTTGGCGCGGCCGGCTGGGGCGCGGCCGGTTCCGGGATGTCATCGAACAGGGAAGGAGCTGCGGAGTCGGCCATGGCGATACTGTGCGGCGATTCGGGGGCTCGTCTGGTAGGCCGCGCGGCGCTTTGGAGCAAGCGGGGCGCGAACCGGGGCCGGTTCCGGCGCCACCGCGCGGGCCAGAATCGCCAGGCACAGCACCCACGGCAGGTTCTGGTGCGTCAGCAGCACGCTTTCCGACAGGCTGAGCAGACCGAAAACCGCCAGATAGGCCAGGCCCCAATACCCCTCGGCCGCTCCCGCGCGGGGCAGACGCCAGACGGTGGCGAGGGTCGCGGCGGCCATGATGACGCCCACCAGGATCGCGCCGGGCCAGCCCAGCTGGACCAGCAGGTCGATCCAGCCGTTGTGCGCCGACGGCACCGGCCACTGGGTCTCTATCCGCACATAGCGGGCGGGCACGGAATCCACGCCCCAGAAGGCGCCGTAGCCATAGCCCGTCCATGGCCGCTCGGCGACGCGGCGCATCAGGGCGGCCCAGATGTCGGTCCGGCCGGTCAGGGACGGATCCTTGCCCAGCGCTTCAAGCAGGGCCGGACCCTGTTCGGTCCACAGCCACCAGCCGCCGACGGCGCCGATGACGCCGATCCAGACGGCCACGACCGCCAGCGCCGCGCCGCCCTGACGCAGCGCCCACAGGCCCCCGATCAGGCCGACGCCCAGCGCCAGACAGACCAGCGAGGTCTTGGACTGGGTGGCCAGGATCAGCAGCACGCTGATCGCGAGCGTCAGCAGCGGGACGATGCGGCCGTTCGACCCGGACGCCAGCCAGGCGGCGGCCGCGGTCGCCCCGGCCACCATGACCAGGCCCATCTGGTTCTTCTCGTACCACAGGCCGCGCCACAGGCCCGCGTTGACGTCGTGATGGACGCCGATGGACGGCATGGCGAAGACCATGAACAGGCTACCGATCCCCATCAGCAAGGCGCACCAGGTCAGCAAACGCGGCAGATGAGGCCCCCGAAACGCCGCGCCCAGATACAGGGCGAAAGCGCCGGTGGCCGCCAGGGCGATGACCCGGCGCACGGTGACGCCCGGATCGATCGACCAGTATTTCGACACGAAGGCCAGGATCAGCACGGCCAGCAGCGCCAGCCAGGCGGGCCAGACGCGCACGACCCGCTCGAACCGGAACATCAGCAGGGCGCCGGTGATCGCATAGACCGGCAACCAGACCAGCCGCAGGATCGGCGTCTCGCCCTGATCCGGCGCAAAGATCGGCCCGATCAGCGCGCCGGTCAGAATGACGATCACGAACCCGGCCGCCACCTGTTCCCACAGGGGCGGCGCCGGATCGGTCAGCGACGAATCTGGACGAGGCGGGCGCACGACGCGGAGGGTGACGGAACGCGGTTAACGAAGCGTGGGCCTGGCGCGCCAGGATCAGGCCGTGCCACTAAGGCGGGAAATCGGGGGAGGCTTATTATGAGAATCGTTCTGGCCGCTGTTGCGGCGATGGTCATGTGCGCGACTTCAGGCGTCGCTGCGCGAGCGCACGCTCAGGAAGTGGAAACTGCGCAACCTTCGGACTCGGCGGACGTAGCCAAGAAGACCGAACTGATCCGCCGGTACCTTGTCGCGATCCAGTACGAAAAGCTGGTGAATACGATGATAGAGTCCATGTCGGGACAACTTCTGGCACGCAGCCGGATCCCCGAGGAGAAACGCGGAATTGCTCGAGATGCGTTGATTGCAGCCTACGATGTGGTGCTGCCGCAGATGCAGGAAGCGACCATCGAGCTGTACGTAGAGATTTTCACTATCGACGAGCTTGAACAGATGGTGGCTTTCTATGAGAGCGCAGTCGGGCGCTCGATCATGGCGAAGACCGTGATGCTATCCCAGCGTTCAGGGGATCTGATGCAAGAATTCGCGCCGCTCATGGAGCGTGAAATGACCTCGCAACTCTGTCGGCGGCTGGATTGCGAAGCGTTGGGTTTGCGCACCGCTCAACCGCCCAAGCGCTAGCTCACCCCCGCTCCACAAAGGTGTCGATGACCTTCTTCTCGCCGGCCTTGTCGAAGGCGACGACCAGTTTGTTGCCTTCGACGCCGCGCACGGCGCCGTAGCCGAATTTCTGGTGGAAGACGCGGTCGCCGCGTTTGAAGCCTGAGCCAGATTTCGGATCGGCGGTGGCGACCAGGCGGCCTTCGCCTTCGATCACCGTATGGCGGGCGTGGGCGGGGCGGGGCGTCTGGGCGGCGGTGAAGGTCTGGGCGCGTTTCCAGCCGGGGCTGGAATAGCCGCTGCCGAAGGACGGGGCGTCGTCCCAGCGGCTCTTGGCCTCCTTCATGCCGGCGGAGGCGCCGTAGTAGCCGGTGTCGGACTGGGCCTCGACGTGGTCGAGGGGCAGTTCGTCTACGAAGCGGCTGGGCAGCTGGCTGGTCCAGCGGCCGTAGACCTGACGGTTGGCGGCAAAGCTGATGCGGGCCTGGTCGCGGGCGCGGGTGACGCCGACGTAGGCCAGGCGGCGTTCCTCCTCCAGGCCCTTTTCGCCCTTTTCGTCGATGCTGCGCTGGGAGGGGAAGACGCCCTCTTCCCAGCCGGGCAGGAAGACCAGCGGGAACTCCAGCCCCTTGGCCCCGTGCAGGGTCATGATCTGAACCGAGTCCTGACTGTCGCCGCGATCCAGGTCCATGACCAGGGAGACGTGCTCCAGATAGGCCTGCAGCGTCTCGAACTGCTGCATCGACTGGACCAGCTCCTTCAGGTTGTCGAGCCGGGTCTGGCCGCTGGTGCGGTCGGCCTTCTGCATGTCGGTGTAGCCGCTTTCCTCCAGCAGGGTCTCGGTCACCTGCCAGTGGGGCGTGTCGGCGGCCAGCAGGCGCCAGCGGTCCAGGTCGCGGACGAAATTGGCCAGCGGCGTGCGGGTGCGGGCCTGAAGCTCGTCCGTGGTGATCAGGTGGCGGACCGCCGCCATGGCCGAGACGCCGTTTTCGCGCGCGATGTGCAGGATCTTCTGCACGCTGGTGTCGCCGATGCCGCGCTTGGGCACATTGACGATGCGTTCGAAGGCCAGGTCGTCGTCTTCCGACTGGATCAGGCGCAGATAGGCGTGGGCGTCGCGGATTTCGGCCCGTTCGAAGAACCGCGGGCCGCCGATGACGGTGTAGGGGATGGCCAGCATCAGGAAGCGTTCCTCGAACGCCCGCATCTGGAATGACGCGCGAACAAGCACGGCCATCTTCTTGTAATCCATGCCGGATCGGCGCGCGGTCTCGATCTCGTCCGCGATCAGGCGGGCCTCGGCCTCACCGTCCCAGACGCCGCGCACCTGAACCTTGTCGCCGCCCTCGGCCTCGGTCCACAGGGTCTTGCCCAGGCGGTCCTTGTTGGTGGCGATCAGGCCCGAGGCCGCGCCCAGGATGTGCGAGGTCGAGCGATAGTTCCGCTCCAGCCGGATCACCTTGGCGCCGGGGAAGTCGCGCTCGAACCGCAGGATGTTGTCCACCTCGGCCCCGCGCCAGCCGTAGATCGACTGATCGTCGTCGCCGACGCAGCAGACGTTGCCGGTCGAGGCGGTCAGCAGCCGCAGCCACAGATACTGGGCGACGTTGGTGTCCTGGTATTCGTCGACCAGGATATAGCGGAACCGGCGACGATATTCTTCAGCCAGATCGGCGTGTTTCGACAGGATGGTCAGGTTGTGCAGCAACAGATCGCCGAAGTCGCAGGCGTTCAGCGTGGCCAGTCGCGCCTGGTAGGCGGCGTACAGGGTCTGGCCCTTGCCGTTGGCGAAATCCTCGCCCGGCGGCAGCTTGTCCGGGGTCCAGCCGCGGTTCTTCCAGTGGTCGATCAGATGGGCCAGCGACTTGGGCGTGAAGCGCTTGGTGTCGACGTTGGCGGCCTCCAGCAGCTGTTTCAGCAGCCGTTCCTGATCGTCGGTGTCCAGGATGGTGAAGCTGGATTTCAGGCCCACCAGTTCGGCGTGGCGGCGCAGGATCTGAGCCGCGACCGAGTGGAAGGTGCCCAGCCAGCGCAGGCCCTCGGCTGAGGGGCCGATCAGGTGGGTGATCCGCTCGCGCATTTCGCGCGCGGCCTTGTTGGTGAAGGTGACGACCAGCAGTTCCCACGGACGGGCGCGGCCGGTGGCCAGGATGTGGGCCAGCCGGGTGGTCAGGACGCGGGTCTTGCCCGTGCCGGCGCCGGCCAGCACGAGGACCGGCCCCTCGGTCGTCTCGACCGCGTCGCGCTGTTCCGGGTTCAGCCCGGCCAGGTAGTCGCCGACGGCCCCTTCGGGGGGGCGGGCGCGGGCCAGGTCGGAGATGCGCGGGGCAGGGACGTCGTTCACTGACTGAGGGTCTCGTTCGGCGGATTCGAAACCGGAACATAAGCAGCACAGACGGCAAAGTCAGGGCCGAATGTGGGGCGCCGACTGAACCACCCGTCGGAACCGCAATCGTCGGGCCTCGTTCTCGGCAAAGGTTCAAATGGAGGAGCGCCACAATGGCCGAGAACACCAACAGCGGCGGCGGCAACGCCGGCATGGCTTTCATCATCGGCGGCCTGGTGGTCGTCGTCGCGATCATCGCCTGGTTCGTGTTCGCCCGGGGCGGCGCACCGGAAACCAAACAGGTCGACGTGGATGTGAATCTGCCGGAAGTCTCGGCGCCCGCCGTGCCGTCCGGCCAGTAAGGGGACAAGCCCATGAGCGATATCAACACACCGCCCCCGCCGCCCCGTGAGGAGCGGGTGGTTCATCAAACCACCATCAACACCGCGCCCGAACGAAAGAGGGGCGGCGCCTGGCTGGCGTTTCTGGTCGGCGGACTGCTGGTCGTGGTCGCGCTGATCGGCTGGGCTGTCTACTCTGGCCAGACGCCGGCCGTGCCCGAACCGTCCGAGGTGAATGTGGACATCGACCTGCCGCGACCGACGCTGCCGGATGCACCCCGGCTGCCGGACCGCCCGGCCTTGCCCGACGTTCAGCCGCCGACGGCCGAGGCGCCCGCGCCCGCGCCGGCGCCCGCGAACTAGCGCAGGCGGTAGCTGATGGTGGTGACGACGCGGACTTTCTTGTTCGGGGAGGAAGCCTCGTCACCCGAGCCGTCGCGCGGCAGGATTTCGAATGAGCCCTGACCGGCCTGCTTGATGGGACCCAGCGGTGCGCCGGAATCCTTGGCGAACTGTTCGGCGCCGGTGCGGGCGGCGGCGGTCGCCTCGGCGATCATGGCCGGGCGCACGTCGTTCAGCCGCGTGAAGATGTAGGACGGGCCCTGGAAGTCCTGAAGCACGACGCCCTGACGGACCAGATCATTCAGGCTGCGTGTGGTGGTCTGGACCCGCTCCACGTCGTTGGTGCGCACATTGACCGTCTGGGCCAGAATGAAGCGCGGCCCGGTCTGGTTTCCGTATTCACGCGAGCGGGTGTCGGCGACCTCGAGCCGGCCCAGATCGACCGCGCTGTCGGGATAACCCTGGGCCTTCAGGAACTGGCGCACGATGGTCAGGTCTCCGTCGATGCGGGCCTGAACTTCGGACAGAACCTCGCCTGATGCCGTGAAGCGGATCGGCAGGACGGCCAGGTCGGCCTTAACGTCCCGCTCGGCCAGGCCGCGCACGGTGACGGCGCGGTCGCCGGCGCGGGCATTGACCACGCCCTGACCGATCAAGGCGCCGCCGCCGACCAGTCCCAGGCCGACCAGGCCGCCGAAGGCGACGGCGGGAAAGAAGCGACTGTCGACCATGATGGGCTCCTGCAGCGGTGGAGGCCAGCAAGCGCCGCTGTCGCCCGCCTGTCAATCGTCGGCGGATGGCGGCTGACTTCGCGCCCAGTCCAGCGCCAGCAAGCGGCAGGCCGACGCCAGCGGGCGGCGCCCCCGGTTCTCGTCGATCCACACGAGCAGGCCAGCCTTGCTCAACCCCCGCTCGACCGCGACGCGATCCAGAATGGCCCAGAACTCAGGCTCCAGCGCCACCGAGGTGGCGTGGCCGGTCAGGACGACGGAGCGTTTCTTCAGTCCGCTCAACGGACGCCGACAAGGATGATGTCGGCCCGGTTCGGCGCGCCCTGGGTCAGGACGGCGTGACGGGTGTCGGTCGTGAAGCGCAGGGCGCCCGACGGATCGCGGATCTCGGCGCGGGCGGCATAGGTGTGGCGCGGATCGATGCGCGCGGTGGGCACGCTCAGGCTGACGGCATAGGGCGGGCCGCCGTCCAGCGGCATGCGGCGCTCGGCCATGACTTCGGCAGCGGTGTCGGCGCGGCTGACGTCCTCGACCCGTACGGTCAGGGTATGGCCCGGCGGCAGCATGATCCGCTCACGATACAGGGCCGTGACCTCGACGGTCGTCATGGCCTCGGGCGCTTGCGGGGATCCGGCACAGGCGGCCAGGAGCAGGGCGCCCAGAACGGGCACGGCAGGCAGGATGAAGGTCGCATGGCGCATGGGGGCCTCCTTGGGGGACCGGGGTTCAACCTTAGCAGAACGCCCTGCCGACACATATGGCTGCAAGACGTGAACGACGCCGGTCATGTGAGGGTGCTATCGCCCCATCGTCCCCCCATCATCATACCAGTCGTCGAGCCGCGCCGTGCCCCGTTCCCTGAACACTGCAACCCTGCTGGCCATCGGCGGCGTCGCCGTGTGCGCCCTGATCTGGGGCACGACCTGGTACGCCATCACCTTCCAGCTGGGGGCGGTGGACCCTGTGGTGTCCGTCGTGTTGCGCTTCGGCCTGGCGTCGGCCCTGCTGTTTGCGGTGGCGCGCGTGGCGGGTGGCAAGCTGTGGCTGACCCGGGCCCAGCATCTGGCGGTGGCGGGGCAGGGCGTGTTCGCGTTTTCGATCAGCTACGCCTTCGTCTATGCGTCGGAGGAGAAGATCGCCTCGGCCGTGGTGGCGGTGATCTTTGCGGCCCTAGCCTTCCTGAACCTGATCCTGTTCCGCGTCCTGTCGAAACAGAAGGCGGCGC
>NZ_SDZL01000120.1 GCF_004210735.1 Brevundimonas sp.
TTTTCATTTGGCTGTCAGGCGCCGGTGTAGCGGGCGCGGGGGCGGATGAGGCGACCGGCTTCGCGCTGCTCCATGGCGTGGGCGAGCCAGCCGGTCATACGGGCGAGCGCGAAGACGGAGAAGGTTGCGTCATCCGGCAGGCCGAGGCTGCGGGTCATGGCGGCGAGGGCTGCGTCGCAATTCGCTTTGTCGCCGGTTTCGCGTTCGAGGGCGCGCAGGGCCTTCGCGATGGCGGGCTTGAGCTTGAGCGCGGCGAGCAGGTTTTTGGCGCGGATGTCGCCATCGGGATAGAGCGGGTGGGACCAGCCGGCGATGGCGTCGCCGCGGGCGACCGTGGCGCGGGCTTCGGTGGCGACATCTTTCGCGCTGGTGAGCTGGTCGAGTTGAGCGAGCGCGCGGACGGGCGCCTCGCCGTGGAGGGGGCCGGCGAGCGTGGAGAGGCCAGCGAGTGCGCAGGCGGCGAGGGGCGCGCCTGTGGAGGCTGCAATGCGCACGGCGAAGGTGGATGGGTTGAGTTCGTGATCCGCCATCAGGACGAGGGCGCGGCGGATGATGTCTGCGCCTTGCGCGTTGGTGCGCAGGGATCTGGCGAGACGTTCGTGGAGAAGGCCCCTGCCCGGTTCGCCCGCCAGCGCATCTGCGAAATCATAGAGGATCGACCATGCGTCGGCGCGCAGGGCGGCGGGGCTGCGGCCGAGGCTGGGCGCATCTTCGCCGGCGCGGCGGGACAGCATGGTGAAGGCGCGGGCCTTGGGCGTTGATCCAGTGATGCGGCGTGTAGGCTGCTGAGGTGGAGGGCCGTCGGCATTCCAGAGCAGGCGCGCCATGTCTTCGAGCGTGGATTTTGCGGCGAGCGTTTCGACCGAGCGACCACGGATGATGAGCTGGCCATCGCGCACGGTGGAGATGGCGCTGTCGAGGACGGGCTCGCCCCAAGCGATGGCGCCGGCGGCGACTTCGGAGCGGCGGCGGGCGCCGCGCCGCCTGCCCTTCAGCCGCGCGATATCGCTGGCGGAATAGAGGCTGCGGCGTGGATCGCCATCGTCGGCTTTCGCGCGGACGAGGCCGCGCGAGACGTAGGCGTAGAGTGTTTGTTTCTGGACGCTGAGCTGGGCGAGCGCGTCGTTTGCGGCGATCCAGTCCATGACGGGCCTTTGGTTGATTATATTGATCAATCTTGACGGTAATCACCCTGTCTCGCCATCTGATACCCGTCAATCAGGGAGTCAGTGATGGACGCAGGTCTCGAGAAAGTTGTCGCGGCGGAGACGGTGCTGTCGGATGTGCAGGGTGCCGAGGGACGGCTGATCATTCGCGGCAAGGATGTGGAGGCGCTGGCGCGCGAGTTCACGTTCGAGCAGACCGCCTCCCATCTGTGGGCCGAGTTCTTCGATACGATGCCGGAGTTGCAGGCGGCGCTGGGTAAGGCCCGGGTCAAGGCATTCGAGCGGATGAAGCAGGACTTCGCGCGGCTGGCGCCTTTGCCGGAAGTGGATGCGCTGCGGGCGGCGCTGAGCGTTGCCCCGGATGGGCATGATGTGGCGGCGGCGATCGATCTCGTTGCGACCATGGCGGTGGCGACGGGGGCGATTGCGCAGATGAAGGCGGGGCGGACGCCTGTGGCGCCGGACTCGGCGGCGCTGCATGGGGCGGACCTGTTGCGGATGATCCGTGGCGAGGCGCCGTCTGCCGAAGAAGCGCGGGTGCTGGATGCGTATCTGGTGACGATTTCGGATCACGGGCTGAACGCATCGACCTTCGTGGCGCGGTGCGTGGCGTCGACGCGGGCGGGGTTGGGATCGGCGGTGATTGCGGGACTGTCAGCGCTGAAGGGGCCGCTGCATGGCGGGGCGCCGGGTCCGGTGCTGGACATGCTGGACGGGATTGGCGCGGCGGACCGGGCCGAGGGCTGGATTCGCAATGCGCTGGATCGCGGCGAGCGGCTGATGGGCTTTGGGCATCGGGTTTATCGCACGCGCGATCCTCGCGCCGACGTGCTGAAGAGCGTTGTGAACTCGCTGCCGGCGAGCAGCGGGCGGCTGGCTCTGGCGCAGGCGATCGAGGGGCGGATCCTGCAGAAGCT
>NZ_SDZL01000028.1 GCF_004210735.1 Brevundimonas sp.
GTCATAGACCCCGATCCCGGCCTCGACCTCCAGCCCGCGCACGAACACGCTCAGCCGCTCGAAACGCAGCCGATCGTCCGCCGGAGCCGGCGTCGCCAGAGGAGAGGAAACCACGCGCTACTCCTGGATGTCGGGGGTGCGCCAGGCCAGATGCTGGCCCCCGTCCACGGCGATCATCTGGCCGGTCACGCGGTCGGCGTCCAGCAGCCAGGCCACGGCGTCGGCCACGGCGTTCGGCCCGATGGGCTGTTGCAACAGGGTGCCGGCGGCCTCGGCGGCGAAGTCGTCGGGCGTCTGGTGGATGGACGGCAGGGTGGGGCCGGGGCCGACGGCATTGACCCGGATCGCCGGCGCCAGGGCCTGGGCCATCGTCTGGGTCGCCCACCACAGGCCGGCGCGCGACAGGGAATAGGAGAAGAAGCGCGGGTCCGGCTTGAGCACCCGCTGGTCCAGCAGGTTGACCACGGCGCCGCCGTCCGGCGCCTGGGCCGCAAAGGCCTCGATCAGCACGACCGGCGCGCGCAGATTGGTCTCCAGATGCAGGTCCCACCCGGCGCGGTCCAGGCCGCCGACGCGGTCGTCCTGAAACACCGAAGCGTTGTTGACCAGCGCCGTCAGCGGTCCCAGCGCCTGCGCCGCGGCGGGGATCAGGGCGCGCACCTGCGCCTCGTCGGTCAGGTCGGCCTGCAGCACGACGGCCCGTCGCCCGCACTCGCGCATGGCCCGGGCGACGTCTTCGGCCGCCACGGCCGAATCGCGGTGGTGGATGGCGACGTCAAAGCCCGCCTCGGCCAACCGCAACACGATGGCTCGGCCGATCCGCCGGGCGCCGCCCGTGACCAGCGCCGCGCCGCGCGGGGTCTTAGTCAACCCGACCGAACTCGAAGAAGTTGATCGCGGCGAGAACGGCGACGAAGCCGAAGATGATAGCCATGGCCAGCGAGGCCGCACCTGCTCTTTCGTCATTCTCCGACTTGATCGGAGAACCCAGCGGGCCCGAAGGGCGATCCTCTAGTCGGCGAAGGCGTCGGCGTGTCGGCGTCGAAAGGAACGCTTGGGGCCAGGCGTTCGGCCAGGCAGGCGCCGTGGGTGGCGAGCGCTTGGGCGGGCGCCTCGGTCTCGGCGTTCAGTTGCATCACCGTGAGGGATAATGGGGCGGCGGCGTCCGGCAAGATCGCCTCGCCGCAGAAGCAACAGATCCAGCTCATGGGCGGTTCTCCATGCGCCAGAGAAGCGGCTCTAATACGGTCGGAGCTTAGCTTTGTGCGCGGCGGTGTCCATTGCCGGGGGGCGCCTTCGCTTCGCTGCGGCGCCGCTGGGTTCTCCGGTCTGCGCCGCTGCGCGGCTGGCCGGAGAATGACGAAAGAGAAGAAGCGGCGCTGCCTCCCCACCGGAGGGGAGGCGCGTTATGGTCGGCTCATGACCTGGCGTCGCCGTATTGAGCCCTTTACCCGTCCGATCTTCTTCGCCGTGTCGCGGATGACGCGGGGGATGACGTTGGGCGTGCGGGCGGTGGTGACGGATCAGGCGGGGCGGGTGCTGTTGGTGAAGCACACCTATCTGCCGGGCTGGTGGCTGCCGGGCGGCGGGGTGGATCGGGGCGAGGCGGTTCAGGCGGCGGCGGTGCGCGAACTGCGCGAGGAGGCGGGGCTGATCGCCGTGGGCGAGCCCCGGCTGATCTCGGTCCATTCCAACGAGCGGTTCTTTCCCGGCGACCATGTGCTGCTGTTCCGCATCGACGGCTATGAGGTCGGCGAGCGGACCAGCCACGGCGAGATCGAGGCGGTGGACTGGTTCGACGTGAACGCTCTGCCCGCCAACGTGAACCGGGGCTGCGCGGCGCGGCTGGCCGAGGTGTTCGGCGGCGTTGGGGTGAGTCGGGAGTGGTGAAGCGCTGGCCTTCTCCCCTTGCGGGAGAAGGTGGCGGCCGCAGGCCGACGGATGAGGGGTCAGGATCCGGTTGGGCGGAAGGCGGCTCAAACGTCCCGCAACCCCTCATCCGACCTCGCTTCGCTCGGCCACCTTCTCCCGCAAGGGGAGAAGGGATTCGGGACGCTGCACCTCTGCTTCGGCCATGCTACCCACGCTGCATGAATCCCTCATTGCTTTCGTTGATCGCCGTCGTCTTGGCTGGGGGCGCGACCGCCTTGCAGGCGCCGACGAATGCGCGGCTGGCCACGGCGGTGAGTTCGCCGGTCAATGCGGCCTTCATCTCGTTCGCGGTGGGGACGGTGGCGCTGGGGCTGCTGGCGCTGGCGTTGCAGACGCGGCCGGACGTGGTGGCGGCGAAGGCGCTGCCGTGGTGGACGTGGATCGGCGGGCTGTACGGTTGCGTCTTCGTGGTGGCGGCGGCGTGGGGCGTGCCCAAGCTGGGGGTGGCGCTGACCATCACCCTGATGGTGGCCGGGCAGCTGCTGGCCAGCCTGCTGCTGGACCATTTCGGGGCCATGGGCGTGCCGCGCCAGCCGATCAACTGGAGCAAGGTGGCCGGAGTGGCGCTGGTGATCGCCGGGGCGCTTCTGGTCCGGCGGTCGTGAGCCTATATCGGGGCCGATGACCGAGGCGACGCCCGACACCCAACTGCCGCTTCAGGCCGCCGCGCTGATCGCCGACGAGGCGCGCCGCGCGCCTGACAAGCCCGGCGTCTATCGCATGTACGGCGAGGACGGCGCCTGTCTGTACGTCGGCAAGGCCAAGTCGCTGAAGAAGCGGGTGGTGCAGTATGCGCAGGGGCGGTTCCACACCCAGCGCATCGGGCTGATGGTGTCGCTGACCCGGTCGATGGAGTTGGTGGTCACGGCGTCCGAGACGGAGGCGCTGCTGCTGGAATCCAACTTCATCAAGAAGCTGAAGCCGCGCTTCAACGTGCTGCTGCGCGACGACAAGTCGTTCGCCGAGTTGATGATCCGGCGCGATCACCGGGCCCCCCAGGTGCGCAAGCATCGCGGGGCGCACACCATACCGGGCGACTATTTCGGGCCGTTCGCCTCGACCTGGGCGGTGAACCGGACGCTGAATACGTTGCAGAAGGCGTTCCTGCTGCGGTCGTGTTCGGACAGCGTGTACGAGACGCGGACGCGGCCGTGCATGTTGCACCAGATCAAGCGCTGCTCGGCTCCGTGCACCGGGCTGATCAGCCTTGAAGACTATAGCGAGCTGGTCACCGAGGCGGAGCAGTTCCTGCGCGGCAAGTCGCGGGCGGTGATCGGCCGCCTGTCGCAGGAGATGCAGGCGGCGTCCGACGACATGGATTTCGAGCACGCCGCCCGGGTGCGCGACCGCATCCGCGCCTTGTCGGCGATCAGCATGGAAAGCAGCATCAACGCCGACAGCGTGGCCGAGGCGGACGTCTTCGCCCTGCATGCCGAGGGCGGGCAGGCGTGCGTTCAGGTCTTCTTCTATCGCGGGGGCCAGAACTGGGGCGGGCGCGCCTATTTCCCGCGCGTGGACAAGACGGATACGGATCCGGAAATCTTCGCCGCCTTCCTGGGCCAGTTCTATGAGGACAAGCCGATCCCGCGGCTGATCCTGTCGAATGTGCGGCCGCATGAGCTTGAGCTGCTGGAGGCGGCGTTCGGCATGAAGGCGGAACACCGGGTTGAGATCGCCCGGCCCCTGCGCGGGGACAAGAAGGGGCTGGTCGATCACGCCCTGACCAATGCGCGCGAGGCGCTGGGGCGGCGGCTGGCCGAAAACTCGGCCCAGTCCAAGATCCTGGACGAGGTCTGCGAGGCGTTCGGCCTGGACGCCCGCCCCGAGCGGATCGAGGTCTATGACAACGCCCACATCCAGGGGACCAATGCGGTCGGCGGGATGGTGGTGGCCGGGCCCGACGGCTTCCGCAAGAACCAGTACCGCAAGTTCAACATCCGGGGCGAGGACCTGACCCCCGGCGACGACTACGGCATGATGCGCGAGGTGATGCGCCGCCGCTTTGGCCGGCTGGTGAAGGACGAGGAGGCGGGCGAGGTCGTCGAGCGGCCCGACCTGCTGCTGATCGACGGCGGGGCGGGGCAGCTGGCCGAGGTGCTGGCCGTGATGGCCGATCTGGGCGTGGACGACATCACCGTGGTCGGCGTGGCCAAGGGGCCGGATCGGGACGCGGGGCTGGAGCGGTTCTTCATGCCCGGCAAGCCGCCCTTCATGCTGCCTCTGAAGTCGCCGGCGCTTTATTACCTGCAACGGCTGCGGGACGAGGCGCACCGCTTCGCCAACGGGGCGCACGCCAAGCGCCGGTCGATGGACATCAAGCGCAATCCGCTGGACGAGATCGAGGGCGTCGGCCCGGGGCGCAAGCGGGCGCTGCTGCACGCCTTTGGTTCGGCCAAGGGCGTCGGCCGCGCCTCGGTCGCCGACCTGTTGAAGGTAGACGGGGTGAACCAGGCGCTGGCCGAACGCATTCACGGGTTCTTCCGCAAGAGCTGAAGCGGGTCTAGGAAACGCCCATGATCGATGAATCGGACAAGCTGACCGAAGGTTACCGCCGCTTTCGCGAGACCCGCTGGCCGGCCGAGCATGCGGAATACGAGGCCCTGGCCCGCGACGGGCAGAAGCCGCACACCCTGGTGGTGGCCTGTTCCGACAGCCGCGCCGATCCGGCCCTGATTTTCGACACGGCGCCGGGTGAGCTGTTCGTGGTGCGCAACGTGGCAAATCTGGTGCCGCCATACCAGCCCGACGGGCATCTGCACGGCGTCTCGGCGGCGCTGGAGTTCGGGGTCAAGGTGCTGGACGTGAAGCGGATCGTGGTCATGGGCCACGCCTATTGCGGCGGCGTGGGCGCCATGCTGCGCGGTTCGCCTGAGAGCTGCCGCGACTTTGTCGCCCCCTGGGTCGAACAGGCCGCGCCGGTGGTGCGCCGCGTGGCCGAGGAAGTGTCCGAGGATCAGGTCGAACGCGCGGCCGAGGAGGCGGTGGTCAAGCTGTCGATCGACAATCTGCGCACCTTCCCGTGGATCGCCGAGCGCGAGGCGGCGGGCGATCTGACGCTCAGCGGCCTGCATTTCGGCATCGCGGACGGCATTCTGAGCAAGCTGAACGGCGGACGCTTCCAGCCGTTGGCGTGAAGCCTCGCCTCGCGTGGCGAACCATGGCACACCCATTGGCCTGCAACGGAAAATCCGATGACCCCTCACAAAGCCAATCCGATCCCGAACATCCTGACCGCCCTGCGACTGGCGGCGGGGGTCGTCATGTTCCTGATCCTGGCGGGGGCGACCAGCGGGTTTCCCTTCGTCTCGGCCTGGATGAGCCCGGACGACCAGTTCGCCCTGTACCGCACCGGCTTCTGGATCTTCGTCATCGCCGCCTCGACCGACTGGTTCGACGGCTGGCTGGCGCGGCGCTGGAACGCCGAGACGCGCTGGGGCGCCATTCTGGACCCGATCGCGGACAAGGTGCTGGTGACCGGCGCCATCCTGGGGGTGCTGACCAGCGGGTCGGTGCCGCAGATCATCATTCCGTGCGGCTTGATCCTGTTCCGGGAGTTCGCCGTGTCGGCCCTGCGCGAGACGATGGCGGGACGGATCGAACTGCCGGTGACGCTGGCCGCCAAGTGGAAGACGACGCTGCAACTGGTCGCCCTGGGCTGCCAGCTGTTCGCCCGCAACTGGGACGGGTTCGGCCTGTCGTTCGACTGGCTGCCGGGCTTCCAACTGTTCGCCGACACCCTGATCTGGGGCGCGGCCATCATCACCCTGTGGACCGGCTGGCAGTATTTCAGCGCGGCGCAGCGGCAGATGCGGGACCGGTAATGTTTCAAGCCTCCCCTGCGTAGCGGGGGAGGGGGACCGCGACGCCCGAAGGGCGGCGGGGTGGTGAGGGCCGAGCTTCAAGCGCCGCGCCTGTATCCGCCCCCTCCACCACTTCGTGGTCCCCCTCCCCCGTGAACGGGGGAGGAGAGATTACAGCGCCTTCTCCAGCACCACGAACTCCAGGTCCTGGCGGAAGGCCTGGCCGAAGCGGGCGTCGTGCAGGGGGAAGGGGCGGGTTTCGCCGGTGGGGGCGTAGCCGCGGCGTTGGTACCAGGCGATCAACTCGGGCCGCTGGCGGATGACGGTCATCTCCATGCGCGCGGCGGCGAAGCGGGCGGTCGCTTCAGCCTCGGCGGCGTCCAGCAGGCGGCGGCCGAGGCCGGCGGACTGGAGCGTCGGCTGGACGGTCAGCATGCCGAGATAGGCCAGGCCCTCGCTTTGATCGGCGACCTGGACGCAGCCGACCAGATCGTCGCCGGCCTCGGCCAGCAGCAGAACGCGAGTCGGATCGGCCACGATGGTTGCCAACTCGTCCGCATCGGTGCGTTGGCCGCCCAGCAGGTCGGCCTCGTGCGTCCAGCCGGCCTTGGCCGTTTCGCCGCGATAGGCGCTTGCGATCAGCCGGTGCAGGGCCGCGACGTCGTCGGCGGTCGCGGCCCGGAAGACGACGTCCGTCACCGGACGCCGAGTTCCCGCACCAGATGGGTCATGCCGTAGACGTCGCGCAGGGCGGTGGTCACGGCGCCGGTGGTGACGATGACCGAGCGATTGACGTCGCGGTCATAGCCATAGGCGTTGCGCTGGGTCAGGACGGTGGAATCGAAGTTCGCGCCGACGATCTCGCCCCGCGCGGTGACGACGGGCGAGCCGGACGAGCCGCCGATGGTGTCGGACGACACGGCCATGTTCAGCACGGTGTCGCCGTCGATCCGGTCCCTGGCCGCAAGCAGTTTCGGCGCGACGTCGAAGGGCGCGGCGCCGGTGGCGCGGTCCCACAGGCCGGCGAAGGTGGTGAAGGCGCCGAAGCGCTGGCCCGGAACGTCGGTCCCTTCGATCTTGCCATAGGTCAGGCGCAGCGTGCCGGTCGCGTCCGGATAGACGGTGTCGCCATAGGCGCCGAAGCGGGCGCGGGCCAGGCGTTCCGAGGCGAGGCTGGTGGGGGCGTCGACCTTGGCCTCCCACTCGGCGCGGACGGCGCGGGCGGGCTCCTGGATCGACAGGACGTACTGGATCATGGGGTCGTCCGAGGCCTGGACGGCGGCCAGGCCGCCGTCCCACAGGGCGCGGCGCACGGCGGGATCGGCCAGCTTGGTCCCCTCGACCAGACGGGCCGAGAGCCCTTCAGGCGATTCCCGGCCCAGCAGGGTGCGGACGCTGGGATTGTCGACCGTCAGCCATTCGCGGGTCTTGGCCAGCCACCATTCCATGCGCATCTGCTCGAGCGACGGATAGACCGGGCGTTCGGCCAGCAGGCGGGCGGTGACGCCCGACAGGCGGCTGTCGGCGAATTCCGGCAGGCGCTGTTCCGATGGCTTGGCCCGCTCCTGGGCGCTGCGCACGATGGCCTGGGCCCAGCCGAACAGGCTGGAGCCGCCGCCTGCGCGGCCTTCCAGCATGGCGTAGGCGGGATACAGCTCGCGCTGGATCGGCTGGACGGCGGCCAGGTCGGCCCAGGGGTCGCCGACATCGGCGGCCAGCGTCGGATTGGCGGCGACGCGGGCGCGGAAGTCGGCCTCGGCGGCCTCGCGCTTTTGCATGAAGGCGGCGTCGGTCAGGGCGCGCATACGGCCGAGGCCGCGCTTGTAGGTGTTCTCGACGCCGACCAGCGGGTCCATGGCGATGAAGGCGTTTTCGTCGCTCTCGGCGCCGAAGCGGATCAACCGGCCGCGCAGTTCCGAGGTGATCAACTGATCCATCGGCAGCGACACGTCGCGGACGGTCATCAGCTGGTCCTGGGTCAGCAGGCGCTGGGTGGCGCCGGGGCTGCCCGAGACGAAGACGGGCGTGCCTTCGACCGGCTGGGTGGCGTTCCACTTGAAGTGGGTCGGGGTCGTGGCGGGCTGACCGTTCTCGTACAGCCGGATCATGGCCGCATCGATGCCGAAGCGCGGGAAGCTGAAATTGTCCAGGTCGCCGCCGAAGGTGGCCGCGCGATCTTCCGGCGCCCAGGCCAGGCGGACGTCAGTGTATTTCTTGTAGGTGTAGAGCTTGAACTGACCGCCCCGGTACAGAGTCACGACCTGGCAGCGCTTGTCGGTTGCGTCGCCGCAGGCTTCCTGTTCGATTCGGGCGGCCTCGGCATCGCGGGCCTGGGTGAAGGCCTGACCGGACAGGCCCTCGCCGGCCTTGTGCATCCGGGCGGTGACGTCGGTGATGTCAGTCAGGATCTCGGCCGTGCCGCCGGGGCATTTCAGCTCTTCCTCGCGACTGCGCGGGGTGAAGCCGGTGTCGGCGTAGCGCTTTTCAGGGGTCGACAGGTTGGCGACGCAGGTGGCGACGCAATGGTTGTTGGTCATCACCAGCCCCCGGCCCGAGACCAGGCCCGCCGAACAGCCCCCGAACCTGACCGACGACAGTCGCACCCGATCCAGGAAGGCCTGGTCGATGTTGGTCCCCAGCGTCTGGTTGGCGCGCGCGACGGGGAAGTTGTCGAAGGTCCACATGCCTTCCTCGGCCTGGGCCGACGAGGCTGCGGCGACGAAGGCCAGGGCGGCGGTCGAGGCGAAAAGCTTGAGGGCGGAGGCGGTGCGCATGCGGGATCCTGATCTTCCTGGCTCGCCGGGGCGAGGCGTCGGTTCGGACCCTAGCGGGAAAAAAACAGGGTCTGAATAGTCTGATTAGTCTGAAATCGGCCGGGACGACGACGGGGATATAGCCGCTCGCTGCGTCAAACGGGGGCGTAGTTGCATCTTCGTAACGGATTGCGTGACGGCCATGTCCGAAAACCGCGAGACAGGGCGCGGCGACGGGCTCATTCTGTGGTCATGAACGCCGCCTTGGACCCGGAAGCCTGCTATCGCGCCGTCGCCACCCGCGACGCGCGGTTCGACGGACGGTTCTTCACGGGCGTGAAGACGACCGGGATCTATTGCCGGCCGGTGTGCCCGGCGCGGACGCCGAAGCGCGAAAATGTGATCTTCCTGCCCAGCGCGGCGGCGGCCGAGGAGGCGGGGTTCCGCGCCTGCCTGCGCTGCCGGCCCGAGACGGCGCCCGAGATGGGGGCGTGGCGCGGCACCTCGAATACGGTCAGCCGGGCGCTGGGCCTGATCGAGGCGGGGGCGCTGGATGACGGCGACGTGGACGGACTGGCCGCCCGACTGGGCGTGGGCGAGCGGCATCTGAGGCGGCTGTTCCGACAGCATCTGGGCGCCGCGCCGGTCAGCGTGGCGCAGACGCGCCGGGTGCTGTTGGCCAAGGCGCTTATCCACCAGACGGACCTGCCGATGGCCGAGGTGGCGCTGGCCTCCGGCTTCGGCAGCGTGCGGCGCTTCAACGAGACGTTTCAGGCCCTGTACGGACGGCCGCCGTCCGACCTGCGGCGCCGGGCCGAGCGGCCGGGCGCGGCGGGGATCGCGCTGAACCTGCCGTATCGGCCGCCCTATGACCGCGCGGCGATGCTGGCGGCGTTGGCGGCGCGGAGCGAAAGGGTTGAAGACGGCGTCTGGCGACGGGAACTGGACACCGCCGTGGACGGCGCGTCGGGCCGGGTCGAGGCGCGGTTCGAAGGCGAAACCGCGCTGCGGGTCACGGTCGAGGTCTTGGACCTGAGAGCGCTGCCCGGCGTGCTGGCGCGGGTGCGGCGGGTGTTCGACCTGAGCGCTGATCCAGAGGCCATCGGCCGCGATCTGTCGGCCGATCCGCTGCTGGCGGCGCTGACGGCGCGGCGACCGGGGCTGCGGCTGCCGGGCGACTGGATCGATGCGGGCGAGGATATTCCCAGCGACCGATTGAACGATGCGCGGCTGGCGGCGCGGGCCGAGCGGTGGCGACCGTGGCGGGCCTATGGGGCGCTGCACCTGGCTGTCGCCGGATTGACGATGGAGACGGATGATGAGCAAGCGGCCTGAGGCCTTCACCCTGGATCGGATCGCCTCACCGGTGGGCGAGGTGTTGCTGGTGGTCGATGGCGACGGCGCTGTTCGGGCGCTGGATTTCGCCGACTATGAGGCGCGGATGCTGCGGCTGTTGCAGCGTCACTATGGGCCGGTGGAGCTGACGCCGGGGCGGGCGCCGGAGAGGGTGCGGGAGGCGCTGGACGCCTATTTCGGCGGCGATGCGCGGGCGCTGGACGGCTTGCCGGTGCAGACCGGCGGGACCGAGTTCCAGCGCACGGTCTGGGCGGCGCTGCGGGCCATTCCGGCGGGCGAGACGCGCAGCTATGGCCAGCTGGCGGCTGCTATCGGCAAGCCGGCGGCGGTGCGGGCGGTGGGCCTGGCCAACGGGGCCAATCCGGTCGGCGTGATCGTGCCCTGCCACCGGGTGGTCGGGGCGAACGGGACGCTGACCGGCTATGCCGGGGGGCTGGAGCGCAAGCGCTGGCTGCTGGCGCACGAGGGGGCGGCGGGGCGTCTTATCTGAACGGGTTGGCGAACAGGTCGGGCGGGGTCCAGGCGCGGGTGAAGCGCGCCTCGCGCACGGCGCCGTTGAAATAGTTGACCCGGTTGATGCGCACCCCGACCGAGGAGCGGCCGTCCGGCTGGGGCGTGAAGGCCAGCGGCGCCTCGGCTTGCAGCATGCCGTTGACGTATGAGCGGTAGGTCGTCCCGTCGAAACTCTGGGCCACATGGGTCCAGACGCCCAGCGGATGCAGCTTGGTCTCGTCGATCAGGGCCTGATTATAGCGGTGGCCCTTGGCGAAGGCGTCCAGATACCAGCCGCCGGGGACCACGCGGATCTCGAACAGGATGCGGTGCCGGGGCCGCCCTCGGGCTCGTCCGCCTGCAGGTGGAACCAGCGCTGCTCGAAGGCGCCGCCGTCGGGGCGGAACAGCGCCTCGAAGGTGAAGGTCGCGGCGCCCGTCAGCGGGTGGCGGTCGATGAACAGGGCGTCGTCCACGCCGTCGAACTTCACCGCCTTGCCGAAGGGGCTGTCGATCAGCACGGGCGCGCCCTCAATCCGGGGCCGCAGCCCGCCGATGGTGTCCAGATTGTCGAAGGTCCAGACGGTGCGCGGCGGCTTGACCGGCGCCGGGGGGCGGGCAGGCGTCTGGCCAGCAGCGCAGCCGACCGCGGGCAAGGCGATGGCGGCGCCCAGCAGGCGGCGGCGGTCGACAGGCGGCATGGGGATCTCCATCACGGCGGGCGCGCCGCAGTTTTGACCGGTCGGCGGCAAATGTCTTGCCTTTCCGGCGGGGCGGCCTACATTGCCCCTGCTTATGCTAACTTTGAGCATAAGGGGTGACCGAAGGAGGTCGATGATGGCGGACGGCGCGTTCGGGCTGTCGAAGGAAACGGCGCAGGCCACGGCCGACGTCTGGGCCAAGGTCAAGGACCACGTCACCCCGATGGAGTGGCCGGCGCAGGCCGAGCTGATCGTCGAGATCAACCGGCTGAAGGCCGAGCGCGACGCGGTCATCCTGGCCCACAACTATATGACCCCCGACATTTTCCACGGGGTCGGCGATTATGTCGGCGACAGCCTGGGCCTGGCCAAGGAGGCGGCGCGGTCAAAGGCCAAGGTGATCGTCCAGGCGGGCGTCCACTTCATGGCCGAGACGTCCAAGATCCTGAGCCCTGACAAGACGGTGCTGATCCCCGATCTGCGGGCGGGCTGTTCGCTGGCGGCGTCGATCACCGGGGCGGACGTGCGGCTGATCAAGCAGCGCTATCCGGGTCTGCCGGTCGTCACCTATGTGAACACCACGGCCGATGTGAAGGCCGAAACCGACATCTGCTGCACCAGCGCCAACGCCGTTCAGGTGGTGGAATGGGCGGCGAAGGAGTGGGGCGTCGACAAGGTCATCCTGATCCCCGACGAATATCTGGCGCGCAACGTCGCGGCCCAGACGACGGTCGGCATCATCGCCTGGAAGGGCCGCTGCGAGGTGCACGAGCGCTTCACCGCCGCCGACATCGCCGAGATGCGCGAGGCCTATCCCGGCGCGGAAATCCTGGCCCACCCGGAATGCCCGGAGGAGGTGCTGGCGGCGTCCGACTTCGCCGGATCGACGGCGGCGATGATCGACTATGTGACGGACAGGAAGCCGAAGCAGGTGGTGATGATCACCGAATGCTCGATGGCGTCGAACGTGAAGGGCGACGTGCCCGGTGTGGACTTCATCGGCCCGTGCAACCTGTGCCCGCACATGAAGCGCATCACGCTGGAGAACATCCGCGACTGCCTGCGCGACATGAAGTTCGAGGTCACGGTGCCGGACGACATGGCCGAAAAGGCGCGCCGCGCGGTGCAGCGGATGGTGGACCTGCCGCCGCCCGCCGTGCCCGCGCGCTATGACCTGATCCGCGCGCGGCATCATGTCGATGTGGAGCTGATCTGAGGCGCGGCCATCGGTCCCGGCGACGGGAACGAAGCGCTGCCCCATCTGGAACATCATGAGCGATACCGACACCTCGACCCGAAAACCCGGTCCCTGGGATCGTCCGCCGGAGACGCCGCGCGCCGAACCGGCCGCGCCGCCCCGCTCCCGCGTGCAGCAGGAAGACAAGGGCCAGCATCCGATGTGGGCGATCGCGTCCACCCTGCTGATGGGCGGGTTTCTGTGGCTGGTGACGGGCAGCTGGGTCGTGGCGGTGGCGGTTCTGTTCGGCCTGTTCGTTCACGAATACGGCCATGTGCTGGCGATGAACCGCGTCGGCATGGGCCCGGCGCGCATCTATATCATCCCCTTCCTGGGCGGACTGGCGAAGGGCCAGCGTAACCCCAAGAGCGAATGGCACGGTGTGCTGGTGTCGCTGGCGGGGCCGGCGTTCGGCCTGTTGGCCATGATCCCGTTCGTCGGCCTCTGGGCGGTGACGGGTGGCGGGGCGTGGTTGATCGGCGCCTTCTTCATCGCGCTGGTCAATCTGGTGAACCTGGCGCCGGCGCCGCCGCTGGACGGGGCCAAGGCGCTGGGCCCGGTGCTGACTCGCGTGCATCCGCGGCTGGAGCAGGCGGCCTTGTTGCTGGTCGGCGGGTTGGTGGTTTGGTGGGGCGTCAGCACGGGGCGCTGGATCCTGGCGGCTTTCCTGGCCATCGCCCTGCTGGGCCATCTGAAGCGCGGCGTCTGGCGGCGTGAGCACGGACTGCTGAGCTGGCCCGAGGCGGGCAAGAGCTTGACCCTGTATCTGCTGACGACCGTCGCCTGTGTCGCGGCGGCGATCGGGGCGCTGATGCCGCTGGCAGACGGGTCGGTGATCGAGGCGGCGCGCATCGGTCTGGCGCAACTGGGCGTGCGGCTGTGAGCCGTATCCGGCACGACGGGCCGCTGATCATCGGCGGCGGTCTGGCCGGACTGTCGGCCGCGCTGGAGGCGGCCCCGGCGAAAGCTCTGGTCGTGACGCCCGAGCCGCTGTTGAACGCCTGTTCCTCGGCCTGGGCGCAGGGCGGGATGGCGGCGGCCCTGACGCCGACGGACAGCGCCGAACGGCATGCGAATGACACCGAGGGCGCGGGCGCCGGGCTGGTCGAGCCGGAGGCGGCGCGGGCCCTGACGATGCGCGGTCGCGAGACGGTGGAATGGCTGGCGGCGCTGGGCGCGCCGTTCGACCGGGATGCGGCGGGCGACTTTTCCGTATCGCTGGAGGCGGCGCACAGCCTGCCGCGCGTGGCGCGGGTGGGCGGCGACGGCGCCGGGCGGGCGATCTTGTCGGCGGTGGTCGCGGCGGCGCGCGCCTCGGATCATATCGAAATCTGGGAAGACGGACGGCTGCGCGGGCTGATCCAGGATATGGACGGCCGGGTGCGCGGCGCCCTGATCGAGCGGTCCGGCGGGCGGCTGGATGAAGTGTTCGCCTCGACCGTAGTGTTGGCGACCGGTGGGGTTGGGGGCCTGTTCGAGGTCACCACCAATCCGTCGGCCCTGCGCGGCGAAGGACTGGCGCTGGCGTATGCGGCGGGGGCCGAGATTCTGGATCCCGAGTTCGTGCAGTTTCACCCGACCGCGATCGATGTGGGCCTGGACCCCGCGCCGCTGGCGACCGAGGCGCTCAGGGGCGAGGGCGCGCGGCTGGTGGACGGGCTGGGGCGGTTCCTGCTGGGCGATGATGCGGACGCCGACCTGGCGCCGCGCGACGTGGTGGCGCGGGCGGTTCATGCGGCGCGCGCCGACGGGCGCGGCGCGTTTCTGGACGCGACCCAGGCGGTGGGTGAGGAATTTCCGCACGCCTTCCCGGCGGTGTTCGCCGCCTGTATGCGCGCCGGGCTGGATCCACGCGTCAGCCCCATGCCGGTGGCGGCGGCGGCGCACTATCACATGGGCGGGATCGTCGCTGACGACGAGGGGCGCACGGCGGTCCCCGGACTGTTCGCCATCGGCGAATGCGCGGCGACCGGCGTGCATGGCGCCAATCGACTGGCGTCCAACTCGCTGCTGGAGGCCGGGGCTTTCGGGCGACGGGCGGGACGAGCGGCGGCGCGCGAGGTTCAGCCGCCAAAGCAGGAATTGCGGCCGGTCGCGGCTTTCACCGATCTGCCGGGCGAGGCGCTGATGGAACTGCGGTCGGCGATGACCCGCTGGTGCGGCGTCGTGCGTGACGAGACGGGCCTGACCACGTTGCTGGCCCTGATCGCGCGGCTGGAGCGGGCGTATCCTGACGCGGCGGTTCTGGTCACGGCGCGGCTGATTGTCGAGGGCGCCCTGAACCGTCGCGAAAGCCGGGGCGGGCACTGGCGAGCGGACTATCCGGCGACGTTGCCGGTGGCCGTGCATACGCGGATGCGGCGCGCGGTTCCGGTCGCGGCTTGAGGTATTTATCCTTCTTCGCTGAGCAGCGGAGGAGACTGGAAACGAGGACGACCGCATGAGCCGAACCCTGCCTGACCTGCTGATCTCGACGGTGGTGCGGATGGCGCTGGCCGAGGATCTGGGCCGGACGGGCGATGTGACGGCTCAGGCCTGTATCCCGCCGGACGCGCGGATGAGCGGGGTGTTCGCCGCGCGGCAGTCGGGGGTGATGGCGGGCGGCGCCTGCGTGCGGATCGCCGTACTGGAAATGGACCCGGCGGCGACGGTGACGATCAAGGTCGCCGACGGCGAGGCGTTCGAGGCGGGCGCGGTGCTGATCGAGGTCGAGGCAAACGCCCGCGCCCTGCTGGCGGCGGAACGGACGGCGCTGAACCTGCTGGGGCGGCTTTGCGGGATCGCGACGCTGACGCGGACCTATGTTCAGGCGGTGGCGGAGACGCGTGCGCGGATCGCCGACACGCGCAAGACGACGCCGGGCCTGCGGGCGCTGGAGAAGCATGCGGTGGCGTGCGGGGGCGGCATGAACCATCGCTTCGGGCTGGATGACGCCATCCTGATCAAGGACAACCACGTCGCCGTCTGCGGCGGGGTGGGCGAGGCGGTTCGGCGGGCCCGGGCCTTCGCGCCGCACCTGATGAAGGTCGAGGTCGAGGTGGACGGGCTGGATCAGCTGGACGAGGCGCTGGCGGAACAGCCCGACGTGATCATGCTGGACAATTTCAGCCTGGCCGACCTGGCCGAGGCGGTGCGCCGCGCCGAGGGGCGGGTGACGCTGGAGGCGTCGGGCGGGGTGACGCTGCAAACCGTGCGGGCCATCGCCGAAACGGGGGTGGATGTGATCTCGGTCGGGGCGCTGACCCATTCGGTGACGCAGCTGGACGTCGGGCTGGACGCGCGCTGACGCCGAACGGGGTTACGGAACGGGGCGGGGACTGACCGGTTACCTTCACAACGAAAGGAGCCGACATGACCCACAGTCCGAAGATCCCGAAGGAGCAGCGCAGCTTCGCCGACCATGGCGCGCGCTCGACCGCCGAAGCCATGAGCACAGACCGCCGGGACTTGGCCACCGGGGCGCAGTCCAGTCAGCCCGGCGACGCCGATGTGAACCTGAACACCCAGGGGCGGTTCGGCAATCTGCGTCAGAACATGACGACCCAGTGGAAGACGCAGGACCGGTGAGCCGGACCTGACTGCGATCAGGCGGCGGGCGCGGTCGCCGTGGCGACGGCCGGAGCCACCGAATCCGTCTCTGCCGGCCTGGCCTGCGGCGTCGCGCGAGGGGCCGGGGCGTGATCGGTGTCGCTGTGGCGCGTGGCGGCTTCCTGGGCCAGAACCAGCGTATAGGCCACGGCCTGGCCGGCCTGACGCACGGGTTCGGTCGGATCCAGGCTGGCCTGGATCAGGCGCGGCTGGTCAGCCTCGGTCGAGGGGCGCGCCTCATAACGGAAGGCCGAGGACGAACCGGCGCGACCGCCGAAACGGTAGAAGACGTGGCTGCCGACCTGACCCACGCGGATCAGGGAGTGGCGCCAGCCCGGTGCGACGGCGGTCGTGTGGAAATGGGTGGCCGAACCGACGGCGGCGTTCACCGAGCCGGACAGGGCCGACGAGGCGATGTTGCGAGCACGGCTCCAGGCGGCCTGGTTCACCGCGCCGCGCATCACGCCGCTGCAGGTGAAGCTGAATTGGCAACCGGTCTTGCGGGCGGCGCCCTGGAAGACGACGCCGCAGACGCTCTTGGGGAAGGCGGGGTGACGGGCGCGGTTGAGCACCACCTGGGCGACCGCCTCCATCCCGGCGCGACCTTCGCCGCGCGCTTCATAATAGACGGCCTGGGTCAGGCATTCGAGATCGCGCGAGGCGTCCAGCGCGTTGGCGCGGAACGGCTGGACCGCCGGTCCGGCGGTCAGATTGACCCGACGCAGGCTGGCGCGGTCCGAGGTGCGCAATTGTTCAAGACGCGCCGTCAGCATTTCAGCCTGGCGGTCGCGCTGGGCGCCGCCGGCGACGGTATAGGGATCGTGACGGCGCGCGATGGTCAAGGCGCTGGCGTCCAGCCCGCCGGCCGCAGCGGCCAGCGCTTCCTCGGTGAAACCGGCGGCCGTGGCCCCCTCGATCCGCTCCGCCTTGGCGCGCAATGTCGTCGCCTGGGCCGCCTGGCCGCCCAGATAGGCGCAACCGACAGCCAACCCCACCAGACCTCCAAAGGCCGCCGCCGCCGACGCCGGCCGGATTCGGGCCGAGGTTCGGGCGCGCAACGACGCGGGCGTCTGCGGGGAGTTGGGCAAAGGCGTAGTCCTGTTCAGCAGGGCGCAGCGCCGCCCCCGTAGTATCGGCCCGTCGAAGCGGCGCACGCCGCAGTTCCAACAGGCAAACCGACGATCGGCGAAGGGCCGGGCGTCGGGGAGGCGGCCTTAAGCCATCCGTTTATGGCCCCAATGTGTTCGATTCGCAAGTTTGTGTGCGGGTGCAGCATTCTGGCGCATCCCGCAGGGGTGCTATGAATGACCGTTTCGGATCGATCAGACGTGTTGTCAGATGTGCTTGCCAATACTGTATTGAACAACGACCCATCTTCACAGGAAAGCAGACGGAAGACCGTTCGTTCATCTATCGTAAATCCTTATATCCTCGACGTATTTCAAGAAATCTGAAATTCAACTCATGGGCGAGGCGACGGGTTGGCGGGAACCGGGGTCGGCAGGCGACGTTCTGTCGGCATGTTCCGGCGCCGCTTGCGCGCCGGCTTTTCCGGAGGTCGCCATGAAACGTTCCATCCTCGTGCTTTCGCTCGTCGCCGGCGCCCTGACGCTGGGGGCCTGTGGCCAGACCATCGAGCAGAAGGCCGCCACGGGTGCGGTGGCGGGCGCCGTCGTCGGCGGTCCGGTCGGCGCGGCCGTGGGCGGCGCGGCGGGTACAGCCGTCGGCCAGGCGCAAAAGCCACGCTGAGGTCGTCCGGCTGCGATCCTCTTGATCGGGGCCGGATGCGTCCTATGTGTGTGACTGCGAAAGCGCGCGGCCGGCTGTCCCGAGTGGGCGGTCAGCTCAATTGACAGTCAAATCTTGATTTTTGGCCCGGTTTACGCTTTGCAGCGCGCGCCGGGTCGTGCGCGTGCATCGTCGCCCCTGGTCCGCCCTTGCCTTTGCTACGGGGCGCGCCCACCCATTTCGAAGGAAACCGACCCCTACTTATGCGAGATCTGAAACAGACCGGCTTCACCGACCGCCTTACCGCCCAGCAGGACGCCAAGAAGGCCCTGCTGGCCAAGTTCAAGCCCAAGGCCGCCGCCCCGGACCCCGAATTCGAAAAGCTGGCCGCCAAGCGCGCCGCTGAAAAGGAAGCGATCCGTCAGCAGCACGAACTGGCCAAGGCCGAGGCACGCCGCGAAAAGGCTGAAAAAGACGCCGCCCGCATGGCCGCCGATCAGGCCGCGCAGGAAGAGGTCGACGCCGCCAAGCGCGCCGCCCGCAAGGAGCGCAAGCAACTGACCAAGGAAGAGCAGAAGGCCGCCCGCGACGCGCGCTACGCCGCTCGCAAGGCGCGTCAGCGCTAATCCCGTACGGATCTAGGCGGGGGCCTTTGACGGCTCCCCGCCCAGCGCCCATTTCAGCTCTTCGGCCGAGTAGGGCTTGCGCAGCAGGGGCCACGGCGCGTCCCTGAGCGCTGAATCCACATCGTCCCCGGCATAGCCCGACGTCAGCACGACCCGCAGGTCGGGATAGTCGACCGCGCAACGCCGGGCCAGTTCGATGCCCGTCATGCCGCCGGGCATGACCACGTCACTGAGCATCACGTCGAACGACTGACGCGACAGGACTTTCAGCGCCTCGGCCGCGGTCTCGACGGCCTTCACCTTGAACTTCATCCCGCGCAACAGATCGACGGCGATGGTTGACACGCCGGGGTCGTCCTCGACCAGCAGCAGTTTGACGCCGGGCCTGGGATCAGCGCCGTCGGGCCGCACGGCCGGCGTGGCCATGACCGTGCCTTCGGCCAACACCGGAAGGAACAGCCGCACCTCGGTCCCCTCGCCGCTGGAGGACGTGATCTTCACGCCGCCGCCGCTCTGGTGTGCGAAGCCATAGACCTGGCTGAGCCCCAGACCCGTGCCCTTGCCGACCGGCTTGGTCGTGAAGAAGGGCTCGAATACCCGATCGATGATTTCGGCGGGCATGCCTTCGCCGTTGTCGGCCACGCTGACGCAGACATAGTGGCCGGGGGGGACCTCTGACGTTTCGCCCTCGGTCACCGTGCAGTCCTGGGTGCGGACCGTGATCTGGCCGGTTTCGCCTACGGCGTCGCGCGCGTTGACGATCAGGTTCAGCAGGGCTGCCTCGAACTGGGCCGGGTCCACCCTGGCCCGGGCGCCGCCCCGGCGCAGTTTCAGCCTGAACTCCACCGCCTCGCCCACGGCCCGTTTCAACAACGGTTCGCCCTCACGGATCAGGGCGTTCAGATCGACGGCTTCGGGACGGAGGGCCTGGCGACGTGAGAAGGCCAGCAGCTGGTGCGTCAATCGCTCGCCGCGACGGGCGGCGGCCAGGGCGGCCTCGCCCAGCTTCTGGCGCCGGGCCGCGTCGTCCGGAGACCGCAGGATCATGTCCAGGGCGCCGATCACCACGGTCAGCAGATTGTTGAAGTCGTGGGCCACGCCGCCGGTCAGGCGGCCGACCGCCTCCATCCGCTGGGCGTGCATCAGATTGGCCTCGGCCTGGGCCTTTTCCGCCAGGGCCTCGCCGACGCGTTCCTCCAGCAGTTCGTTGATGCGCTTCAGATCGTCCTCGGCCTTCTTGGCCTCGGTGACGTCCAGACTGGCGCCGACAAAGCCCTGGAAGACGCCTTCGCCGTCATGACGGGGCACGCCCTCGCAGCGCATCCACCGCACGCCCAGGCTTTCGTGGACGACCCGGACCACGGCCTCGAACCGCTCTCGCCGTTCGAAGGCGCTCATGAAGGTCTGGGCGAAGGTCGCACGGTCGTCCGGGTGGGTGACCTCGCTCCATTCCTCGCCGAACAGATCCCCGGTCGATGTGCCGAAGAAGGCCTGGAACCGCTTGTTGGCGAAGATCAGATGGGCGCTGTCGTCCGTCATCCAGATCAGGGCCGGCGCGCTGTCCGCCACGATGCGGAAGCGCGCTTCGGACTCGATCAGGCGCGCCTGGGCCTCGCGGATATCGGTGACGTCGAACGCCACGCCGACAAAGCCGATGACCCGGCCCTCGGCGTTCAGGCGGGGGCGCGAGAAGGACTTCAGCCAGTGATAGCGTCCGTCATGCCGCAGATAGCGCGCCTCCATCGAGAAGGGCTGGGCCGTCGCCTCGCCGGCGATGGATTCCTGCAGCACGCGGTCCTGATCGTCGGGATGGATATAGGTGCGCCAGTCGGCGGTGCGCACCGTCTCGTAGTCGCCGCCCATGTATTGCACATAGGCCTCGTTGACGAAGGCGCGCTCGCCGGTCTCGTGGGTCACCCAGATCAGCACCGGCGCGGTGTCGGCGATCGAGCGGAAGCGGAATTCGCTCTCGCGCACCTCGGCCTCGGCGCGGGCGCGTTCGACCTCGGCCCAGGTCCGGGCCGCGACCTCCTCGACCAGACTGATCTCGGCGGTCGTCCAGTGACGTACGCCTGAATCGTGGACATACAGGTAGGCCTGCAACTGACCCCCGCGGATCAGCGGGACACGGACCAGGGCGCGGGTTTCGATCTCGGCGAACCGCTGGGCCACGTCGATGGTGCGCGGGTCCTCGCGCACGTCGGGGATGCTGATGATCTGGCCCCGCGACAGGTCCTCGATCAGGCGCGCGCCGAAGGTTTCCAGCGTGATCCGCCCGGCGGCGCTGGGCACCCCGGCAGTCCAGTCGCGCGTCAGTTCGATCACGCCCCGGGTCTGGTCCACCTCGCCATAGCCGACGCGATCCGCGTCCAGCACGTCGCCCAGGGACCGCTCGACCTCGTCCATGATGGCCGAGGGGTCGGTCAGATCGCGAAGTCGGTCGGTCAGCGCCAGCAGGAAGCTTTGCCGCCGTTCCTGCGCCTCCAGCGCCTCCAGCGCCTCGCGCGTCTCGGTGATGTCGAACGACATGCCGACATAGCCACGGAAACGTCGGTGCGCGTCGAAGCGCGGGTTCACCGAGACGCGCATCCAGCGCCACGCGCCGTCGCCGCGAAGGAACCGGGTCTCGAAACTGTAGGGCAGATGGTGCGGGCGCGCCTCGGCCTGAACACGCGCCACCTCGGCCTGATCGTCGGGATGGACGCTTTCGCGCCAGGCGTGGCCAAAGATGAGCTCGGCCGGGCGTTCGTAGAAGCTGACCAGGGCGTCATTGACGAACTCGACCTCGCCGGCCTCATTGGTCAGCCAGACGGGCGACGGCGCTGTATCGGCCATGAGCCGGAACCGTTCCTCGCTTTCGCGCAGGGCCGCCTCGGCGGTCTTGGCGTCGGTGATGTCCACGACCACGGCGATGAAGCCTTCGGGCTCTCCCTTGTCGCCGATCAGGGACCGCAGGCTGGTCAGGGCCCAGACAACCGACCCGTCGGGCCGGATATAGCGTTTCTCCAGTTGGCCGCCCTCGCCCCGCAAGGCCTGGGCCAGAAGTTCGCGGGTCGGTTCGATGTCTGCGGGATGGGTGACGTCGGCCGTTGAAATGCCGACGGCGGCCTCTTCGGAGATGCCCAATATGCTGGCGAAACGGGCGTTGGCCGTGACGATCCGGCCGTCCAGACCAACCCGGGCGATGCCGGCCGAGGCCTGGTTCACCGTGGCCTTCAGCGCCGCCTCGCTGGCCCGCAGGGCGGCCTCGGCCAGGCGGGCCTCGGTGACGTCGGTGTTGACGCCCACCATACCCTCGAAGCGGCCCTCGGCGTCGGTGCGGGGATGGGCGCGGGTCAGCAGGATGCGCCACTGTCCATCGTGGCGGCGATAGCGGGCCTCGACCTCGAACGGCGTGTGGGTCCGCGCCGCCTCGGAGGCGCTGGCGATGGCCCGTTCGCGATCGTCGGGATGCAGGGTTTCGGTGAAGTCGAAGGACAGGACGTCATCAGTCACCCCCCAGAAGGTCCGCTGCGCCTGGTTGAGATGCACGCATCGGCCAGCGGTGTCGCTCATCCACAGCATGGTCGGCGCATGCTCGCTGATGACCCTCAGGCGCGCCTCGCTGGCGTCACTACGGGCGTCGGATTCCCGCAAGGCGGCGACGGTTGCGTCCAGTCGCTGCAGGGTCTTACGCAGGGAGGCGGCGACCAGTGTCGCGAACAGGCCGACGATGATAAAATTGACCGTGGCGATCCGACCCAGGCTGGACAGCAGATTTTCGCTGAAGGACGCCTCGGCGCCCATGTTGACCACCCACCAGCCGCCACAAAGAGCGACAATCAGGGCGCTCAACCCGCCGATCCGACCTGCGGCCAGCGCGCCCACGATCACGCCCGGCAACAGGATCATGAACCCCGTCAGTTCGCCGTAGAAAGCTGACGCCGCGGCCCGGATC
The DNA here is from genome assembly GCF_004210735.1 of Brevundimonas sp. GTDB lineage: Bacteria > Pseudomonadota > Alphaproteobacteria > Caulobacterales > Caulobacteraceae > Brevundimonas. Next base: position 22,150 of record NZ_SDZL01000028.1, read on the forward strand.
ATCAGCATGAACAGAGCTGCCAGCGCACCGGTCAGTACAGACCGCAACGGCCCCATGCGCGGCGTCCGCGCCAAGCGGGCCACGCCGATGTCCGGCTCTGTAACAGTGCGCCAAAAGTCGCCTGCGCTCATTCGGCCCCCGTCTTGTGCACTCTTCGCGCCGTCATTCTCGCGTGCGCGCGAACCCCATGCAACGCATCCGCGCGGCCTGCGTTCCCTGGGACCGGGAAACTTGACGGTGACGGGCGCGACCCTTGGAGAACGCGGGACGCGCGCCTAAATTCACGGTCCGGGCCGAAAGCCCGCCCCGATCTATCAGGAGCTGACATGACCGCCACCATCGACACTGGCCTGGACAAAAAGGAACGCGCCGACGTCGCGCGTGAGCTGACCAAGGTCCTGGCCGACAGCTTCGCCGTCTATCAGAAGACCCACGGCTATCACTGGAATGTCCGTGGCCCGGAGTTCTTCAGTCTGCACAACCTGCTTGAGCAGCAGTACCAGGAGATCTGGGCCGCGCTGGACGACATCGCCGAACGGATCCGCGCCCTGGGCGAACTGGCCCCGCAAAGCGGCACGGCATACGCCAACCTGACTTCGATCAAGGACGGCGATCCGGAAAAGGAAGCGCCCGAGATGCTCAAGGAGCTGGTCAAGGATCACGGCACGCTGATCGCTACGGCCCGCGCCGCCCTGGACGCCGCCGACGAGGCCGGTGACGAGGCGACGGTCGACCTGCTGACCCAGCGTCTGGCTGCGCACGAAAAGGCCGCCTGGATGTTGCGATCCAGCCTGGGCTCACGCTGATCCGCCTTGCACGACCGCAATCTGCGGTCTGAAAAGCGCCGCGAAGACCGGATATCACCGGACCTTCGCGGCGTCGCCGTCTGGAGAGCTGATGATACGGATTGACTGGACACAGGCGATGGCCGCCACGCGGCGCCTCGGGGCTGCGGCCCCGGCGGCGCTCGCTGCGTTGGGCGTCGCCATGGCCGCCAGCTCCAGTCCGCGTCCCGACATCGACCACACGGTCGAGGCCATCGCGCGCCTGACGGGCGGTGACCTCAGTCCCCGTGGCCTGGCCCTGGTCAAGGCGCAGCTGGATCCGGCCCAGCTGGCGCTGGCCATGCGCCACGATCCGAACAGTCAGACCCCTGATGTGCTGGGCCTGACACCGGGCTGGGAAAGCCTGAGCCTGGGCGGCAAGCCGTCGATGGATCCCGGCGCCTCGGGTCTTGCGGCGCAAAAGCTGAATGCCGCCATGCCCGTCGCCGGCGGCGCCCTGCGGCCGGCCAACGCCTTTGTCTTCAAGGCCGCCAATGGCGAGGATCGCCGACGCGCGCTGCGCTGCCTGACCCAGGCGGTCTATTACGAAGCGGCGCTGGAACCGACCGTGGGCCAGGAGGGCGTAGCCCAGGTCGTTCTGAACCGGGTTCGGGACGTCAACTATCCCAGGACTATCTGCGGCGTGGTGTTCGAGGGAGCCGAGCGCACAACGGGGTGCCAGTTCAGCTTCACCTGCGACGGCTCGCTGGCCCAGGCGCCGGTCGGCTGGGCGTGGGATCGCGCCCGCAGCGTGGCCGAACGCGCCCTTTCGGGCCATGTCTCGACCGCCGTCGGTACGGCGACCCATTATCACGCCGACTATGTCCACCCCTGGTGGGCGCCGACGCTGAGCAAGGTGACCCAGGTCGGGGCGCACATCTTCTATCGCTGGAAGGGATTCTCCGGCGAAACCGCCGCTTTCAGCCGCGCCTATGTCGGGCGTGAACCGGCGATCGATGAGGCCCGGTTCGCCCGGCCCCGTCTGATCCAGGCCGCCGTGACCGAGGCCGAGGCGGACAAGGCGCGGGCTGACGCAGCGGCCTCGGGCAAGTTCGCCACCCGCACGGTCGAGATCAATGGCCAGACCCGCGTCGTGGGCGTGGCCAGCCTGGGTGGTCGGCGTGTCGCCACGGCAGAAGAGGTCGCCGCCATTAATGCGCGGCTCAAGGCATTTGAAGCGCCGCCTGCGCCTACCGCGTCGCCGCCGCCCGGGGTGACGCCCCTGGCCGTCGAGGAAGTCGGCCGGCCCACCGGCTGATTTGATGCAACGGTCGGGCGGTCTGCGCATTGCCCGTTTCGCCATTTTCCCAGGACCATCGTTTGACCCACGATCATCGCGTCGCCCCGTCATGGGACGAAACAGACCGTCTGGCGGCGCTGCGAAGCTTCGATATTCTGGACACCGATCCGGAAGCGGCGTTCGACGACGTGGCCCGGCTGATCGCACGTCTTTGCGCCGCGCCCATTGCGGTGGTGAACCTGATCGATGCGGATCGTCAGTGGTTCAAGGCCGAGTTCGGGCTGGGGGTGCGCGAGACGCCGCTGGATACCTCGTTCTGTGCGCATGCCCTGCTGCAACAGGACGGCATGGTCATCCCCGACGCCACCCGGGACGAGCGCTTCCGATGCAATCCGCTGGTCACCGAGGCGCCGCATCTGCGGTTCTATGCCGGCGTGCTGCTGAAGACGGCCGAGGGTCTGCCGCTGGGCACGCTGTGCGTGCTGGACGTGGAACCTCGCCCGGATGGTCTGACCGAGTTGCAACAGAACGCGCTTGAGGTCCTGGGGCGCCAGGTCATGAGCCAGCTGGAGCTGCGGCGCGCCCTGAAGCTGAATCGGCAGAGCGAGGACGCGACCCGGCGCGCCCTGGCGGCGTCGGACTATGTCGGGGCCTGGGACTGGGATGTGACCAATGATCGTGTCGTCGCCGACGCGCGGTTCGCGCGCATGTACGGCGTCGATCCGGCCGTAGCAGCCCTGGGCGCGCCGATTGAAGTCTTCACCGCCGCGATCCACCCGGACGACGCCGCCCGCGTGAGCGAGGAAATCGATCGGGCGCTGGCGGCGGGCGGCGCATTTGTCAGCGAGTATCGGCTGGTGGTCGACGGCGTCACCCGCTGGGCCCTGGCGCGGGGACAGGTGTATCTGACCGATCAGGGCGCGCCGTTGCGTTTTCCCGGCGTCATCGTCGATGTGACCGAACGCCGGGAAAAGGATGCGGCCCTGGAATCCAGCGCGCGGGCGCTGGAGCAGAGCGAGGCCAAGTTCCGGGCCATCGCCGACAGCATGCCGCAGATGGTGTGGTCGACCCAGCCCGACGGCTACCACGACTATTACAACGCCCGCTGGTACGAGTTCACAGGCGTGCCGCAGGGCACGACGGACGGCGAGGGCTGGAACGGCATGTTCCACCCCGACGACCAGGCGCGGGCCTGGGACCTGTGGCAGCATTCGCTGGTGACCGGCGACGTCTATGAGGTCGAATACCGGCTGCGGCACCGCTCGGGCGTCTATCGCTGGACGCTGGGCCGGGCGACGCCTGTGCGCAATGACGACGGCGAGATCGTACGCTGGTTCGGCACCTGCACCGACATCGACGACCTGAAGCGGATGGAGCAGGGCAAGGAGCTGCTGAGCCAGGAGCTGAGCCACCGCATCAAGAACATCTTCGCGGTGGTGTCGGCCCTGGTCGCCCTGTCGGCGCGTCAGCATCCGGAGGCCAAGGCCTTTTCGCAGGGGCTGCGGACGCGCATCAACGCCCTGGCGCGGGCGCATGAGTTCGTGCGGCCGCATACCGAGACGTCGCGGCCCCTGGTCGGCACGATGACGCTGCACGCCTTTCTGGAGTCGCTGTTCCGGCCCTATGCCGAGAATGACGGGCGGCCGCGCGTCATCCTGGAGGGGGATGATGCGGTGTTCGACGACCAGGCCGCGACCTCGGTCGCCCTGCTGTTCCACGAACTGGCGACCAACGCCGCCAAATATGGCGCGCTCAGCAAGCCGGAGGGGCAGGTGGTTCTGAGCACCCAGTCCAAGGACGACCGGTTCATCCTGACCTGGCGGGAAACGGGCGGTCCGCCGGTCACCCCGCCCACCCATGCGGGGTTCGGGTCATCCCTGGCCACGCTGTCGGTCGAAGGTCAGTTGGGCGGGCGACTGGAACGAAACTGGGAGCCGGGCGGTTTGACGGTCGTTGCTGATCTGCCGGCCACCGCACTTTCGCGGCGGCGTGCAGCCATCAAGGCGGGTTGATCCGTGTATCAGAAACCGTCAGTTTTATACCCACCCATACCCCTTGGACGGGGTGAGCCTGAACCCACGCCATGACTGCACGCATCCTGATTGTGGAAGACGAAGCCCTGGTCGCCATGGAGCTGCGCTTCCTGCTGGAAGATCTCGGCTATGAGGTCATCGGCACGGCGGGCGATGCGCGCTCGGCCCGCGACATGGTGCGCGAAGAGGACATCGATCTGGCGCTGGTGGATATTCACCTGTCCGACGGCCCGACCGGGGTCGCCCTGGGACGCGAGCTGGGCCAGGAAAAGGGCCTGACCGTCCTGTTCATGACCGCCAATCCGGGCATGGTGCGCGGCGGCGTCGCCGGCGCGATCGGCGTGCTGTCCAAGCCCACCGACGAGGTCGCGGTCCAGAAGGCCGTCGATTACGCCCTGCGGCGTCGCCGCGGCGAACCGGTCCTGTACGCCCCGCCCGAACTTCAGCTGTTCGCCTGAGCCCCTATAAGGGGCGCGTCACCAGACGCCGATCTTCTCGGCTTCCTTGTGGCTGATGGGGTGGCCGGCGGCCATGTGGTCCTGTTCGGCCAGGAAGCGCGCGGCCTCTAGCGCGGCCATACAGCCCATGCCGGCGGCCGTCACGGCCTGACGATAGACGTCGTCGGTCACGTCGCCGGCGGCATAGCAGCCCTCGATCGCGGTCGCCGTCGTGCCCGGTTTGACCCGCAGATAGCCGCCCGCGTTCATCTCCAACTGGCCCTTGAACAGTTCCGACGACGGGGCGTGGCCGATGGCGATGAAGACGCCGTCGGCGGGGATTTCGGTCGTCTCGTTCGTCTTGACGTTCTTGAGCCGGACGCCGGTGACGTTGGTGCCTACCGCCTCGCTGACGCCCAGTATTTCATCGATGGCCACGTCCCAGATCACCTCGATCTTGGGGTGGGCGAACAGGCGATCCTGGAGAATCTTCTCGGCCCGGAACTCGTTCCGGCGGTGCACGACGGTGACCTTTTCCGCAAAATTGGTCAGGAACAGCGCTTCCTCGACGGCGGTGTTGCCGCCGCCGACGACCACCACCTGCTTGCCGCGATAGAAGAAGCCATCGCAGGTGGCGCAGGCGGACACGCCGAAGCCCTGATATTTCGCCTCGCTCTCCAGACCCAGCCATTTGGCCTGGGCGCCGGTCGAGATGACGACCGTCTCAGCCAGCATTTCCATGCCGGAATCCAGCGTCAGCCGGAACGGACGCTGGGACAGGTCGGCCTTGACCACGATGTCGTGGATCACCTCGGTCCCGACGTGCTCGGCCTGTTTCTGCATCTGCTCCATCAGCCAGGGGCCCTGGATGACGTCGGCGAAGCCGGGATAGTTCTCGACGTCTGTGGTGATGGTCAGCTGGCCGCCGGGTTGCAGGCCGGCGATGACCACCGGGTTCAGCGAGGCGCGCGCCGCATAAATGGCGGCGGTCCAGCCGGCGGGGCCGGAACCGATGACGGCGAGGCGGACGGAGCGGGGCGAATCTGGGCGGGGAGCGGATGGAATCGACATGTCCGACAATCTAATGTCGAACGCGGCGTATTGCGACGGAGGATGCGATGTCGAACGATGATCCCAGGCCTCAGGGTGGCGGCAAACGGGGCGGCGACGGCGTCAGCTTCGTCGGCGTCTGCCTGGCCATCGGCGCCGGTCTGGGCGCAGCCCTGGGGATCGTCACCGGAAACATGCCCGTGGGTCTGGCGGTCGGTGTCGGTCTGGGCGTGGCCGTCGGGGCGGGGCTGGACGCGCGCAGGGGACGTCGTCGCTGAGCCGTCATGTCCGGCGCACATTTGTCGCATCGTTGAAGACGGTTTCGCGTCGCTGACTAGGATGAGCGCTGCACAGGAGCGACAGCCCATGATCCGCCACGCCCTCAACTATATCGTCTGCATGATCGGCGGCGCCCTGCTGGGCGGCGGGATCGGCGTGCTGTTCGGGGACGCCTTGTCAGGTGGAGCGATCGGCCTGGTGGTCGGCTTCTTCATCGGTGTGGGTGTCTATGCCTGGAACACCCAGGACGAACCGAACAGCTTCGAGAACCGCAGCCTGGGCGACTGAGCCGGAGTTCAGCGGGTGCGCAGGGCCTCCAGCACGGCCTGCGCTGCGCGTTCGGTCTCGTTCAGCGGCGGATAGGTCCAGGTCGCCAGCGTGCCGTCGAACGGACGGGCGATCCCCAGTGCGCTCAGGTTGTCGTGCAGGCGCGCGAACTTGTCGCCGGACCCTCGCGCGACCATGGGCAGGATGTGCACCGGCTTGCCGGTCGCGGCGGCCTCGGTCGCCATATTGGCGCTGTCTTCGGTCACCAGCACATGATCCGCCGCAAGCAGCATGGCGAACAGGGGGTTGTCGCCCGTCCCGTCCCAGATCCAGCCCGGCAGGGCCGCCAGTCGCGCCGTCATGACCGCCCGTACGGCGTCCGGCGTCCGGCGTGAGAACGTCAGCAACAGGGAGCCGCCTGCGGCCTGCACCGCCTGAGCGATCCGGTCGGCCAGAGCGGCGGCGTGGGCCTCGGTCAGGTCAAAGGCCTTTGACCGGCCGCCGATCATCACCGCCACACGAGGATGCGGCAGGAGATCGATCCGGTCGGCGAAGGCGGGCGCGGCCTGGGCCAGACGTTCCGGTGTGACGCGGTGCGGGCTGCCCACGATCTCGAATACGTTGTCGCCGGACAGCCCGTCGTGGGCCGGGGCGACGATCATGTCATAGGCGTCGTTGCGCCAGCGTGGGTCCTGGGTCTGGACCACGAAGGTCCGTCCGCCGCTCCAGTCATGGACGCGGGCCGACAGGGGCAGGCTGGCGCGGCCCGTCGCGATCCACAGATCGGGCCAGTCGGTCACGGTGCGCGGATCGAACGACCCCGCCGCCAGCATCGCCGGCGTCTTCAGCGCCGAAGGCCAGCGGTCGAACAGCGGCTTCCAGCGGACATGGCTGACGGTGATCCCGGCGGGGGTCAGGCGCGCGACGGCCTCGGCCAGACCCAGGGCCTGATTCTGGATGCCTGTGCGACCGTCCGAGACGACCTGGATGGACAGGGGCGCGTTCAAGAGCCGGTGCGCGGGCCGGTGGGCGAGGGGATCGTGGTCTCGGCGGCGATCCAGCACAGGGCCTCGACCTTGTTGCCGTCGGGATCGCGCAGGAAGGCGGCGTAATAGCCGGGGGCGTAGTGCGGTCGACGACCGGGCGCGCCCTCGTCGAACCCGCCGGCGTCCAGTCCGGCCTGGTGGAAGCGGACGACGGTCTCGGGATCGGGCGCGTTGAAGCAGACATGCACGCCGTTGCCGGACGTGGGGTCCTTGTCGTCGTGCGGTCGGCTGGCCCAGAATTCGGGGAAGGTGCGGCCGTAGCCGATGCCGAACGGATGCTCCATGACGCGTCGCGCGCCAAGCGCGCCCATCACCGCGTCGTAGAATCGACCGGCGCGCGTCATGTCCCGGACGCCGACCGAGACGTGCGACACCAGAGGCGGACGCGTCCCGGTCGGTTCGGTCATGATCTTATTTCCACTCGACCTTGAGGATTTCATAGGCCTTGACGCCGCCGGGCGTGTTGACCTCGACCACGTCGCCGACCTCCTTGGAGATCATGGCGCGGGCGATCGGCGAGGCGACGGAGATCTTGCCCTGCTTCACGTCGGCTTCGTGCTCGCCGACGATCTGATAGCGGCCCTCTTCCTCGGTGTCCTCGTCGACCACGGTGACCGTGGCGCCGAATTTCACCTGGGAGCCCGACAGTTTGGACACGTCGATGACCTGCGCGCGCGAGATCTTGTCCTCGATCTCGGCGATCTGGCCCTCGATCCAGCCCTGACGTTCCTTGGCCGCGTGATACTCGGCGTTCTCGGACAGGTCGCCGTGCTCGCGGGCCTCTGCGATGGCGGCGATAACGCTGGGCCGCTCCACCGACTTCAATTGCTTCAGTTGATCGTCGAGGACACGGTAGCCCTCGGCCGTCATCGGCACTTTTTCCATTGTGTCGTGAGTTTCTTGTTTCGCCCGACTGGAGACGTAGACCGTTACTGACTCATGCCGCGGGGCGCGCGCGGCAGGCCGAATAGGTTAGGGCGCCTGTCCCTGAAACTCAAGATGCAGCGGTTGATGCGCGTCAGACGGGCCGCTTGCGCGACCCGCCGGCGCCGACCTGTTTCATCAGGCTCCAGGCCAGCCAGCCCAGGGCGAAAAGCCCCGCCAGCATGAACAGGCCTGATATCAGGGCAGCCCCTGCCGCCATGAAGGCGAGGCAAAAGGCCAAGGCTGCGGTAAGCGCCGCTATGATCTGAATGGTCCTGAGTCGCATGGCTGTAGAACCCGGTTCAGCGGCATCGGTTGCAGAACCGTGATTGTTCAGGCGTAGGCGTAGGGGCCGCCCCGCTCCAGTGCGCGCTGCCAGGCGGGCCGTGCGTGGATCGCCTTCAGGAAGGCCGCAAGGCGCGGATATTCGGTCAGGGCGAGGGCGCGAGAGGCGGCCGCCTCGACCGGGAAGCTCATCATGATGTCGGCGGCGCCGAACGCCTGACCGCCAAACCAGGGCGAGCGGGCCAGTTCGCCTTCCCAGAAGGCGGCATGGGTGCGCAGTTGCGGATCGACAAAGCCGGTCAGCGCCTTGCTGGCGATTCCCTTCACCAGCGGGCGCAGCAGGGCCGGTGCGCGGCGGGGTAACTGGCTGAACACCAGTTTCAGCAGCAGTGGCGGCATGGCCGACCCCTCGGCATAGTGCAGCCAATAGCTGTAGCGGCGGCCGTCCTCGGTCCCTGGCGCGGCGCGCAGTCGGCCCTGCCCATAGGTTTCGATCAGATAGTCGACGATGGCCCCCGTCTCGGCCACGCGCACATCACCGTCGTCGATGACCGGCGACTTGCCCAGGGGGTGGATAGCCCTGAGCTCAGGCGGCGCCAGCATGGTCCTGGCGTCGCGCTGATAGCGTTTCACCTCATAGGGCAGACCCAGCTCTTCCAGCAGCCAGAGCACCCGCTGCGAGCGGGAATCGTTCAGGTGATGGACGACGATCATGCGGCTTTCCCCCAAGTCGTGGCGACACTGGCCCAGCCCGGCGACAGGGGCAACTGGCGATCAGGCGTTCAGGGTTTCCTGGAAACGAACCGGGCGGCCGTGGGCCTGGCCGATCAGCTCGCCGTCCTGCATCACCACGCGGCCGCGCACGATGGTGGCCATGGGCCAGCCGGTCGCCTCGAAACCGTCGAACGGAGTCCAGCCGCAGCGGCTGGCCTGCTGATCGTGGGTGATGGTGCGTCTGGCCTTCAGGTCGACCAGCGTCAGGTCGGCGTCATAGCTGACCGCCATCCGCCCCTTGTTGGCCGTGCCGAACACGCGCTGCGCCCCGCCTGAGGTCAGGTCGATGAACCGTTCCAGCGACAGGCGGCCGTTGGCGACATGGGTCAGCATGACCGGCACCAGGGTCTGCACCCCCGGCATGCCCGACGGCGAAGCCGGATAAGGGCGGGACTTTTCCTCGATCGTGTGCGGCGCGTGGTCCGAGCCCAGCACGTCTGCCACCCCCTGCTGCATCCCCCACAGCCACAGGGCGTCGACGTGGTCCTGGGACCGGATCGGCGGGTTCATCTGGGCGTAGGCGCCGAGCCGCTGATAGGCCTCGGGCGCGGCCAGGGTCAGGTGCTGGGGCGTGATCTCGACGGTGGCGACGTCCTTGTGGAAGCGCAGATACTCCATCTCGTCGCGCGTGGTGACGTGCAAGACGTGGATGCGGGCGCCGGTCTCCTTGGCCAGGCCGACCAGGCGGCGGGTGGACATGATGGCGCTTTCGGCGTCGCGCACCTCGGGGTGGCTGGTCCAGTCGCCGGTCCGGGCCAGGTCGCGGCGCTCGGCCAGGCGATACTCGTCCTCGGAGTGGAAGGTGGCGCGGCGGCGCACGTTCGACAGCACCTTTCGCACCCCGTCGTCATCGGCGATCAGCAGGTCGCCGGTCGAGGCGCCCATGAAGACCTTGACCCCGCAGCAGCCGGGCAGGCGCTCCAGCTCGCCCAGATGGTCGGCGTTCTCGTGCGTGCCGCCGATGTAGAAGGCGTGGTCGGTCCACATCCGGTCGCGGGCGCGGGCCAGCTTGTCCTCCATCGTCGCCGGATCGGTGGTGTTGGGGTTGGTGTTCGGCATTTCGAACACGGCGACGACGCCGCCCAGGGCGGCCGCGCGGCTGCCGGTCTCGAGGTCTTCCTTCCACTCCAGCCCCGGCTCGCGGAAATGGACCTGGGTGTCGATGACGCCGGGCAGGACGGTCAGGCCGGTCGCATCCACGACCTGGCCCGCCGAGGCCCGGGACAGGTCGCCGATGAAGGCGATGCGGCCGTCGATCACCCCGACGTCGGCCATGCCGCGCCCGGCGTGATTGGCGACCTCGCCGCCGCGAACGATCAGGTCGTAAGTCTGGGTCATGGTCGGCTCCTCAACGAGGCGCATATGCCGACCGATGGGCGCCGGGGACAAGCCCGGTCAGGCGGACTTTTCGGCCAGCAGTTTCCTGGCCGCCTTCAGCACCCGCTCATAGGGCAGGTCCAGCATATGCTGGATAGCCTGGTTCAGGCGCGGGTCGATGGCCCTGAACTCGTTCAGCGAACGCGGGCCGCGCACGGCGACGCCGGTCCAGGGGCGGCGCGCCGCCTCGTCCGAAGGGCCGAAGGCGGCGACCGTGGGCACGCCCGCCGCGACCGCCAGCTGGGTCCACAGCGAGTCGGCGCCGATGAACAGGCTGGCCCGCGACAGGGCCGCGGCGGTCTGGAGCGGGGTCAACTTGCCCTGCAGCTCCATCACCCGGTTGCGGCTGACGGCGAAGCGGATGGTGTGGGCGGAATCGCGGTCGACGTCGTCGCCGACGATCATCAGCCGCCCGCCCGCCATCGGCCCGCCGTCGGCCAACAGGGGCCCGGCCACCTTGGCGTAGCGCTCTGCCGGCCAGTTCTTGCCCATCCAGTCGACGCCCGGCCCGATGGCCAGGATGGGCGCCGGGTTCGATCCGATCAGGGCGTCGGCCATGGCCCGCGTCTCGGGGCTGAAGAACAGCTTCGGCGGCGGGACCTCGTCCAGCTGCAGCACGCGGGCGGCCTGTTCGACGGCGTGCAGGCCGGGCTCGACCGCGCCGCGCACGGCCCGCTTCTGGCGCCGCAGCTTGCCCGACAGGGACGAGCCGCGCATGTCCACGATCAGGCCCCAGCGCGTCTTGCGCAACTGGTCCCACAGGGCGACCCAGTCCCAGCGGCCCTCGCGCTCCAGCGTCAGCAGGCGGGTCAGGCGCGGCGTGTCGGCGAACAGCGGCGCGCTGGCGGGCGATCCGACCACGGTGAAGTCCGCCTGGGGCATGGCCTCGACCAGATAGGCCAGGACGCCGGACGACATCACGGCCTCTTCGGCGTCGGCCTCGGCGATATAGAGAATGGGGAAGCGGCCGCTCATCCGTTAACGGTTACACGGATTCGCGTGGACACGGTCGCCTGCCTCCGACAAGGACAGGCGATGAGCCTGCCCCTGATCCCTGGACGCGACTGTGGCGGCTGCGTCGAGTGCTGCCGCGTCATTCCGCTGAACCTGCCGGAACTGGCCAAGCCGACGGGCCAGCTGTGCGGCTATTGCGTCGACGGGGCGGGCTGTTCGGTCCATGCGATCCGGCCGCAGACGTGCCGGGTCTGGTTCTGTCTGTGGCGGGCGGTCGAGCTGTCGGACGACTGGCGCCCCGACCGCAGCGGCGTGATCGTGCGCCCGGACGGGGTCGAGGACGGGATCATCACCCTGTACGTCGTGCGGCCGTCCGACTTCCTGGCGTCGGAGGCGTTTTTCATCACCATCGCCGGCTGGATCGCCGAAGGGATCGAGGTGGCGCTGAGCGTGCCCGGCCCGGTTGGAACCTATCCGGCGCGGGCGGTGGTCACAGAGTGGCTGCGCCCGGCGATCGAAGACGGCGACCCGGCGGACTTCCTGGCGCGCGTGATGCGGTCGCTGGAGACGCTGGCCGGGCATGATTTCGAACCGGACGGGATTGTGGAGAGATATGCGGTGACCTGACCCTTCTCCCCCTGCGGGAGAAGGTGGCTCGCGAAGCGAGACGGATGAGGGGTTGCGGGGCGTTGAAATCGGCGTCTGGCCGGCGGCAGCGAGACCCCTCATCCGGCCCTGACGGGCCACCTTCTCCCGCAAGGGGAGAAGGAAGACTGGAGCCGTCGCCTCCGCGTCCCTATCTTCACCCCATGCCCATCGCCCGCCTCGACAGTCGCGCCCTTATCCGTGTCAGCGGCCCCGACGCGGGTCCTTTCCTGCACAATCTGCTGACCCAGGACGTGGAGACGCTGGCGCCCGGCGCCCTGCGGTTCGGCGCCCTGCTGTCGGCGCCGGGCAAGCTGCTGTTCGACCTGTTCCTGTGGGGCGAGGACGACGGGGTGGTGCTGGATGTGGCGGCCGAGCGGCGCGACGCGCTGTTGCAACGGCTGGCGATGTACCGGCTGCGGGCGAACGTCCAGATCATGCCGCTGCCTGATTTCGTCTATGTCGCCTGGGGCGAGGCGGTCGAGGGCTTTGTGCCCGACCCGCGCCTGCCCGCGCTGGGCGGGCGCCGCTGGGGCGACCAGAGCCCGCTGGACGCGACCGAGGCCGACTGGCAGGCGCATCGCCTGGCGCTGGGCGTGCCCGACCCCAGCGCCGACGCGCCGCCGGACACCACCTATCCGATCGAGGCGGATTTCGACCTGCTGAACGGCATCGACTTCGCCAAGGGCTGTTTCGTGGGGCAGGAGACGACCTCACGCATGAAGCGGCGCGGCACGCTGAAAAAGCGGATGGCGCCCATCGCCTTTGACGGCGCCCCGCCGCCCTTCGGGGCCGAGGTGTTGAACGGCGACCTGCGCGCGGGCGAGGTGCTGAGCGGGTCCGGCGGCCGCGCCATGGCTCTGCTGCGCCTGGACCGGCTGGACGGCGCGCTGACGGTGGACGGGCGACCGGTGCGAGTGGAAATGCCGGGGTGGCTGACCTGACCCTTCTTCTCCCCTGCGAAGCGGGGGAGAATTGAGGGTTTCGCTGCCCAGAACATCCGGGCAACATCCCCCGCATGACCGATTCACACGCTGAAGGCCGCTGCGGCTGGTGCGGGACGACGGACCCGCTGTACATCGCCTATCACGACACCGAATGGGGCGTGCCCGAGTATGACGCACGCACCCTGTGGGAAAAGCTGGTGCTGGATGGGTTCCAGGCCGGGCTGGCGTGGATCACCATCCTGAGGAAGCGCGAGGGGATGCGCGACGCCTTCGACGGCTTCGACCCCGAGATCGTCGCCCGCTATGGCGAGGCGGACCGCGCGCGGCTGCTGGCCGACCCGCGTATCATCCGATCCGGCGCCAAGATCGACGCGGCCATCGGCGGCGCGCGCATCTGGCTGGAGATGCGGGATCAGGGGCAGGACTTCAGTCAGTGGCTATGGTCCTTCGTCGGCGGTGCGCCGATCCGGAACCAGTGGAGCCATTTCCGCGAGGCGCCGACCCAGACGGCCGAGAGCGTCGCCATGGCCAAGGCGCTGAAGGCGCGCGGCTTCAAATTCTGCGGCCCGGTCATCACCTACGCCTTCATGCAGGCGGTCGGCATGGTCAACGACCACCAGACGACGTGTTTCCGGCATGGGGAGGTGGGTTGAACGGTTCGACGGCTGCTCGCAGTCACCTGCTACGACAACCTTGGCGGTAAAGATCTATGGCTGTATCCATGGCTGGATGGCGCGGCTTTAGTACGTACCGAAGAGGTTGAAATGACTGTTCTGCCTGGACTCTTTCTTATGCTCGTGGCGAGCTCACCAGTCGCTCAGGCTGTGCCTGCCACTGAGGCAGAGCTTGATGCCTATCTCCGTCGTAGAGTGCAGTCAGAACAAGCCAGTCTTCCTCGGGTAGCGGGTGAAGGCTTCACCTTTAAATCGGTGGCGCTCGCCGGCCGCGAAATGAGCTATGCGATTGAAGTGAAGGACATGACTCCTGACGATGTCGTTTCCGGCTTTGATGACATGACGGCTTCCGGCTGCGCCAGCGTGGGAATGTTTATCGCGCGTGGCGTGACTTACCGTTACGTCTATGAGTTTCCTGAAACCGGTGACACCAGAACGCTGGTTCTGAACCAAGAAACCTGCCCCGCCTCATAGGGATATAAGGCGACCATCAACTGCCTTCATGCAGGCGGTCGGCATGGTCAACGACCACCAGACCACGTGCTTCAGGCATGGGGAGGTTGGCGCGACGGTCGCCAGGGCCTGAATGGGTGCGATGCCCCGCATCGACTCGTAGCGGACATCGCCGTCCACGCTTAAGCTCGTCCTATGACAACCTCATCTGCCATTTTCATTGGACGGTGCCGAGGGGCGGCCATCGCGCTCGCTTTGGGTTCGGCAGGATGTGCGAGCGTATCCAGTCAATCCGTGCCGGATGAAAGATTCAGCGGGGTTTTGCAGGTGGTGCTTGGCCACTCGTCATTTCGAGCGGCGAATGGCGAGTTTTATTCAGTGCGAATCGAGGGTGACGAGGCGCGCAATCTGATAGCTAGTCGAGTACGAGAATCCAACAAATCGGAGCCTCTTTGTTTAACGCTCGCCTTCGCGGGCCAGTTACTGGAAGAAGAGGATCTTGTCGGCCGAAAGATCGTTGCGCTAAAGACGCTCGACCACATAGCGCGCGTCGCGTGCCCTTGACGGACATGCGAGCGATTACCCTAGGGCAACGGCGTATCCCACCCATTACGGACACGCGAAGACTGACAGATCGTATGACGATTAAGCTGAGCACATGGGCAGTGGGCGCTTTCATTTTGACTGGGGGCTGTGCGGCGTCCCAAAGCACCAAGCACGACGACATTTACTGGGCGCCTCCCGAAACTGGATCATATTGGGTGCCCGAAGGCACGGAAGTGAGCGCCATCATTCAAGCCGCAACCGCGTGCGGGGCGCGTATCGATGGGGGAGTGTTTCATCACATCCCGGTTCCACCCGGCTTTGCGCGACACGGCTTCCACTTTGTCGATGAGAATTCGTTGGATGCAAAGAAGTGCACCCAGGATCGCCTACGATCTGTCCCGGCGCTTTCAGCGCGCTCCCGAACAACCCCCTAAAGTCTTGCGGGAGCAGGTCGGTTTTCCACCCTCGGTCGACACGGGCCGCACCGGACCTTGACTGCCCAGGTCCTCGACTCTTCCGCTCCGCCCGCGTTCATGGCATGGCGCGCCCATGACCAAGGCCCCCCGCAAACCCGCAGCCAAGGCCGCCCGCGCGATTCCGACGCTGGCGCTGGAGGTGCTGGCGGGCGGGCGGCCTTGGCTGCGGGTTTGCGGGGGGCCTTGGTC
>NZ_SDZL01000074.1 GCF_004210735.1 Brevundimonas sp.
ACCCGTCAGTTCTCGGGCGTCTGGCTCTATGAGTTCGAAGGCTCGACCTTCATCGAAGGCGCCGCCCGCCCCCCGACCCGCCGCCCCGCCTATCGCGCCACGGACTGGCTGGAATATCCGCCCGACCTGCCGCGCCTGGGGGAACAGGTCGAGGCGCTGGGATACGACGCCGATCAGGACTGCCATCCCGTCCAGCCGTTCCTGATCACCTTCATCGGCCACCGAACCCGCCGCCTCGGCGGATCCGGCCACATGGGCCTGTGGCACGCCGAAGTGACCCCCCACCGCACCCTCTCGATCAAACGCCTCGGTGGCCCGATGTGTTATGGGGGCTAAGCTGGGGCGCCGGCTTCTGTGGATCAGTCGGGTAACCGGCTCTCGGAGGCGCGCGAACGTCGGCTCACGACCCATAGCGGACATCCCGCGCTAACGTTACGGTGCCGCCCATGCACACGATCACGATGAGCAACTATGAGGAGGCGCTCGAAGCGATCCGCGACATCCTCCTCATGTATGTCGATATGGCGAAGGGCTACGAAGGCTTCGGCCATAATGCCGATGCCGGAATCCGGTTCGATCCGTTGAGGTTCATCGACGCTGAGACGGATCAGAAGGCTCACTATGTCGATCTAAATTTGCTGCACGCTGGGTGCGCGATAGCCATTCTGTTCGAGTATTATAATCGCTGGGGTGAAGAGCAGGGCCTCGCGGGGAATACTTACCTAGCAAAATACCAAGCTGCTCTGAGCGAAGGCAGACTTGGTCTGTTTTCGGATATCGAAGAGGTCATTCGGGCAGCGGTTGCACGTGATCCAATGCCGCTAGAAGACTCGTGGTTCGAGGAGGCCGTGGTCCCGATCTATCGGAAATATGTCGTTGGGTTTTTTGCCCGCCTCGCGGCGTCCGACCGACACAGGACGTAGTTCCGCTTTCCACCCCTACCGGACAAGGGCGGTGACCGCTTCCGGCCTGGCGGTCAACGTCCACTTTCGGAGCCAAAGCCCAGGACCGAAATCGACCCGTTGCGGACATGCCTTCTGCGTCTAGGATCAGCCTATGCACGTGTTACTTTCGCTCGGTTCAGCCATCCTTCTAGGCGCGCCTTCCCAGTGGGCTGTTCAAATCTCAACATGCGAGGTCGCTATGAAGGTGGAGCACAGTGCAGCGACCTGCCTCGATGCCTTCAACAAGCGATGGGCTCACGAAGAATACCCACCCATCGAGGTGCAACCTGCCGACCTGGAGCAGGCAGAGAAGGATCTGAGCTATATCTTTCCGGCGAGCTATCGCGTTGCGGTCTTGGCCGTCGGCCTTCCGCGGCCCACAGCCGATCTGTGGGACGCCATCGATGAACAATCGGACCTGCCGCACTTCGGAGACTTCCTGACGCCGACCGAGATCGCTGAGAGCGTTCAAGGCTGGACTCCCTCGGGCTATCCTGCCGATCTCGTGCCGTTTGCGTCCGACAGTGGGGGCAACCTGCTTTCGTTCCGGAGGAGCGAGGCCGGCGACGCCGTATATCTATGGGATCACGACTTCGGCACGATTCAGCAGATCGCTCCGTCTTTTGCGGAGCTGCTGGAGGCATATTGCAGCCTTCCGAGTGAGACTGCTTAGGTCCGCTTCCCACCCATCACGGACGTCAAGCAAGTCCGCCCTAAGGACAGCCCCCCGGCGCGCGCGCCAAATCCTGACGCGCGCGCCTTTCCCCGTCAGGCGGCGGGGCGCATCGCCTCGGCGTTGACGGCGGCGTCGGCGATGGCGGTCAGGTCGACGTCGGTCTGGGACTCTTCCTGCAGGGTCTCGTCCAGCAGGCGCGACGCGTCCTTCATCCCCAGCACGTCGGCCCAGCGCTTCAGCGTGCCGTAGCGGGTGATCTCATAGTGTTCGACCGCCTGGGCGGCCGCCAGCAGGCCGGCGTCCAGCGCGGGCGAGCCGGCGTATTCCTCCATGATCTCGTCGCCCTCGGCCAGGATGCCTTCGATGGCGTCGCAAGTCTTGCCGCGGGCGGGCTTGCCGATCAGTTCGAACACCTGTTGCAGGCGCTCGATCTGGCCTTCGGTCTGGCCGCGGTGCTTCTCGAACGCGGCCTTCAGCTCGGGCGACTGGGACGCGCGCGCCATCTTGGGCAGGGATTTCAGGATCTTGCGCTCGGCGTAATAGATGTCCTTGAGCGTGTCGTGGAACAGGGTGTCCAGGGTCTTGTCAGCCATGTGGGTCTCTCCTTGTGTGAGCACGCACGAAAAAGGCCCCGCCGGATGGCGAGGCCTTCTGCAGGGATCAAAATTCAGCGGCCTGTGCCGAAGCCGTCCGCGCCGCCGGCGCCGGCCGCGCCTTCGCCGCCCGTCGCGGGCGCCTGGTCACGTTGGCCGGGGGTGATGTCCTGGCCCTGGTCCGGTTGCGGCGTCGCGCCGTCCTGGTCCAGATCGTCGTCCTGGTCGATGTCCAGGTCTTGGTCGGGCTCCTGGCCCGGTTGAACGTCCGTCATGATCTTCTCCGTTTGGGATACGGAGGGATAAGTCGGCGCGCCCGCCGACGTTCCTACGGCCGCGCTACACGAAAGAGTGCTCCCGGCCGCGCTTATCGATTTGAACCAAAAGCGAAAACTTTGGTTCGCGTCGACGGATTTCAGCCCAGCAGCGCCTCGACCTCGGCGCGCGTTCCCAGCGACGGTTGCGCCCCCGGTCGCGTGGCCGCCACGGCCCCGGCCGCGCAGGCGAACGTCAGGGCGGCCTGCGGCGCCATCCCGTCCAGCAGGGCGACCACGATGGCCCCGACGAAGGCGTCGCCCGCGCCGGTGGCGTCGACCGCCTCGACCCCGGGCGGGGTCGCCCAGGCCATCTCGACCCCTCGCTGGAACATGGCCGCACCGCGCGCGCCCCTGGTCACCACCACCCGGCCGCCGCCGACATGCAGGGCGTCGCCGTAAAAGGCGGCCTCGGTCTCGTTGACCACGATCAGATCGGCGCGGCGCAGCATCGCCTCCGACACCGGCGCGGCGGGCGCCAGGTTCACACACACGAAGTCGGTCGCCCGGCCCACCGCCGCCTCGACCGTCTCGATCGGCAGCTCCAGCTGGGCGATCAACGGCCCCTCGATCCGCGCGGGCAATTGCTCGGGCGTCACCAGATGATTGGCCCCGGCGGCGACCACGATCTGGTTCTCGCCCGACGGGTCGACCGCGATCAGGGCCACGCCCGTCGGCGCCGCCAAATCGGTGATCACGTCGCCCAGATCGACCCCCTGGGCCAGCATCAGGGCGATGGCCGCGCCCGCCATCTCGTCGTCGCCGACCCGGCCGATCAGGCACACCTCGGCCCCCAGCCGCCGCGCCGCCAGCGCCTGATTGGCGCCCTTGCCGCCCGGGTGCCGCGCCAGCGTCGCCCCCGTCACCGTCTCGCCCGGCGCCGGCAGATGCGGCGCGCTGGCGACGATATCCAGGTTGATCGATCCCACCACGGTGATGTTCATGCCGCCCCCTTCAGCCGTTCGGCGATCAGGGCGAACACCCCCGCCCCGTCCGCCTGCGTCGCCCAGAAATGTCTGGCCGTCGCCGGATCGATCCGGAACTCGACCGCCGTATGCCCGCGCGTCAGGTCCGACTGCGTCTCCACCGCTATCCGGCACGGCGCCAACTCGAACAGATCGGGGTTCAGCAGCCAGGCGATGACGCACGGATCATGCAGCGGCGGCGCGTCCCAGCCGACGATCTCGCGCTCGATCCGCTGGGAAAAGCGCAGCATGGCGCCCGCCGCATCCGCCGAGGCGGTGCCGCCCGCCTCGACCGCGCGGATATGATCCTCGGTCGCCCGCACCTGATGCGTCGCGTCCAGGCCCAGCATCACGACCTTGCAGCCGCTTGCCATCACCTGCGCCGCCGCGTCCGGATCGGCCCAGATATTGAACTCGGCGCTGGCGGTGATGTTGCCGCCTTCGGACCGCGCCCCGCCCATGGCGATCACCGTCCCCAGCCGGCTCGCCAGCGCGGGCTCGGCCCGCATCGCCAGCGCCAGATTGGTCATCGGCCCCAGCACGGCGACATCGACCGACCCGGCCGGACGGCTCATCACCAGCCGCACAATCGCCTCGGCCGACGTGCCCTGATCCGCCGGCGCATCCGGCTCGAACGGCGTCAGATCGCCCAGCCCCTCGGCCCCGTGAAACTCACCCGCCCCGGCCGGTTCGCGCACCAGCGGCCGCTCGGCTCCGACGAAGACCGGCACGTCCGGCCGCCCCGCGATCTGCCTCAGGATCCGCGCGTTGCGCGCCGTCGCCACCGCGGGGACGTTGCCCCCCACCGTCGTGACCGCCAGCAGCTCGAACTCGGCCGAGGCGAAGGCCAGCAGCAGCGCCGTCGCATCGTCCACCCCGGGGTCGCAGTCGATGATCAGGGCCCGGGATTTCAGGGTCTGGGGTTTCAGGGCTTGGCCCTCAGTCATCGTCGACCTCGACCGCCGGGGCGGCCAGCGGCGCAGGCGCGCCCGACAGGGCTGCGTTCAGGGCGTCGCGATCCAGCCCCTTCTCCCACCGCGCCACGACGATGGTCGCCACGGCGTTGCCGATGAAATTGGTCAGCGCCCGGCATTCGCTCATGAACCGGTCGACGCCCAGGATCAACGCGATCCCCGCCACCGGCACGCTGGGCACCACCGCCAGAGTGGCGGCCAGGGTGATGAAGCCCGCGCCCGTCACCCCCGCCGCGCCCTTGGACGACAGCATGGCCACGCCCAGCAGCAGCACCTGCTCGCCCAGGCTCAGATCGATCCCGCACGCCTGGGCGATGAACAGCGCGGCCAGCGTCATATAGATGTTGGTCCCGTCCAGATTGAACGAATAGCCGGTCGGCACGACCAGTCCGACCACCGGCCGGTCGCATCCCGCCCGCTCCAGCTTGGCCATCAGGCTGGGCAGCGCCGCCTCGGAGCTTGAGGTGCCCAGCACCAGCAGCAGCTCTTCCTTCAGATACCGCATCAGCTTGAAGATCGAGAAGCCGTTGACCCGCGCCACCAGCCCCAGCACCACCACCACGAACAGCGCCGAGGTCAGGTAGAAGGTCCCCACCAGCGCCGCCAGATTGATGATCGACTCGATGCCATAGCGGCCGATGGTGAAGGCGAAGGCCCCGAACGCCCCCACCGGCGCCGCCTTCATCAGGATCGCCACCAGCTTGAAGAAGGCCTCCGACACCGAATCCAGCAGGTTCAGCACTGGCGCCGCCCGCTCGCCGATCGACGCCAGCGCCACCCCGAACAGGATGGCGAAGAACAGCACCTGCAGGATCTCGCCCGACGCGAACGCCCCCACCACCGTGTCCGGAATGACGTGCAGCAGGAAACCGACCAGCGACTGGTCGTGCGCCGCCTTGGCGTAGCCGGCGACCGCCCCCGCATCCAGCGTCGCCGGATCGATGTTCATCCCCGCGCCCGGCCGCACCACATTGGCCACGATCAGGCCGATGATCAGCGCCAGCGTCGAAAAGGTCAGGAAATAGGCGAACGCCTTGGCCGCCACCCCGCCGACCTTCTTCAGGTCCCGCAGATGGGCGATGCCCGCCGACACGGTCAGGAAGATCACCGGCGCGATGACCATCTTCACCAGCTTGATGAAGCCGTCGCCCAGCGGTTTCAGGCTCTCGCCGAACGCGGGCCAGAAATGACCGATCACCGCGCCTGCGACGATGGCCACAAGCACCTGGAAATAGAGATGGGTCCAGATGGGCTTGCGTATCTTCACCGGCGCCTGGCCGGGTTGAGGAACGGGGGGCGAAACGCCCGGTGCGGCCTTGATCAACTGACGCTCCTGATACGCGGAGAGACACGCTTGGCGGGATCGTATGACGAACGCAAGATCATCGTGCAGCAACGCCGGAACCAATCGCCGGACTCGCGGTTATCTGCTTCGGAAACGTCGGTGGCCCTGCCCTGACCTTTCCGGCGGCCCGGTCACCTTACGCCCCCCGACATAGAGAGCCGGGCCGCCCACCTTTATTTTAAACAGCTCGACACAACGGCCTCGCCGCACGCCTGTCTGATGCGGCGTGGCGGCGCCCCGCGACAGCGTGGGACCCGCGCGTCAGCCTGCCTGCACCTCCGTCGAAAGTTCATCGCGCGCGATTGCCCTTCAACGCAGGCGAGTGAACCCATGCGGGCATGATGGATCATCTTCCCGCCCGCCGCGTCGTTCTCGGTCAGTTGTTGGCGGGGGCCACCTGTTCGCCCGCCCTCGCCCAGGTCGACCCCTGGGGGCCAGCCGCCCATTCGCGTCCTGCGGGTCAACCGGCCCCACCGCCGCAGCGGTTGCGCCCTCCGCCGGGAGGCGTAACCCGCTTTCTGGGCATGTTCGACGGGACACCCCGTTATGAGAGCATTCCCAACCCCGCGCACAGCCATCAGGACTCGGTCGCTTCGCGACTGCTGCCGGTCTACCTGCACAACAACACGCCGGTCGGCGCAGGCGATTACTCGCCCGTACTGGAGGGACCGGGCGGCGGCGGTCTGGCCTACTGGGACTATCTGGTGCGCTATTGGGAGCAGTATCCGAACGCGAAGGAGCGCGAGGGTCATGTTCCAAAGTTGGGGCGTGTCCATCTCGGTATCGCAGAATCGATGTTCGAGCATGGATGGAGTCCGCCAGCCGGTGTGAAAGCCACCCTGGAACGTCAGGCCCAGGCCATCAGCCAGGCCGTCATGGCGCACCCTTACATCCAGCGTTCGGAAGGTGTGGTGACGGCGGCCACGGCGACCTACCTGCGCCGTCGCGACCAGTCCGGGACCGAGGTCTATGGCATGCAGGTGCGGTTCGGCTTCGGCAAGCTGCGCCCCGACGCCCAGCAGGCCGCGGATGGCCGTTGGGAAGGCAATCTGCCAGGGCCCGCCGTTCTGCGGGTCAACACCAACTTCGTCTCGCGCGACTGGTCGTCCGCCGGCTTCTATCGCGGGGTCGAAGTGCTCGGAAACCGGGCTCCCCTGTTCAAGTCGATGAACCGTCCACTTTGGGCGCCGGAGTTCCGGGGCGGTCAAGGTCCCATGATCCGGAACCCGGAGATGTTCGATCCCGCGCGCGCCAAGACCGACATTCAGGTGATGGAGATCGAGAACTCGTCCCAGCGCTTCGTCGGCGGCTCCCGGACCGCGCCGGACACCGACATCGCCCGCAGCGTGGCGGCCGCCTTCTCGACCGACTGGAAGGGATTGATCGACCGCCTGAACAGCCCCGGCGCACCACGCGCCCAATGACGGAAGCTCCCCGATGAAACGTCTTGCCGCCGCCACGCTCGGCTTCGCCCTGCTGTCGATCGCCGCCCCTGCATTGGCTCAGACCGGCCCACGCGAGTATCCGGTGCGTAGCCCGCCCCACCCCCATGTCGTGCCCGAATACACACGCCCCATGCCTGAAGGCGCGGTGGAGATTCGCGACAACATGCCGGGCCACCGCCGCTTCAAAAATCCGCTGTGGCCGAACGCCGGCTGGGACAGCCCGACCCTGCCGGACGGCTCCAGGAACTACGCGCATTACATCGTCGAATACTGGCGCGCCCCCAGCCTGCCGGACAACGCCCCGGTCGATGACTGGCCGGGCCTGTCGCAGCGCGGCTACATCAACCGCCAGCCCGACGTCCGCGTCTCGCGCAGCCGCGCCACCCCGGAAGAAGAGGCCCTGTTCGAACGGCGCGCGCGTCTGATCGTCGAGCGTATCCTGGCCACGCGTCCCATCCGCAACCTGCACGGCGCCAGCCTGGAGCCCGTCGTCGCCATCAAGGGCTACGGCCAGGAGCACGGCGCCCGGGGCAGCGGCGTCATGGAGGCGGAGATCGAACTTCGGTTCCGCGTGCTTCAGCCCTACACCGGCACGGCCGAGCGCATGCCCGACGGGACCATGCGCTCGACCCATGTCGGCCCCTACATCACCATCAAGCTCAATCCGCAGATGGTCTGGTGCGGACGCCCGAGCCGTCGCACGGCGATCACCACGGAATGCGCCGGCTATGATCACCATATGGCGGCGGACAATATCGACGCCCTGTTCGAGATGCGCCCCAACAGCGGGATCGACTATCTGATGCTCAAGAAGAGCGGCTACGCCCGTAACCGCCCCTCGACCGACATCCAGGCGATGGTGGTGGCGATCAACTCCAATGACAGCATGGACGGCAGCAACCTGGATCGCGGCCGGATGCACCCCCATCACGCCCTTGGCCGCCTTCTGGGCGTCACCGAGCTGACCGACTGGAACGAGTTGCGCATGGCCGCCAACGCCGTCGAGTAACGAACCATCCGCCCCTGCAGGCGTTGCCGGGGGCATGAGCGTCATCGTCTTCGACCGCCGCCGCGAAACGGCCTACGCCCGCGACCTGGCCCGCGCCTTCGGTGGGGCGCTGCTGTTCAGCATCCCCCTGCTGATGACGATGGAGATGTGGGCCCAGGGCGTGGCCATGGACCGGTGGCGGATGCTGCTGTTCGTCGGGGCGGGCCTGCCGCTGCTGTACGGCCTGGCCTATTATGCGGGGTTCTCGAACCGGCGCGGGCTGCGCAACGATCTGATGGATACGGCGGCGGCCCTGGCGGTCGGCTTCATCACCGCCGCCGCCCTGCTGGCCCTGTTCGGCGTGATCCGGTGGGACGCCCCGCCGCGCGAAATTCTGGGCATGGTCGCGCTGCAGGCCGTGCCCGGGGCCATGGGCGCCCTGCTGGCCCGGCGACAGCTGGCGGGCGACGGCGGCGGTGCGGCGGGGGATGAGGACGCGGCGTCATACGCCGGTGAGCTGTTCCTGATGGCGGCGGGCGCCCTGTTCTTCGGCCTGAACATGGCCCCGACCGAAGAGATGATCCTGATCGCCTACAAGGCCACCGCCTTCCACGCTCTGGCCCTGGTCGCGGTGTCGATCGCCCTGCTGCACCTGATCGTGTTCCAGGCGGGCTTCGCCGGGCAGGAAGAGGCCGAGCATCCGCTCAAGGGCTTCCTGCATTTCACCCTGCCCGGCTATGCGATCGCGCTGGGCGTCAGCCTGTTCGTGCTGTTCATCTTCGGCCGCACCGACGGGCACAGCGTGTCCGGCGTGATCCAGGCCGTGGTCGTGCTGGGCTTCCCCGCCTCCATCGGCGCCGCCGCCGCCCGCCTGCTGGTCTAGAGGGCCCCATGGTCGCCAAAAA
>NZ_SDZL01000075.1 GCF_004210735.1 Brevundimonas sp.
GCATATCGGGGGAGGGGGCGGCCCCAAAGGGGGCTGGAACGCCCTCAGGTTGCGGCGTCTTTCAGGCCAGCGTCGAACCACAGGCCGGCGCGGCGAGCGAGGCGAACGACGTCGATTTCCACTGATCCGGTCTGTGGCGCGGAAGGCCGATGGTTCGGCCGATCATCTGCTCCGGCGTCCGGTCTGGCCGGCCCGGGTGTTCGTAGAAAACTGATCGACTTTTTGACGGACCGTCGCGGTCGCCTTGTCGCCGTCGGCCCGGCCCGCTTCCTGCGAAGGTGTAACGGAGCCTCCCAATGCGACCTTCATCCCCGTTCTTTGCCAAGGGCGCCGGCGCTCTCGTCATCGTCGTGGCGCTACTGCTGGCGGCCACCGCAGCCCTGTGGGGTACGGCGCAAGCGCAGAGCGGCGTTGTACGCGGCCGTGTGACCGACGAGGCGGGGCGGCCGGTCGCGGGCGCTCAAGTCGGGGCCTTCTATCAATCTTTCGGCGGCGGTCAGTTGCTGTACGGTGGGAGCTACAACCGCCAGGCCGTGACGGGTCCCGATGGCCGCTACTCCATCTCTCTTCAGGGCTTGCCGAGGGGCGAGTATGCCGCGTCGGGTGACCTGAATTCAATCAGCCTGCTGCCCGAGAACCCGACGACCTTCGCCAGCAACGCCGTCAGCGTGCGGAATTTCACCTACCGCATCGTTGAGTCGACCAGCGAGAATGAATACGGCAACGGCGCCATCCTGGCCGTCGCCAACGATATTGGGGAATTCACCGATTTGGCCGGACTGGAGCTGACCTTGCGCTCGCGGGAGACGGGCCAGGTTTACACCAAGACGGTTCGGCGGACGGGCGAGGGCTATGCCGTGACGGGGCTTCCGTTCGGATCATATGAGGTGAGTGGTCGCCTCAATGGGCGCCCGGTCGGGATCAAGCCGCATAGCGTCGATGACGATCCGTTCAGATCTTCGGTCGTCCTGTCGGTGCGGCCCGGCGACATTCCTCGCGTGATGCGCGCGATGATCAAGCCCTGAGTTCGGACGCATCGAGGCCGCCTGCTGCCAAGCGGGCGGCCCTGACGCATCTCTCGCCGCTGTGGGGCTCGACGTAAATCGGTCGTGCGTTCGACGGTTCGTCGCTCGCCTAGAGCGCTGCACCACCCCCAGGATTAGGCTGACAGTGAACTTTTGCCGACAGGACAAAATGTATACTCACCCAAAGATCATTGCCGCCGCCGCCGCCGCCGCCGCCGTCGCTCTGGTCATCGCCTCGCCGGCTCCAGCCCAAGATTTTCTGGGTGGGCTAGCTCGGGGCGCGGCGCGCCAAGCCGCCCAGGCGCTGGCGGATCGCGCCACCCAGGCGGTGACGCAGCCGCGGCAGCCGGCCGCTACGCCCGCGCGTCCCGCACCGGCCCCGACGCCCAGCTCTGGGGCGCCGCGTGCGCCGCAAACTTCTGCTGGGGCGGCCCCGGCCTCGTCCACGGCGCCGCTTCCCATTCCGACCAACCTGTCACCTGCACTGCGCAGTCCGGGGGAGTTCGAATTTTCCCAAGCCGACCAGACTGCCAAAAAGGCGTTCGTGGATTTCGGCAAGGTGTCGTGCAGCAGCTGCGAGGGCGGGTACAGCTTTGACACCTGGGCCCAGCACCAGATCCCCGGCATGTTCGGCAAGCTTGGCGATCACCTCTGGGGGTTGTCAGTCGGGGAAAGCCTGCGCTGGACCGGTACGGGCGGGGGCGGCGCCTATGCCATCACCATCGCAAGCGAACATCCGGTCAACGGATTCCCGTGCAAGCAACTCGACTACACGGGCCGAAAAGGCGCGCAGTCTGCGGGCTATCGCGGCCTGATCTGTAGGAGTGGCAATGGCGGGAGCGTGCTGTTCTAATGGAACGGTTTCAGCAAATGCAGCACCACTACGCCAGTTTGGCGCGCGCCTGCGCCGGGGTGTGCCTGGCGATGCTGTTGGGCGCGGCGGCGACGCCGGCGCTGGCGATTCAAAGCGACGACTATGTCCAGGAACCGGGGATGGGGCTGAACGAGGCGGCGCCGGAAGGCGTCCCGTTCGAACTGCCCGAGGGTCTGACGCTTGAGACGCCGATCAAGGGCTATAACGCCGCCGACCCGGAGGGCTGCGACCAGAAATATGAGGATCAGGCCGTCGGCGGGGGCGAACAGGTTCGGATCTGCCTTGTGTTCAACAATAACTCGGATCTTCCCGCCAACCTGCAGATGCCGCCCGGATTGATGTTCGTGTCGCGGAGCACTGACATCCAGAATGGGATGATCACGCAGCGCATCGCGATCGAGGTACCCGCAAAAACGCGATACTATCAACCTATCTTCATGTCGTGCCTGAATAGCGGCCGCGACACCTCTGCCTTGAGCTCCGAATACGACATGGGGCCCGTTACCAAGCTTCCGGCCTTCCTGGAGCTATTCAAGATGCTGGAGGGCAAGGTGCTCGACCGCTGGGGATGGGCCGTCGTCGATATGGCGGTCAGCGATATCGCCGATACCGGCGAGATCTCCGAGGCTGCCCGGGAGCATATAGAGGCGTTGTGATGAGCGCTGTCCGTTTTCAGTTCAAAGGAATCACCAGGATGCGGCGTCTTCTGTCCCGTTCGGCGCTCACTGCGTTGGCTGCGGCGATCGCTCTGACCTCTGCGGCGCCCGCGATGGCGGTGGCGCAGGACATCACCTATGCCCCGGGCATGGGCACCAACGAGGCTGAGCCCGAAGGGACGCCATTCGCCTTGCCTGACGGGCTGACGGTGGAAGCGCCGATCCGCGGCTACAACACTGCGGATCCCGAGGACTGCGACTACAAATACCAGGACCAGGCGGTTGGTAAGGGCGAGCAAGTGCGGCTCTGCATGGTGTTCAACAACAACACCAATCTACCTGTTCCACTTGAGCTGCCGCCGGGGCTTATCTTCGTTTCGCGCAGTCGCAAGGTGCAGAACGGCATCATTGCGCAACGCATTTCGATCATGGTGCCGCCGCAAGAGCGCTACTTCCAGCCGATCTTCACCTACTGCACAAACAGCGGACGTGACTCCGCCGCGCTGGCCAGCGAGTTCGACATCGGCAATGTGACCGACATTCCCGCCTTCCACGCCTTGTTCAAGATGCTGGAGGGCAAGCTGATCGACGACAGCAATTTTGTGGTCGTCAATCAGGCGGTGAAGGCGATTTCGAACGGCGAGGAGTTGGACGCCGATCTGCTGGCCGAGATCGAGGCGCTGCCGTCGCTGCTTTGAATCCTGCTTACAACCGGCGCGCTGCCGCCCGGAGGTGTTGAAATGTCCCGTCGCCTGTACATCACGCTCATATCCGCCGGTGTCGTCCTGATGACGACGCCCGCAAACGCTCAGGATTTTCTGAGCGGGCTGCTGCGCAGCACAGCCGAGAATGCGGCGACGCAGATCGTCAACCGCGCCGTCACGAACGTGACCAGCCCTCGTGCGCCGGCGCCCTCAGCCACGACGACCCCGGCTGCTCCCGAGGAGGTTCGGCAGCCCGCTCCCGCTTCGGGCCGTCCTCAAGTGAATTATCAAGGCACGCCCGCAGAACAGCAGGCGTTTCGCCTGTCGAATATGCAGGCTCGCGGCCTGCCCCCGCCCACAGGCTGGTATGTCCTCAAGCCGGAACTTACGCGTGAGCAGAACTGCCAGGCGATGAAGGCGGCCAACCAATGGACCGAAGCGCGATCGGAGAACCCATGCCGACCGCAATAGACCGAAAGTAGCCGAGGCGTCGCCGCGACACTCTCGCCGCATGAAACTCAGCCCGCGATGCGGCCTGCGGCGCAGGCTCCGTTGCAGACAGCGGGCGGCGTGAAACGCACCAGAACCCCGTCGGGCTGGATCGGTGACGGCCTCACACCCCATATGGCGCCCAAGCTGGATGAGGCCAGGCGGCGTCAGGCGTTCCGGGACAGCAATCTGTTCCGCCGCAACTCCCTGCCCGCGGACGGGCCGGTCAACGGCTGGTACCAGCACAACCCGAACCGGGATCGCCAGGAGAACTGCAACACCATGCTGGCGCGCGGGCAGATGCCGCAGGATCCGGCGCGCAACCGGTGTCGTCGGCCCTGACGCAGCGTCGGCCCTCGTGATGGAGGGTTCACCATAGAGCCTGACGCCTTTGACGCTTTCGGCAGTCGGGGCGGTTAGCTCTATTATGGCGGCGTCGGCGCTGTTGTTGCGCTTGCGACGCCAACGGACTGGTCCGTGATCTGCGCCTGAGGCTCGTCGGACCGCCTGAGCTGCGGCGTCGCGGGGGCTCAAGTTTGGCGCGACCAAAATGTAACCAGCGTCTCGGCTGGGCCGGCGCAGGGGCGTTGGTCTTAAGGCGGTCGTCCGGCGGCTGCTCGCGGCGAAGCACTCCTATAGCCAGCACGGATCACTGATCCGCCAAGGAACCCTTCATGTCCTTCCGTCGCATGGCCGCCTTGTCGGCAGCGCTGCTCGCCGTTGCGGGATCGGGCGCCACCCAGAGCCGCACGACCGACCCGGTAGCCACCTACTGGATGACCGCCTACACGACCGTCGGCATGCCGATGTCCAGTGGCGCCTCGCGCATGGCCATGTTGTCGGCGTTGACGTCGGGCGGCGCGCCCAAGCAGTCATTGCTGCTGCAACTGGGAACCAGTCGTGCGCCTGAGGGACGGCCGCAGGCTGAGCATTTGGCCCCCACGGGGTTGGGCGCCGGCCCGCGTCTTGCACTCTCGGTCAAGCCGGCGGATCGAAACGGCGACGGCGTCCCGATCGAGGAAAGGCCCGCAGAATCGGGCCGTATGCTGATCTATTACGGCTGTGGTCACGACACGCGCGGCCGCCAGCCCATTACGATCCAGCTCAATCAGGACGGCGCGCGCCAGATCGCCGCGATCGTGGCGACGCACCGTACGGCCCAGCTCAATCCCCCCTCGGCGAACAGCAGTCGAACCTATGCCGAATGGCCGGGCCGGGGACGCCCGCAGTCGCCGACGGGTTCGCTGGTCGGTGAACATCTGGTGTCGGGAAACTATACCCCCGACATTCGCTTCACCCTGGACGAGACCCAGGACTTCCTCGCGCCCCTGCAGCTGACGGGGCTGGGCCAACCCGGGCCCGTACGCGTCGGCTGGAATGCAATCCCCCACGCCAAGGGTTACCTGGTCTCGACCATGGGTCAGAACGAGGCGGGCGATATGGTGATCTGGTCGTCTAGCGAGACGCCCGCCGTGCCCATGAACATCCCCGACCTGTTGACCCCCGCCGACCTGACGCGATTGCAGGCCGCCAAAACCGTGATGTCGGCCTCGGCCACCAGCTGCGCCATCCCGACCGCGGTGACGACGGCGGCGCCGGATTCGCTGCTGCGCGTCATCGCTTATGGCGGCGAGACCAACATCGCCTGGCCGCCGCGACCGACCCAGCCCGGGGCGGTCTGGAACGTCGAGTCGGTGGTCAAGGTCCGCTATAACTCGACGGCCGGCGCCATTCTGAGCATGGGCGTCGATGAAGCTGACGAAGAGGCCGCAGCGCCCGCCAGCCCGCTGGACGCCCTGCCGGGCGGCCAGGCGGCGCGCGCCCTGGGTTCGGCCCTGAGCCGTTTCCGTCGCTGACGCCTGACCCTCCGCGGCGCCTGGGGGCGACAAGGGCGATGCCAAGTTCGACGTAAGTTCGTCGAGGGCGCGTCGCAACGTCGCGCGACTGTTTCAGGCGCGAAATTTATCGTCGAGAGGGGCGGTCCTGTCTTTTCTGATCTGGACCGTCCCCCTCATGCGCCCCTTCGCTCCCAAGACCTCTCTCGCTCGCATCCTGCTGGCCACCACCGCGCTCGGCGGCGCCCTGGGCGTCATCGCCACGACGGCCCAGGCCGCAGACGAGTGCGGCGCGCCGGTGAATGGCGTGGTGACATGTGCAGCGAGCGGCTCGCCCTACGGGGAGATCAGCTATGTCGATCAAACCAACCTGAAAGTGAATCTCGACCCGGGGGTGGAAGCGGGTAGTCTGTGGATGATCGGGACAGGCGCGCTGGAATTGGATGCTGGCGAAGGCGTCGCGATCTCCGCCTCGGGAACTAACGTCACGGCCGTCCGCGTGGCCAGCCTGGAAGGCAGCGCAAAGGTCGCCGTTGACACGGTTGCTGTGACCGGAGGTCAAGTATATGGGGTCCTCGCCACAGCCAACCAGGCGGTCAATCTAACTGCTCGGACTGTGACCGCTTCGGGCCGTGAGGCCTTCGGCATCCAAGCATACTCCACCCACGGTGATGTCGACGTCAAGGTGGGCACCGTCGAGGTGACTTCCAACCACGCGTCTGCTGTAACCATCGGTATATCGACCCAAGCCCGTGGTGGAAAGTCCGTCAATATCGAAGTGGACAGTGTTGTCGCCAGGGCGACAATGGTGTCGCCTAACGGCACCGCGGGCATTACCGTTGATGCAGCCACACGGGCTACGATCAAGGCGAACAACGTCGAGGCCTACGGTCGGGCGGCGAAAGGCGTCGTGTTCTACGGCACGTCCAACGATGACGGCGTCGTTGCAGCTGATGTCGGACGCGTTGTTGTGGACGGTGAGAATGCGGCTGGGCTCATGTTCGGCGCGTCCACGGACCGAGGATACTTCGACACGATCAGTGCTATCGTCGATGAAATACAGGTCGGCGCCACGGGAATCGGCGTGCGGATTTATGGCGGCGCGTCCAGCGCTTCGGCCGAGTGGGCGAACGATCTCGATATCGGCCTTATCACCGGTCTGGGGTCCGGCGTTGAAGCCGATGTGGATGCGGGCGGCAGCCTGCGCATAAGGACCGAGACGATTGACGTGGGGGGCACAGGTATCCGGGTCGTCGCCGGTGATAGCCGGACCTTGATCGACAGCGGATCGATCGAGACCTCTGACGACAACGCGCCGGGCATCCATGTTTATGACACCGAGAATGTCGCGGTCGACGCCGTCTCGATCACCACGGCAGGGTATCAGTCGCACGGCATGCTGATCGACGGGGTCGGCGCTGCGACGCTTAAAACCGGAACCGTCTCCACCACTGGAGAGGCGGCGGTGGGTGTGTGGGTTCTGGACACGGATCAGATCGTCGTTGATCTGGGTGACATCGCCACGACCGGCGACGGATCCCATGGCGCTGTCCTGCGCGGCAATACGGTGACGGGCCGGATGGACAGCATCGTCACGCGTGGCGTGAACGCGAACGGCCTGATGCTGGGGAGTATGTTGGGGGGTACGGTCGAGGTTGGGTCGATCCACACTTACGGCTCGAACTCGGCGGGGCTGAGCGCCACCATCGGCGCATTGAGCCCTCCTCAGCTGACCGCGGCCCAACCGCTGCTGAGACTGGACGTCGGGTCGGTCCGTACCGAGGGCGAGAGTGCCACCGCTGTGGCGCTTTACAGCGTGGGCAGTGAAATCGTCGGCCGTATCGAAACCATCGAGACGACGGGAGACTTCTCCGAGGGCTACTTCGTCGCTCAGGAAGGGGGAGCGATTACGGACATGACGCTGGGGTCAGTGACGACCCACGGCGACGAGTCGTCTGGCCTAGATCTCTGGGTCGCAGGAGGCGAACTCTCGGTGGCGACCCGCAGCGTCACCACCCATGGCGACTTTGCCTACGGCGCCACCCTGCAGATGCTCGACGGATCGGCCGACATCGCATTCGACACGGTCGGAACTGCGGGGCGTGAGTCGCACGGAATTCTGGTGACTGGCTCACAAGGCGCGGCCCTGGTGCGCGCCAACAGCGTGACCACGACGGGTTACGACGCCGACGGCGTCGTCCTGGCGGGCGAGGATGCGATGCGAATGACCGCTGAACTCGGCTCGGTCACCACGACGGGCGACAACGCCAACGCCATCACCTCCCTGTATCAAGGGAAGGGGGACAATAGCGAAGCGCTCAGCGTCAAGGCGGGCACGGTGACGACCTCGGGCGCGAATTCGACGGCGGTCAATCTTTACGCCGCGGACCTGACCGTGGACATCGGTCGCATCACGACCACCGGGGACTTCTCGGCGGGCGCCTTCCTGAACAACTTTGGGACCGACGATGAGGCAGTGAGCTTGCGCGGTCGGATCGGCGTCATCGACACGTCGGGTGAAGAGGCGCTCGGCCTAGTCATTCAGCATTACGAGCGGTTTGATCTGGGCGTGGGTGCGATCCATACGCGCGGCCAGGGCGCTACGGGCGTTCTTGTGTCCTCCGCTACCGCTGCGGGCGGTAAGCTCGTCGTGGACGCCATCCTTACCGAGGGGGACGATGCAAAGGCGGCCGATCTCGATGCGGACAGCGGCGGGTATGACGTGACCGTTGACATGCTGGAGACCCGGGGCGATCGCGCGACCGGCGTCACGGTCACTGCGGGCGACGACTCCTCCATCACGGTGGGGGCGGCGAAGACCAGGGGCGATCATGCCGATGGCGTTCATGCAAATATCTTGGGCAGCGGCGCCCTGGGCGTCACCGCTGAGGACATCCGCACCACCGGCGCCGGCTCGGCCGGCGTGAGGGTTGCCGCAGATGAAATCGACCTGAAGCTGGGCTATATCGATGTCGCTGGCGCCGACGCAGATGCGGTGGTCGCGAATAGCCATGGCAAACTGACCCTGGCCGTCACGCGCCGTCTGGGATCGGCCGGTGGTGTCGCCGCCTACCTGACGGGCGAGACTGTCAATGTGACCCTGGGCTCGACCTCCGTGGTCGCGGGTGGTTCGGGCGGCCTGCTGTTGTCGGCATCGGAGGGTTCGACCATCACCAACGGCGGCTCGATCTCAAGCGCTAACGGCTATGCGATCGAGGCCGAGGCGGGCGCGGTGACGCTGAACAACAGCGGTCTGGTGTCGGGCCGGGTGCGGTTCTCCAGCGCGGACGACGTGGTCAACAATGCGGGTCGTTTCACCGCCGATGGCGACAGCGTCTTCGGCGCCGGCGACG
The DNA here is from genome assembly GCF_004210735.1 of Brevundimonas sp. Lineage (GTDB taxonomy): Bacteria > Pseudomonadota > Alphaproteobacteria > Caulobacterales > Caulobacteraceae > Brevundimonas. Next base: position 8,937 of record NZ_SDZL01000075.1, read on the forward strand.
ACGTGTTCAACAACACCGGGGTCATCGATCTGGCGGCGGGCGTGACCGGGGCGGAGTTCGTGGGCCTGGAGCGTCTGAACAATTCGGGCGTGATCGACCTGACCAACAGTGTGGCGGGCGACGTCTTTACGCTGGACGGTGTTCTGAACGGTCAGACGGGCGGCCGCATCGGGCT
>NZ_SDZL01000076.1 GCF_004210735.1 Brevundimonas sp.
AGCCCGATGCGGCCGCCCGTCTGACCGTTCAGAACACCGTCCAGCGTAAAGACGTCGCCCGCCACACTGTTGGTCAGGTCGATCACGCCCGAATTGTTCAGACGCTCCAGGCCCACGAAGGTCGCGGTGCGGGGCGCCGTCCCCTCGATCATTTCGATCAGGCCGGTGTTGTTCAGCACGTCGTCGCCGAGGCCGAAATCGCTGAGCCCGCCGGCAGTGAAGCGCCCGGCGTTGTCCAGCACGTCGTCATTCTCGGTCAGGTCGATGTGCCCGATGATGGTGTTCGCCCGATTTTCGATGTGCGTCGCGCCGCCCTTGATATCCAAGGCCGGTCCATGGGTCGCCGATACGCTGCCGTTCAGGATGACGCGGCTGCCGTCCCAGGCATCGATCCGAAGGCCGACCTCACCACCGCGCACCACGCCGCCCTGATCCAGGGTGAAATTGACCCTGCTGCCCGTCAAATCGATGGCGGCGCCGTGCTGGGCCGACACGCCGTTCTCGACGGTAATGGTCTGAGCAAAGTCCGAGTGAGCGACCAGACCATGGGCGCCCTGCCCGCTGACCGCGATCCGACCGATGGTGGCACTGACATCGCGCGAGGCGTCCAGCTGAACGCCGTGAGCCTGACTGCCTGTCGTCTCCACATCGGAGATGCGGGTCACAATGCTCTCGCTGGAGGCGGTGAGCGAGACGCCCACAGAGCCCGTTCCAGAAGTTCGCACCCGGCCGACCTCAAGGTTGACGCCGTCCTGGGCGACAGCCTGCACACCGATCGCGCCCGCGCCCGTGGTCGCGACTCTATCGACGGCGCCGCGGACCTGGACACCGCGGACATCCGCCCCGTGCGCCTGATCACCAGCGGTCGTCAGGTCGCCGAGACCCAGGGTCAACAGACTGTTCCCTTCGATATGGACCGCCGTCGCGCCGTCGCCCTGGGTGCTGACGGTCAGGGCCTGAACCTGGGCCTGGTCACGCAGCTCGGCCCAGATCCCGAAGGCCCCGTCGCCCCGGGTCGTGATGGACTCGGTAACGGCGATCTGGCCGCCGCCGCCGTTCTCGACCCGGATGCCGTGCGCCTGGGCGCCCGAGGTGGAGATGGTGTCGGCGAATACGGAGACGCGGCCCGGCTCGCCCATGTCGATATAAAGACCGCGCGAGCCGTCGCCGTGGGTGGTCAACGTCCCCACATCCACGGTGATGTCGGCCAAGGGCAGGCTGTTGATGCGCACGGCGTCGGCGCCGGCGCCGCGCGTTATGATCGAGTCGGCGTTCACCGTCGCCTTCAGCGCCGCCTCGATGCTGACGCCGTGTGAGCCGGCGCCCGTGGTTCCATCAGGGGTGGTGCGGCCGGTCGCCACATTGCCGAGGTTGAGGGTGGTTTCGCTGCCGTTGGCCCCGACATAGACGCCCATGGAATCGTCGCCGGCCGTCTGGATCGTGTCGGCGTCGATCGTCAGGATGCCGCCGTCGAGCTGGGAGAATACAGAGATACCTGTCGAGGATTCCCCCTGTGTGACGACCTCGCCGATGTCGATGGTGACGTCAGCGTCCCCGAGTACACTGACCCCTTCGGAACGGTCGCCCTGGGTCGATATGCGACCGACCGTCAGGGTGAAATCCTCGCCGGCCCAGCCGCCGATCCCGTTGGATGCGTAACCTGTCGTGGTGATGGATTCGAAGGTGAAATTGACCCTCTCGGCGGCGCTCAGGTAGGCGCCCGAGGCGTCATCGCCCGTCGTCGAGATCGAGCCGCCCGTCAGGTCGATCACGTCCGCATAAAGATAAAGTCCTTGCGAGCCTTCACCCGTGGTGGTGACGGAGCGAATGTCGCCGTCGATACGAGAGAATGTGGCGCCCGATGTCGTAACCCCCGTGGAGAAGTCGCCGCTGGTCGTGATCGCACCAAGGTCAAGCGTGACCGTGCCCCTGCCTTGAAGGAAGATACCCGACGCCGATTCACCAGCGGTCGTGACCTGGTCCAGGATCAACTCGGCCCGCGAGGTCGAGTTCAACACAACGCCGTCCGCCCCATCGCCCGAAGTGGTCACGGACCCAACATCAATATCAACCGAGGAGCCTGTCGCAAGGATTCCGCTTGTGCCCGTCGCATCGACCGATTGGCCGACAAGACGTATGCTATTGGCCGTCACCTTAAGGGCGCCCTGGTCTTCAAGGCCGTCCGGGTGGCCCGCAGTGATCGACCGGAAATCGACAGTCGCGGAACCCTGAGCGCTGATGAAGACGCCGGCGCCTGAGCTGGTGACATCACGAAGCCGAACGCTCGCGGAACGGACTCCGCTAATATAGACCGCCTCGAGGCCACCCGTGTGGGCCACATCGCGAAGCAGCACGCGGACATCAGCCGTAGGGGAATTATAGATAGCAACCGTGCTGCTGTCCGAAGTGAGGTCAATATTCTCGCCCAGTACGTTGACGCTAATCCCCCCCGATTGCAGGTCCAGCCCGTTATTGAGAACGGCGCCGTCCTGCAGTCTCAAGGTCAGGCTGGACGGCGTGGTGTAGGTCACCCGGTCGTAAGGTCCGCCGGCCGCCGTGCACACGACCTCGACCCCCGGCGTCACCGGGCCGCATTCGTCTGCGGCGAACGCCGGCGACCCCGTCGCCATCAGCAAGAGCGATCCGCCCAGGGCGGAGGACGACATCAGGGCGCGCAGGCTCGGGGAGGCGGAACGGCGGGTACGGGACATGGGGAGGACGACACCATTGACTGTTTACGACAGCCGATAGTGTTCAGCCTGCGCGCCCAGGTTGAGCGATCTGCGACAAAGGCCCGTGAGGGCGCGACGAAGCTTGGCCGCGACCAGGCCTCAGCCCCCGCGGTTCTTCACCAGGTCGTCCACCACCGACGGGTCGGCCAGGGTGGAGGTGTCGCCCAGGGCGCCGATCTCGTTCTCGGCGATCTTGCGCAGGATACGGCGCATGATCTTGCCCGATCGGGTCTTGGGCAGGCCGGGGGCCCACTGGATCACGTCGGGCGCGGCGATGGGGCCGATCTCTGTGCGGACCTGGGCGACCAAGGCGCGTCGCAGGTCCTCGGTCGGCTGGACACCCGTGTTGAGGGTGACATAGGCGTAGATGCCCTGGCCCTTGATGTCGTGGGGGAAGCCGACGACCGCCGCCTCGGCCACATCGTCGTGCAGGACCAGCGCGCTCTCGACCTCGGCCGTGCCCATGCGGTGGCCCGAGACGTTGATGACGTCATCGACCCGGCCGGTGATCCAGTAGTAGCCGTCGGCGTCACGGCGGCAGCCGTCGCCGGTGAAATACTTGCCCGGATAGGTCGAGAAATAGGTGTCGAAGAAGCGCTGGTGGTCGCCGTAAACCGTCCGCATCTGGCCCGGCCAGCTGTCGATGATGCACAGATTGCCCTCGGTCGCGCCATCCAGCACGGCGCCCTCGGCGTCGACGATCTGCAACTCGACGCCCGGCAGGGGCTTGGTCGCCGAACCGGGTTTCAGGTCCGTCGCGCCAGGCAGCGGGGACACCAGCACGCCGCCGGTTTCGGTCTGCCACCAGGTGTCAACGATGGGCAGGCGGCCGTCGCCGACCACTTCATGATACCAGCGCCAGGCCTCGGGATTGATCGGCTCGCCGACACTGCCCAGCAAGCGCAGGGATTTGCGGCTGGCGGTCTTAACCGGGGCGTCGCCCTCACGCATCAGCGCGCGCAAGGCGGTCGGCGCCGTATAGAAGATCTCGACCTTGTGCTTGTCGATGACCTCCCAGAAGCGGCTGACGGTCGGATAGTTGGGCACGCCCTCGAACAGCAGGGTCGTGGCGCCGTTCGCCAGCGGACCATAGACGCCGTAGGAATGGCCCGTCACCCAGCCCACGTCGGCCGTGCACCAGAACACCTCGCCCGGCCGATAGTCGAACACCAGTTCGTGGGTATAGCTGGCCCAGAACAGGTAGCCGCCCGTGGTGTGCAGCACGCCCTTGGGCTTACCCGTCGAGCCGGAGGTATAGAGGATGAACAGCGGATCCTCGGCGTTCATCGGCTCGGGCGGGCAGTCGGCCGTGACCTTTTGCGCCTCGGCCGCATAGTCCAGATCGCGGCCCGGAACGAAGGACACATCGCCGCCGGTGTGGCGAACCATCAGCACGGCGGTGACGCCCGCGACCTTTTCCAACGCCTTGTCGACATTGGCTTTCAGCGGGACGGTCCGGCCGCCGCGGCGCCCCTCGTCGGCGGTGATGACGAAGGTCGAACCACAGTCCTCAATCCGGCCGGCGATGCTGTCGGGCGAGAAGCCGCCGAAGATCACCGAATGGACCGCGCCGATCCGTGCACAGGCCAGCATGGCGTAGGCCGCCTCTGGGATCATCGGCAGATAGATGGTGACGCGATCGCCCTTCTTTACGCCGTTGGCCTTCAGCACATTGGCCATGCGGCAGACGCGCTCGTGCAACTGGCCATAGGTGACAGTGCGGCTGTCGGTTGGCTCGTCGCCTTCCCAGATGATGGCCGTGTCGTTCGCGCGGTGAGGCAGGTGGCGGTCGATGCAGTTGGCCGAGACGTTCAGAACCCCGTCCTCGAACCAGCGGATGCGGAAATCCGCCTTGTCGAAGCTGACATCCTTGATCCGGGTCGGAACGGTCATCCAGTCCAGGCGCCGGGCCTGTTCGGCCCAATAGATATCCGGCGTCTGGCGCGCTGCGATCCGGGCCGCCTCATAGCCCGCACGATCCATGTGGGCGCGGGCCGCCAGCTCGGCGGGGACGGGATAGATTTCCGGATCGGACACGGCGCGTTTCCTCAGAGTCTCTTGTCGTTGAAGCCAGCGAACAGCATGTCGCGCCCAAGGTCGAGGGGCCAGGCGGCCCCAAGCGTCACAAATACGCGGTCATCGACATTTCATCGCTCGCATCGGCGGGTCACGCCGTCCCGCTCGCCATCGGCCGGGCGCTGGCGTAGTCATGGGAAGCAACCACAGCGGGACCTATCATGCGCAAGATCGCCTTCCTCGCCCTTGGGCTTTCGCCCCTGCTGCTGGCCTCGGCCTGCGCCACGGCCCCGGGCGGCGCGGCCCCGCCCTTCGATCACCAGACGCCGATCACGGTGGGCGCGACCTCGACCTATCCGCTGGCGGCGCAGCGGGCCAAGATCGCGCGCATCGCCATGACGCCGGACGTCAGCTTCCTGACTGCCGAGGACCGTCAGGTGGTCAATCTGCTGAACGAGGCCGCCAACCTGATGTCGGTGATCTATCAGCGCCAGGTCAGCGAGCAGAACCCCGCCCTGCGCGCCGAGATCGCGGCGTCGAACCGGCCTGATCGCGACGCCCTGCTGGACATGTTCGACCTGCATTTCGGGGTGTGGGACAGCCTGGCCGAATATGCGCCCTTCTATGGCGACACGCCGCTGCCGCCGGGTCGGGCCCTGTATCCCGCCGACCTGACCAAGGCCGAGTTCGACGCCTGGCTGGCGGCGCATCCGGACCAGCGCGAGACGATGCTGGGCCTCTATACGGTCGTGCGCCGCGACGGCGACGGCTTCCGCGCCATTCCCTATTCGGAATACTATCGCGAGTGGCTGGAGCCGGCGGCGCAGAAGCTGGAGCAGGCCGCAGCCATCACCTCGAACGCCAGTCTGAAGCGGTTTCTGAGCCTGCGGGCGAAGGCGTTCCGCACCGACGACTATTTCGAATCCGACATGGCCTGGATGGACCTGGAAGGGCCCATCGAAGTCGTGATCGGCCCGTACGAGGTCTATACCGACACCCTGTACGGCGCGAAGGCGGCGTTCGAAGCCTATGTCACCGTCATGGACCCGGCCGAGAGCGCGGCGCTGGACAAGTACAAGGGCTACCTCCGCGACATGGAGGCGAACCTGCCGGTCGAGGATCGCTACAAGAATTTCCAGCGCGGCTCGGACTCGCCCATCGCGGTGGCTGAACAGGTGCACGGCGGCGGTGATAATGTGCCCGGCGTCCAGACCGTGGCCTTCAACCTGCCGAACGACGAGCGGGTGCGCGAGGCCAAGGGCGCCAAGAAGGTCATCCTGTCGAATGTGCTGGAGGCGAAATACACCCGCATCCTGCAGCCGATGGCGGCCCTGACGCTGGTTCCCGAACAGGCCGGTCTGGTCAGCAAGAAATACATGACGATGGAGACGCTGTTCCACGAGCTGGCGCACAGCCTGGGGCCGGGCTCGATCACCGTCGACGGCCGCGCCACCACGGTGAACGCCGAACTGAAGGACCTCTATTCCGCCAGCGAGGAGGGCAAGGCGGACGTGATGGGCGTCTGGAACCTGATGTTCATGATGGAGAAGGGCGAGATCCCGGCGGCCGAGACATCCGAGATGTTCGCCACCTATATGGCGGGCCTGTTCCGGGCCATGCGCTTCGGCATCGACGAGGCCCACGGGCGCGGCGCGGCGATGCAGTACGGTTATCTGAAGGACAAGGGCGCCTTCACCTGGGACGCCGCCGCCGGCCGCTATCGCGTCGACGACGCCCGGATGGCCGCGGGGGTGCGCGATCTGGTCCACGATCTGGTCGTGCTTCAGGGGGATGGCGACTATGACGGCATGAAAGCCTTCTTCGACCGCCACGCCCGCCTGGACGCGCACGCCGAGACGGTCATCGCCTCGATGAGCGCCATCCCGGTGGACATCCAGCCCATCTATCCCGAGCGGCTCTGACCCGCGTCAGCGCGCCCGGCGGAAGGTCAGGTTCAGGCGCGCGCGCCCGGTCAACAGGTGCCCGCCGTCCTTCAGCGTCAGCACGCCGTGCCAGTTCAGTCTGGCCGGACCGCCCCAGACGACGACGTCGCCGTGGCCCAGCGGAATCTTGCGCACCGGATCGGTTCGGTTGGGGCCGCCGAACTGGAAGACGACGGGCAGGCCCAGCGACACCGAGACGATCGGCTGGCCCCGGTCGCGTTCATCCCTATCCTGATGCAGGCCCATCTTGGCGCCGGGCTCATAGCGATTGATCAGGCAGCTGTCGGGATCGAAGCCGTCGAAGCCCGCCTGGGCCGCTGCGGTCGTGGCCAAGGCTCGAAAGGCGTCGGGCATGTCGGGCCAGGGCTGGCCGCTCTCGGGATCGCCCGGCTCATAGCGATAGCCGCGCCGATCGCTGACCCAGCCGAACGCCCCGCAGCTGGTCATAACCGCCGACAGCCGCCCGCCGCCGGGCGTCGTCATGTGGCGAAAGGGCGAGCGCGCGGCGACCTGCGCAACACCCTCGATCAGCGCCGCGGCCGATGCGAGCGCGAAGGCACGCAGGACGACGGCGCCGTCTTGCAGCCATTCGGTCGTGGGCGCGGCCGACGCATCGGCGAACAGGTCGGGTGTGGTCTCGGCGGACGACTTCATCACCTTTTCAGATAGGCGGCGCCGGGTCGGATAGCGACCCTACCGCGAGTTCATCTGGCCGCCTTAATCCCGCCCGATTCCGCTACGCATGTAGCGCTACATATGTAGCGATATACCTTCGGAGATCGTCGTGATCGAATCCCTGCCCCGACGTGAGCGTGAAGTGTTCGAGACGCTGTGCCGACTGGAGTCCGGGACGACCGCCGCCGTCCGCAGCGCCCTGGCCGATCCGCTCAGCGATTCCGCCATCCGCACCCTGCTCAGCCGACTGGAGGCCAAAGGGCTGGTCCAGCGCGAGGGAGGATCTGACGGGGTGCTGTATCGCCCCGTCCCGCGCACCGAGGCGGTAGCCGAAGGCGCGATGAAGCGGATGGTCGACACCTTCTTCGCCGGATCGGCCGCCAGCGCCGCGACGGCCCTGCTGGGCCTGGGTCAGCGGCTGACGCCGGAAGAGGCCGAAGCGCTGGAACGCGCCATCGATCAGGCCATGGAGCGCCGGTCATGATCTGGGTCGTCATTGTGTCTGCCCTGGTGAAATCCAGCCTCGTCGCGGGCGCGGCCTTGATGGCCGCGCGACTGCTGGGCCGGACGCCCGCCGACCGCGTCGACATCCTGCGCGGGGCGATCTGCCTGCTGCTGATGCTTCCGGTGCTGGGCGCCCTGCTGCCCGATCTGGACCTGCAGGTGTTGCCCGCCGTCCAGCCGACCTTCCAGCCGGTCGTGACCTTGTGGGAAGGCGAGATCGGCCCGGTCGCCGGGGTCGCCGTCTCAGGCGCACTGCCGTGGCCGGACGCCGCAGATCTGGGGCTGTGGGCGCTGGGCCTGTGGCTGGTCGGGATGCTGGCGCTGGGCGCACGGCTTGCTCTGGGCCTGTTCACGCTGGACCGCTGGACTCGCGAGGGCCGCGCCGTCAGCAGTCGCGACTGGCTGAGCGAACTGCGCCGTCTGTCACCTTCGCGCAGCCCGCAGCTGGTCGCCAGTGACCGCATTGCCGGTCCCCTCAGCTGGGGCATGGCGCCCGGCGTAGTGATGGTCGATCCGGCCAGCCTGGCCGAGCGCGACGCGGCGCCCGCCATCCTGGCCCACGAACTGGCGCACCTGCGCCGTCACGACTGGCTGTTCCTGATCCTGTCGCGGATGGCCGTGGCCGTCTTCTGGTTCAACCCGCTGGTCTGGCGCCTGCACGCCGAACTGGTCGCCCGCTCGGAGGAGGCCGCCGACGCCGCCGCCCTGCGCTCGGTCGACCGCCGTCTGTACGCCCGGGCGCTGGTGCGCTTGGCCGCCTGTTCTTCCGCCGTTCCGGGCGCCGCCGTGGCCATGGCCGCTGACGCCCGGACCCTGAAACAAAGGATCGCCTGCATCATGTCCGACGCCCCCGCCCGCCGCCGTCCGCTGACCGTCGCCCTGTCCGTCGCCGCCCTGGCCGTGGTCGCCACGCCGCTGGCCGCGCTGGAGATCAGCCGCCACGACTGGATCGCGCCGCCCGCACCGCCAGCCCCGCCCCAGGCGCCGGCCGCCCCGATCGCGCATCCCGCCTTTACCGTTCCGCCCGCGCCCCCGGCGCCGCCCGCCCCGCCTGCCGTTCAGGCTGAATCCCACGTCAGTTCGGACGGCGAAACCATGG
>NZ_SDZL01000029.1 GCF_004210735.1 Brevundimonas sp.
GAGGAGGAGGAGGTGTCACAACGCCACCACCACCACCGCCGCCACCGCCTGCACAGGCCGTCAGCGAGAGGGACGCGGCGAGCGCGAACCATACCAGTCTAGAGCTTTTCATTATATCGCCTCCCCTAAACCAACGACCTACCCGAAAGGTGGGGCACCATCAATACGTGTGTCCGCTATAATTTCCCCTTGAACATCATCCCTTTGAAACGAGCCGCAGGCGGGTTTTTCTATCCGTCTGTATCCTGAGCCGAGAGGACTTTCCCATGATCACCCGCATCGACCCCGGCGCCCGCATGAGCGAGGCGGTCATTCATGGGGACACCATCTATCTGGCCGGTCAGGTGGGGGAGCCGGGCGATGATGTTGTCGCCCAGACGCGCACGGTGCTGGCCGAGATCGACGCCCTGCTGGCGCGGGCGGGGTCGGACAAGTCCAAGATCCTGATGGCGACCATCTGGCTGGCCGACATCGACGACTTCGAGGCGATGAACAGCGTCTGGGACGCCTGGGTCGACCCGGCCAATCCGCCGGCCCGCGCCACCTGCGAAGGCCGGCTGGCGACGCCCGACTACAAGGTCGAGATCATCGTGGTGGCGGCGCGGGGCTGATCGCTGCTCAGCTTTGAAGTGTGTTTGAGCCGTCATGAAGACGTTTCACGCGCACTTCTCCCACCTCATCATCAAAATCCACGACAAGCGCTGCGGGTCCGTTCCAGAGTACCAAACCATCAGGGTAGAGGCTGCGCAGCTCTTCCGTCGAGCGACATAAGGCGGCTCCGGGCGCCAACAGAGCCGGCTGCTCCTGGGCGTCCCAGTCTGCCACGACTACGAGGTCGGCACCGCCCACAAACGCCTCGATAACAGCCGTGATATTGGACACGACCTCATAGTCGCCTCCCCGCCACTGGCGCAGTTCGGCTACCAGGCGTTCCTGGCGCTCATGGGACACGAGCGAGACCGCTACCTTGCGGGACAACCACGCCTGGACCCAGGCAGGCGCCAGCAGTCGACGGCGATTCTTTCGCAACAGCGAGGCAAGGCGCTCAGCTTCAGGCCCTCCATCAGGCCGCTTCACGGATTCAGCGTCTCGACCCCGTCATCCGTGCCGATGATGGCCAGGTCGGTCAGGTCCAGGAACAGGCCGTGTTCGACGACGCCGGTCAGGCTTTTCAGGTCGGCGGCCAGGCGGGCGGGGTCGGCGATGATCTGGCAGGCCGCGTCATAGATCAGGTTGCCGCCGTCGGTGCGGATCAGACCGCGATCCGCCTGACGGACGCGGGCGGGGGCGGCGATGTCGTGGTCGGCCAGGACGTCGGCGATACGGTTGGCCGTGGTCTTGTGGCCGAAGGCGACGACCTCGATCGGCAGGGGGAAGGTTCCCAGCACGGGCACGACCTTGGCCGCGTCGGCGATGCAGATGCAGCGGGCCGACGCCTCCCACACCAGCTTTTCGCGCAGCAGGGCCGCGCCGCCGCCCTTGATCAGGGCCAGGCCGGGGCCGATCTCGTCGGCGCCGTCGACGGTCAGGTCGATGCGGGGCGTGTCTTCCAGCGTCGACAGGGTCAGGCCCAGCTCGCGCGCCAGATCGGCCGTCCGCTCTGACGTGGGGACACAGCGCAGGCCGGTCAGATTGCGGACGGCCAGCGCCTTGACGAACCAGGCGGCGGTGGAGCCGGTGCCCAGGCCGACGACCATCCCGGCCTCGACGTGGGCGGCGGCGGCCTCGCCGGCGTTCTTCTTTTGCAGATCAGACATGGAGTGTTCCTCCCTCTCCCATCGGGAGAGGGCTTGAGGCTCGCAGAGCGAAGCGATGCGCTAGCCGAAAGAGTGAGGGGTTACGGCGCGAACCGGCGAAGGCGTAACCCCTCACCCTTTCGCGCAAGACCGCGCGCTGGCGCTTGCGGGCGCTCAAGCCCTCTCCCTGTGGGAGAGGGTTCATGTCTTGGCCGCCTTCTTCGCGAGCATCGTGTCCATGAAGCGTTTGGCCCAGCCGGGCTTCGTCGTCTGCTGGCCGCGCCCCAGCGCCAGGTCGCCGGCCTCGACGTCGCGGGTGATGACCGAGCCCGAGCCGACCATGGCGCCCGCGCCGATGGTCACCGGGGCGACCAGCGATGAGTTGGAGCCGACGAAGGCGCCCGTACCCACCGTCGTGCGGTGTTTGAAGAATCCGTCGTAGTTACAAAAGATCGTGCCGGCGCCGATGTTCGCCTTTGCGCCCACATGGCCGTCGCCCAGATAGGCCAGATGGTTGGCCTTGGCGCCGGGGTCCATGCGGACGTTCTTCACCTCGACGAAATTGCCGATCCTGACCCCCTCGCCCAGGTCCGCGCCGGGGCGCAGGCGGGCGTAGGGGCCGACCTCGGCGCCGGACGCAACCACCGCGCCCTCGATATGGCTGAAGCTGCGGATGCGGGCGCCCGAGGCGATGCGGGCGTCGGGGCCGAAGACGACATAGGGCTCGATCGTCGTGCCGGCGCCGACCTGAGTGTCCCAGGCGAAGTGGACAGTGTCCGGCGCGGGCATGGTGACGCCCGCCGCCAGGAAATGATCGCGCTGCGTCTGCTGGAACAGGGCCTCGGCCTGGGCCAGCTCGGACTGGGCGTTGACGCCCATGACGCAGTCTTCCGACGCGAAGACGGCGCGGGTCGGGGCGCCCCGCTTGCGCGCCAGCTCGACCACGTCGGTCAGATAATATTCGCCCTTGGCGTTGTCGTTGCGAACCTGGGCCAGCAGCTCGAACAGCAGGCCGACCGGCGCGGCCATGACGCCCGAGTTGCAGGCGGTGACGGCCAGCACCTCGGTCGAGGCTTCCTTGGCCTCGGTGATGGCCAGAAGGTCGTCGCCGTCCAGGATCAGGCGGCCATAGGCGCCGGGGTCGCGGGCCTCGAAACCGATGACGGTGACGCCGTCGTGGGCGGCGAAGACCGGCTCGATGTCCGCCGCCTTCAGCAGGGGCACGTCGCCGTAGGTGATGACCACCTGACCGACGAAATCGCCCAGCACGGCCTCGGCCGCGCGGACGGCGTGGCCGGTGCCCAGCGGCGGGTCCTGAACCGCGATGCTGTCGGGACCCAGGCGGCGTTCGACGTGGGCGCGAACCTCGGGCGAATGGGCGCCGACGACGACGACGATCCGCTCGCAATGCAGGGCCTCGGCCGCGTCGATGGCGTGGTCCAGCATGGCGCGGCCGCCGACCGGGTGCAGCACCTTGGGCAGGGGCGACTTCATCCGTGTGCCCTGGCCGGCGGCGAGGATGATGGCGGCGCGGGGATGGGGCGTGCTGGTCATGAATCGATCCGGCGGCTTGTCGTCCTGCGCGATCTAGCCCATTGCCGGGGTCTTCGCGAGCGGGGAGACGGATTGTGGCGGTCGAGCGGGATCTGGACGGCTGGACCGTCGCCTTCGATCTGGATGGGACGCTGGTGGATTCGGCGCCGGACCTGATCGGGACGCTGAACCGGATGCTGGCCCAGTACGACCTGCCGCCCCGGCCGGTCGAGGCGGCGCGGCATCTGGTCGGACACGGGGCGATGGCCCTGTTGCGCGACGGGTTTCTGGAGGCGGGCGCGGCGTGGGACGAGGCCCGGGCGCCGGGTCTGTTCGAGCGGTTCATCGCGGATTATAGCGCCCACATCGCCGACGACAGCCGGGTGTTCGACGGCGTGGTCCAGGCGCTGGACCAGTTGGCGACGCGGGGCGCCATCCTGTGCGTGGCGACCAACAAGCGCACCGACCTGTCGGTCGCCCTGATCGCGGCGCTGGGCCTGACGCGCCATTTCGCCTTCATCGCCGGACCGGACGCAGTGGACGCCAAAAAGCCGGACGGGGCGCATATCCGCCGGGCGGTCGAACGCGCGGGCGGCGATCCGTCGCGGGCGATCATGGTTGGCGACAGCACCACCGACACGGCGGCGGCGAAGGACGCGAGCATACCCTGCGTGGTCGTGGGGTTCGGTTACAACGATGTGCCGCGCGACCGATTGGGCGGCGACGCCGTGATCGACAGCTATGCAGCGCTGAACGCCGTGGTGTCCGACATGGTGTTCGGCGCGGCCTGATCCTCGAACGGCAGGTCGATCTGGACGCGGTAACCGTCAGCCGTCGGTCCGGCGGTGAACCGGGCGTCCTGACCATAGCGGATCGCCAGCCGTGATCGTGTCGCCGCCTGTCCCACCCCGGTCCCACTCGACACAGGCCGCGCGGGGGCGGGTCCGCTGTTCTGCACCACCAGACGCAATCGCCCGTCGTCCAGCAGTCGGGCTTCGATCAGGATCTCGACCGGCGCCATGGCCGGGGCGACGGCGTATTTGACCGCATTCTCGACCAGGGGCTGGAGCAGCAGGCTGGGCACCAGCGCCGCCTCGGCGCCCGCATGGATCTCCATCCGAACCCGCAGCCGCTCGGGGAAACGAACGCGTTCGACCTCCAGATAGTCGCCCAGGATGGACAACTCCTCGTCCAGACTGATGTCGCCCGTGCCGACGTCGAAGGATGAACGAAGGAAGTTCGACAGCCGGTCCAGCATCTCGCGGCCCTCGGCCTTGCGGTCGGTGTCGACCAGACCCCCGGCGGAGGACAGGGCGTTGAACATGAAGTGCGGGTTCAGCTTCAGCCGCAGGGCGTTCAGCTCAGCCCGCAGGCCATCGGCCTCGGCCCGGGCCAGTCGTGCAGCCTGCATCCGCATGGCCCGGTTGGCCGAAGTGACCCAAAGCAGGGCCAGGTTGGCGCAATACAGGCAACCATTGGCGAAGCAGACCAGAAACCACTCCAGCGGACCGACGTCGGGCAACCGGGTGGCCGGGAACACCGCCTTCACCAGATGGAAAAATCCGTAGTCCAGCAGGGCCTGGGCCACCGCCGCCACCGCCACCGCGAACGGCAGGATCAGGAAGGCCATCCATTTCGGCCGCCCGGCGCACAGCTTCAGAACCAGAAACAGCGCATAGGCGACGCCCACGGCCGTCATCAGCCCGGTGGCCAGAGCGACGAACTCGCCGAGGCCCCGGATATTGCCGGTGATGATGGCTCCCGCACCGACAAAGGCGGTGGCCCCCAGCCACAGAGTGGCCGACAGCTGGATCGCCTCGCGGCCGTCCGGCTGGATATTGAAGGGCTCGCCCAGACCGCGGCCGGATTTCGGACCCTCAGCCATTCGTCGATCCCCCCGAAATGCTCTCATTCATGAACGATGCGCTCCGCAGTCTGATCCAGGCATCGACCATCGGCAGCTCGATCCAGACGATAGCCCGCGCCGTGTCGTCAGGCCAGAACGCGGGATATCCCGACCGGCGGGGATAGAACGCGGGATATCCCGACCGGCGGGGATACGGCATGCGATTGAGCCTGACGGATCGGCAATGTGATCTCGACACGATAGCCAGATGCGGTCGGGCCAGCGTCGAAGGTCGCATCGACGCCGTAGGAGATCGCCAGCCGGGATCGGGTGCTGCCTTCACCAAGGCCGCTGCCTGACAGTTCCGACGCGGCCGCCCCCCCATCGTTGGCCACGACCAGTCGGATGCGATCAGTCTCCAGTCGTTCCGCGCGAATACTGACGGTCACAGGGGTGCTGGATTGGTTGACGCCGTATTTCACGGCGTTCTCGACCAAGGGCTGCAACAGCAGATTGGGAACACGCACGGAGGCGATGTCGGGATCACAGTGGAAAGCGACCACCATGCGGTCGCCGAACCGTTCGGCCTCGACCGCCAGATAATCCTCCGTCAACTCCATCTCATCCGCCAGGGTGATGGTGTTTTCGGGCGAGTAGTCCTGGGTGGCGCGCATGAAGGTCGCCAGTCGCTCGATCATTCGCTCGGCATGATCATAGCGCCGGTCAGCGATCAGGACGCAAACGCCATTCAGGGCGTTGATGACGAAATGCGGATCCAGTTGCAGGCGCAGCGCGCGCAGTTCGGCGCGCAGGTTGTCGGCGTCGCGCACCGCGATCCGATGCTGCTGTTCGCGCATGTGGCGGTTGGCTGAGGTGATCCAGATCAGCGCGGTATTCGTCGTATAGATGCACAGATAAAGGGCGGAGATGATCAGCACCGACATACGCGACGTATCCGGCATCCGGTGGGCGTCGAAGATGTGGTGCAGAACCCACTGCGACCCGAAATCCGCACCTGTCATCAGGGCCGCCGCCACTAGGGCGGCGATGCCTACCGCCGGCCAGGCGATCAGTACGTTGCGGCCGGCCATCAACCAGAAGGCGAGAAACAGGACGCCCGCAATAGTCACCGCAAAAACCGGCGCCAGAATGATCGTGAGATATTCCCCGACGGTGGAAACCGTGCCGCCCAGGATGGAGGCGACGTTCAGGAATCCAAGGACACCGCACCACAGGAAGGCCGTCAGCCAGAAGGCCTCGCGGAAATCAGGTCGAACGGCGAAGGTGCGCCGGGTTGCATTCTCAGCCATTGCCGCCATCTGCCTTTGACCTAGGATCGGTTCAGCCGTCACCCGGGTATTATCGCGTCAGTAATTGCGCCTAACGTCCTATCGCCGAAACCGTCACCAGGCCAACTGAATGATCCGTCGCTTCTTCGCTATTCCGCTATGGCAGCGCACAGCCGCCGGTTTTGTGCTGGGCATCATCGCCGGTCTGATCCTGCGGGAGCAGGCGCCGATCTGGCTTCAGCCGATCGGGGATGTCTATCTGAACCTGATCCGCATGGTGGTGGCGCCACTGGTGCTGTTCACCATCGCCAGCTCGATCGCCCGGCTGGGCGAAGGTGTCGGGGCTGTGCGGCTGGGGGTGAAGACCATCATGTGGTTCGCCATCACCTCGCTGCTGGCGGTGCTGGTGGGCATCAGCTTTGGACACCTGATCAATCCGGGTCTGGGCTTGGAGAACCTGCCGCTGGGCGAGGTCAAGGAGCGGGTGATTCCGACCCCGCTTGAGGTCCTGATCGGCGTGGTGCCGACCAATCCGTTCGCGGCGCTGGCCGAAGGCAAGGTGCTGCAGATCATCTTCTTCTCGGCGCTGATCGGCGTGGCGCTGGTGGCGCTGGGCGAGCGGGCGGCGGGCGTGCGGCGGCTGGTGGACGAAGGCGCGGCCATCGTGTTCCGCATCACCCGCTGGGTCATCCAGCTGACGCCCTTCGGTGTGTTCGGCCTGATCGGGTCGGTCGTCGGCGGTTACGGCTGGGAGGCGCTGCTGCCGTTGGGCAAATTCATCTTCGCCATCTATGCGGCCTGCCTGTTCCATATCCTGGTGGTCTATTCCAGCTTGCTGAAGCTGCACGGACTGAAGGTGACCAGCTTCTTCCGCGGGGCGTTCGCGGCCCAGCAGACGGCGTTCGCCACCTCGTCCTCTCTCGGCACCCTGCCGATCACCCTGCGCCAGACGGTTGAACGACTGGGCGTGCCCCAAGCCTTTGCCGCCTTCGCCGTGCCGCTGGGCGCGAACGTAAAGATGGACGGTTGCGGCGCCATCTATCCGGCCATCGCCTCGATCTTCATCGCCCAGTATTTCCAGATCGACCTGACGCTGACGCAGTATGTGCTGATCGGCCTGACGGCGGTGCTGGGATCGCTGGGCACGGCCGGGGTGCCGGGCACCAGCATCGTCATGCTGACCCTGACGCTATCGACGGCGGGCCTGCCACTGGAAGGCATCGGCTATATCGTCGCCATCGACCGGATCATCGACATGATGCGCACCGCCACCAACGTCACCGGCCAGATGCTGGTCCCGGTTCTGGTCGCCAGGGAAGAGAAGATCCTGAACGAGGACATCTACAACGGCGTGGTCGCCTGGTTGCCCGGTGACCCGGAGCCGGAACTGCGCGCCGAGGCCGTGCGCACCGCCGGAATCTGAGTTCCGGCAGACCGGCCAGAAAACAGGATCGGCGGGCTTGCCCTGCCGATCCGGCCGGGCTATGTCCGCGCCTCCTGATTTTGGATGCGTAGCTCAGCGGGAGAGCACCTCGTTCACACCGAGGGGGTCACAGGTTCAATCCCTGTCGCATCCACCATTCAGCCTTGATTTCCCCGTAAGGCCCGCCCCGTCCGCCGCCCTCGCGCCGACACATCGCGCGCTGAGCGTGCTATTTGGACCGAACGATGCCCTTCCCAGCCTCCCACCCCGCGCTCGACAGCGCCCTGTCCGCTCGCGGCTATGCCGAGCCCACGCCCGTCCAGGCCGCCGTGCTGGAGGCCGAGGCCGGTCGCGACCTACTGGTGTCGGCCCAGACCGGCTCGGGCAAGACGGTCGCCTTCGGCCTGGCCCTAGCGCCCACCCTGCTGGGCGAGGCGGACAAGTTCCGTGAGTTCGGCGCGCCGGTCGCCCTGGTCATCGCGCCGACGCGCGAACTGGCGCTGCAGGTGAACGCCGAGCTGCAATGGCTGTATGCCGAAACCGGCGCGCGCATCGTCTCGTGCGTCGGCGGCATGGACCCTCGCACCGAGCGAAAGGCGCTGGACCGCGGCGCCCACATCGTCGTCGGCACGCCCGGCCGCCTGCGCGACCATCTGGAGCGCGGCGCCCTGGACCTGTCGGAGCTGAAGGCCGTGGTGCTGGATGAAGCCGACGAAATGCTGGACATGGGCTTCCAGGAAGATCTGACCTTCCTGCTGGACGCCGCCCCGGCCGAGCGCCGGACGCTGCTGTTCTCGGCCACCATCGCGCGCGACATCGCCGAACTGGCCAAAACCTATCAGCGCGACGCCCTGCGCATCGACACCACGACCAAGAACGCCCCCCACGGCGACATCGAATACAAGGCGATCCGCGTCGCCCCGAACGAGATCGAACTGGCCGTCGTCAACGTCCTGCGCTTCTTCGAGGCGCCGGGCGCCCTGGTGTTCGCCAACACGCGCGAGCGGGTGAAGCATCTGACCGCGTCCCTGCGCGAGCGCGGCTTCTCGGTCGTCGGTCTGTCGGGCGAACTGAACCAGAACCAGCGGTCCGAGGCGTTGCAGGCGCTGCGCGACGGCCATGCGCGGGTCTGTGTGGCCACCGACGTGGCGGCGCGCGGGCTGGACCTGCCGGACCTGGGACTGGTGATCCACGCCGAACTGCCGGTCAACAAGGCGACCATGCTGCACCGTTCGGGCCGCACCGGCCGTGCGGGCAAGAAGGGCGTGTCCGTCCTGATCGTCACCTATACCCGCCGCCGCAAGGCCGAGCTGATGCTGCAGTCCGCCTCGGTCAAGGCCGAGTGGTCGGGCCCGCCCTCGGCCGACGAGATCCGCGCCAAGGACGAGGAGCGGATGTGGACCGATCCGGTCCTGACCGACCCCGCCGACGACGAGAACCTGGCCCTGGGTCGCCAGCTGCTGGAGCGCCAGTCGCCGGAACAGGTGGCCGCCGCGCTGATGCGGCTGTATCGCCAGAAGCTGCCGCCGCCCGAAGACGTCTATGACGACGCCCGGATGAAACGCCAGCAGGACGCCGGCCGCAACGACAAGGGCGAGCCGGACATGCCGTTCCAGGACTTCGCCCGTGGCGGCGACATGACCTGGTTCCGCATCAACATCGGCCGCGAAAAGAACGCCGATCCCAAGTGGCTGATGCCGCTGATCTGCCGCCTGGGCCATGTGACCAAGCGCGACATCGGCACGATCCGCATCTTCGATCGCGACACCAAGTTCGAGATCACCGCCGACGCCGAGGCCAAGTTCCGCGCCGCCATCGCGCAGGGCCTGGAAGAAGGCACCAAGATCGAAGACACGATTCCGCCCGCGCCCAAGGCCCCGTTCGAACGCCGCGGTCCCAAGCCGGACTTCGCCGGCGGCGACAAGAAGCCCTGGGTCAAGAAGGACGGCTTCCGCAAGGACGGCGATGCGCGTCCCCCGCGTGAGGACAAGCCGTGGCAGTCCAAGGCCGTCGACGGCGAGAAGAAGCCGTGGGTCCGGAAGGACGCCGCCGATCGCCCTGCCCGCACCGACAAGCCGAAGTTCGAAAAGGCCGGGGGCGACAAGCCCTGGGCCAAGGCCGACGGCGACAAGAAACCCTGGAAGAAGAAGGCCGAGGGCGCATCCGACGCGCCCAAGACCGCCTGGGCCCCCAGCGCCGACGCCGAGGCGCCTGCCGGTGATCGTCCGTGGAAGGGCAAGCCGACCGGCAAGCCCAAGGGCGGCGACCGTCCCTGGGCGGCCAAGGATGCGCACGGCAAGCCCACAGCCAAAAAGCCGTTCAAGCCCAAGCCCCACAAGGGCTGAGGATGCCTATGCTCAGGCGCCGATCGGCGCCTTGAGCACAGCGGCGAGGCCGGGGGCGGCGTCGCGATACTCCAGCTCTCCGCCCAACTGGCTGACCAGGCTGCCAATCATCATGGAGCCGAAGCCCTGACCGGCCTCGTGCCCACCCTTGCCGGCGTCCTGGACCACCAGGCGTAGCGACGCGCCGTCTTCCTCCAGGGTGACGGCGATCGGGCCCGGCTGGCCGCCATAGGCGTATTTCTGGGCGTTGATGATCAGCTCGGTCAGGATCAGGCCCAGCGTCACCGCGCGCCCGGCCTCGACACAGACGGGGGCCAGGTCGATCTCCATCTGGGCCGTCCAGTCGGCGCCCATCGACGAGCCGAGGTCATCGGTCAGCTCGGCGAAATAGCGCGACAGGTCGATCTGGCTGGCCGTTTCCGACCGATACAGGCGGCTGTGGACCATGGACACGGCGCGCACGCGGCGACGCGCCTCCATCAACCCCTCGCGTGTGGCCGGTTCGGCCTGACGCGCCTGCAGGCCCAGGAAGGATGACACCAGGGTCAGGCTGTTCTGGACCCGGTGATTGACCTCGCGGATCAGGAATTCCTGCTGTTCGATCCGCAGTTCGCGGTCGGTCAGGCTGGCCTGCAGTGACCGATTCAGGCTGCGCAGTTGCGACACGGCCCACAGGTCCGCCAGGGCGTCGCGCAGGCGCGTGGCGGATTCGACCGTGGCCGGCGCCCACCGCCGCGATCGGCCCCGCACGGTTTCGGACCAGGCCTCGAACGAGGCGCGGGGCGTCAACTGTCCAGACTCACCGGTCTTGATGGCGGTCGAGGGATCGCCCGCCCAGCGCACCGTCTCGATGATCTCGGCCCGGAACCAGATCAGGCTCAGCGGCGACGGTCCCGGCAAGTGGACGCCCAGCACGCCACTGGCCTGGGCCCGCATCGCCTCGGCGCCCGGCAGGATGGTTTCCAGATGGTGCGTCGAGACCGGCCGCAGTGAGGGCTGCTGCGCGACCCAGTCGGCCAGCCTGCGCACCGATGCCTCGTCCGGCGCCATGCCGAAGCGGAAGACGTCGTCCCCGCGCACCAGCGCCAGCCCGTCCGCCCCGACCATTTCGGTCAGATCCCGCGCGCGTTCGGCCAGCCCGTCGATCAGATCGCGATCGGTCGGCAGGGCGCCCACGATCTGGTCCTCCAGCTGACGTAACCGGATGCGTTCGCGATACAGTTCCGCGTCGGCCTTGGTCTTGATCTGGCGCGCCAGACCGCGCGCCAGCGTCGTGGCGGCGATCCGCATCTCGTACGGCATCAACTGCGGCCGCGTGCTGTGGCAGGCCACCAGCCCCCACAGATCGCCGTCGACGACGATGGACACCGAGGCTGAGGCGCGCACACCCATGTTCCGCAGATAGCGCAGATGGATCGGCGACACGCTGCGCAGCGCGCAATCGCTCATGTCCAGCGGCGCGCCGTCCACGGGCGTCAAGGGCTGCGGCGTATAGTCGGCGTCAGGGATCACCCGCACCGGGTTCTGCACATACAGGGCCCGCGCCTGACGCGGCACGTCGGAGCCGGGGAAGTGGTGGTTCTGGAAGCTGTCGACCTCGTCCGACCGGCTCTCGGCGATCACCTGACCGGCGCCGTCGTCCATGAAGCGATAGACCATGACCCGATCAAAGCCGATCAGCTCGCGAAACGCCTCGGCCGCGCGTTCGCAGACGACGCGAACCGTGGGCGCCCGCTCCAGCCGCGCGCCGGCGGCGTCCAGACGGCTGATCAGTTCGACGCCCGGCTGGGCGCCCTGAGAGCTTTGTTCGACCTCGACGACCAGGCCCTGCTCGTTTGGGCGGGCGACCACGTCATAGTCCAGCCCGTTCGCGCCACGCCAGCGGCCGACAAACCCTTCTGGCGCCTGCCGTAGTCGCTCGGCCACGCCGCTGCCCAGGACCACATCGATGGTCTGGCCCAGCCAGGTCTCGCGGCCGGAGATCGACAGCATCCGGCCCGCCTCGCGCGCCACCAGGCCCTCCCTGAACAGGAACAGCAAGCCGTGCGGCTGGATCGCCTCGGGCACGTGGATCGGCTCGCGGTCGCAGTCCGTCAGGTCCAGGGTGTCAGGCTGGACGGCGGTCATGCGGCGATCTCGGATGGGGCCGGAGCCAGGATACGATGAGCGAAGGCGAAGGCGTCGCAGGCGCCGCGCACCATAGACGCCCGGGCCACGCCCGCCCGGTCAGCAGCCTCCAGCGCGCCAAGCACATTGCGCCAGCGGGCGCCGGTCTGGTCGCCGTGGATGTCCAGATGCCCCAGACCCGTCAGGTTGACGCCATCCGCCTTCATGCGCTTCAGCATGACCCGGCCGCCCAGCGCCGATCCCTCGATCACATAGGTCCAGCCCAGGGCCTGACCCAGATCGGGCACGGTCGCGGGTGTGGGCGTGGCGCCCGCGCCGCCCAGGGCCTGCACATCGATCCGCAAGGCGGCGGAACGGTCGGCGACAGGGACGCCCAGCGCCGCTATCCCGTTGCTCCATTGGGCAAGGGCTGCCTCGGCGCCCGCGTGCAGGTCCAGCAGGGCCGCCACCATCACCGCGCGCCGCGCCGGGTCGCGCAACCGCGCCTCGACATCAGCCTGATCTTCCAGCGCCTGGTGTGCGGCGTGCGTGGCTTGACGCAAATTCTCGAGAACTGAATTGTCGGTCACGCCCTACCCTATCAGCGCCCAGCGCCCGTCACCACGCGCCATGACCCCATAACGCAACGCTGAAGGCATTGATCCCGCCGTGTAACCGGTTACGTTGCCCGCCAAGAAAAGATCAGGGCAGGAATCTCCATGGCTGACGTCCGGCTGACCGGCGTGAAGAAGCGCTTTGGCGCCGTCGAGGTGCTGAAAGGCGTCGATCTGGAGATCGCCGACGGCGAGTTCGTGGTCTTCGTCGGACCGTCCGGCTGCGGCAAGTCCACCCTGTTGCGCACCATCGCGGGCCTGGAAGAGATCAGCGAGGGCGAGATCGCCATCGGCGGGCGCACGGTCAACGACCTGTCGCCGTCGGACCGGGGCATCGCCATGGTGTTCCAGTCCTATGCCCTGTACCCGCACATGACGGTGCGCGAGAACATGGCGTTCGGCCTGAAGCTGGCGAAAACGGACAAGGCCGAGATCGACCGGCGCGTGACCGCCGCCGCCGAAACGCTGAACATCACCGACTATCTGGATCGCAAGCCCAAGGCCCTGTCGGGCGGCCAGCGCCAGCGTGTCGCCATCGGCCGGGCCATCGTGCGCGAGCCGCAGGTCTTCCTGTTCGACGAGCCGCTGTCGAACCTGGACGCCGCCCTGCGGGTGCGGATGCGCTACGAGTTCGCCAGCCTGCACGAGCGGCTGAAGACGACGATGATCTATGTCACCCACGACCAGATCGAGGCCATGACCCTGGCCGACCGGATCGTGGTGCTGTCGGCCGGGCGGATCGAACAGGTCGGCGCGCCGATGGAGTTGTACGAACACCCCCGCAACCTGTTCGTGGCCGAGTTCATCGGCAGCCCCAAGATGAACCTGATCGCCGCCGAGGTGGTCCAGGCCTCGACCACCGGCGCCACCGTCAAACTGGCGACCGGCGAGACGGTGAAGGCCGCCGTGGATGCGGCGCGCGCCAGGCCGGGCGATACGGTCACTTTGGGCGTGCGGCCCGAGCATCTGGCGCTGGACGGGGACGGCGCGGCGATCGCGACCACTGCGGCCTTCGTCGAGACCCTGGGCCACGCCACCTACGCCTATCTGAACCATCCGGCGTCGAGTGAGACCCTGACCGTCCAGCTTCCGGGCGAAGTACGGCCCTCGACCGGCGATGCCCTGACCGTGCGCATCCCGGCGGGCAAGACGTATCTGTTCGACGCGGACGGGGTGGCGTTCCAGCGGCTGTAGTTCCCTTCTCCCCCTGCGGGAGAAGGTGGGCGCCGGAGGCGCTCGGATGAGGGGTGCGAGCACCGCCTATCCGAACCTCATTCAGGCGTCGGCCGCGACGTTCCAGCCGCGTCTCCGACACCCCTCATCCGTCTTGCTCCGCAAGCCACCTTCTCCCGCAAGGGGAGAAGGTGGGCTTCATCTCATCGTCACGCGTCGCGCGCCGGTGGGGATCTTCAGCTCGCCATTCTCGAACCGCGCGCTGCGGCCGTCGATGCGGACGACAGCGGGCGCCGCCTCCCCCTTCGGCCACTGCACCACAAAGCCGCCCGGCGGCGTGACGCCCGGCTCCAGCGTCAGGACATAGTCACGGCCCTGCTTGCGGAAGGCGTAGGTCAGGGCGCCGTAGGCGGTGCGCAGATCCTTGACGCCGACGCCCTCGGCCGTGTCCAGCCATGCGGTCGGCACGCCCGCCGCCAGCACCAGGGCGTGATCCGCGTCGCGCTCGTACGCGAACAGGTCCAGCGCCGAGCGAATGTAGTCGCTGCTGATCCAGGCATGCGGCATGTCGCCGATGAAGCGCGGCTCGCGCAGCTCGCGGCCCACCACCTCGGCCCAGCCGTTCCAGGCCTGGGGCCGCCGGTCGGCCATGAAGAAGTCCAGCGCCTCCATCGCCCGGTCGCGGCGGCCCAGCCGGACCAGCGCCCCGACGTTGCGCCACTCATACGGCGTGTAATCCTTCCACAGCGGGCGATTGGCCAAACGGTTCTGGAAATTGGTCCAGTAGCGCTCGAAGGTGTTGTCCAGCAGGTCACGGGGCAGTTCTTCCAGCGCGCCGCCGGGCGACAGGCCGATGGTGGTCGAGGTGGCGTCGAAATCGCCCCGGTCGGCGGCTCCGGCGATCCAGTCGATGCCGTGGTGCGCGGCCGTCGCGGTGATCGAGGCCATGATGTCGGTCTGGAACTGGTCGCGCGCGGCGCTCATCCGGGCGGCGGCTTCAGCATCACCCAGGGTCTGCGCGATGAAGACCGCGTCCTTGTAGCCCAGCAGGCCCCAGAAATCGTCCCAGTAGGAATAGGCCGGCTTGTCCGAATAGCCCTCGTGGCTGATCGTCGGCGGCAACAGGCCGAACAGGTGGCGCTTGTCCGCCGCCTGGAACTCGGCCGTGCGGGTCGAGGCGCGCAGCTCGTCCATATAGGCGATGGCCTTCTGGACCTGCGGCCAGACCTGACGCAGCAGGGCCTCGTCGCGGGTGTAGCGATAGGTCTCGGCCGCCAGGAAGACGAACTCGCCGTGGCTGTCGTTCTCGGGCACCGGATCGGCGCCGCGGGCGTCGACGCAGCACGGCACCTTGCCGTTCTCGAACACATAGGGCGCGTACCAGCGGAGGTATTCCGCTGACAGTTCCGGCAGGCCCAGCCGGTTCAACCCCTCGGCCATCATGGCTCCGTCGCGGATCCACGAGCGGTTATAGCTGCGGGTGCCGGGTTGCAGGATCGGCCCCTGACGCGACATCAGCATATGCGCCAGCGACGAGCGCAGCGCGTCCTCGATCCGCTGGGCGGCGGGCGGCAGGGTCAGGTCGAACCGGTCCAGACGCGCCTTCCAGTCGGCGACGACCGCGGCCTCGGCCGTGTCCAGCGCCGCCTCGATGGAACCGGTGACGACAGGCGCGGGCGATGCGCCCGACAGGGGCGACATGAAGCCAAAGGTCCGCGTCTCGCCCGGTTGCAGGGTCACATCGTACAGCAAGGCGCCTGCGGGCAGGCCGGTCGCGTCGGACTCGACGTGGCGCTGATCGGCCGGGCGTCGGGCGTCGGTCACGGTCAGCGACTGCGGATCGGCGCCCTGGTCGAAGGTCGCCATCGACACCGCACTGGGCTGGGCCAGGGTATGGACTCGGATATTGTCGTTCAGCACCAGCGAACCGCCGTTCCAGTCGATCTGCTGGATCGGGGCGACGCCGCCGGGGATGGCCAGGAACTGCACCGGCCCGTTCACCTGGAACGGCCGCGCCGCCAGCGCCAGGGTCAAGGTGCGCGGCCGGTTGGACGTGTTGGTCAGGGCGTATCGGCCCCACAGCTGGGCCTGATCCGGCGTGCCGCTGGCGAAGCTGGTGGTGGTCAGGGTCCAGTCGTCGTGCGTCCACCTGACCCACGGTATCGGCAGATAGTCGTCACGCAGCCCCTGTTCGATCCGCACGTCGGCCCAGCTGATCAGCCGCCCGTTATCGATGACGAAGGGTTCGATGGACGGACCCGCACGGCGCAGTTCGATGGCCCCGTCCTCGCCGATCAGGCCGCTCTCGCCGCCACCGTCGACGCCGACCAGCGTCCAGTACGGCTGCTCGCCGAAGAAGCCGCGCGGATACAGGCCGCGACGGTTCTGTTTCGCCACCGCCTCGACGAAGGACGTCGCGTCCTCGCCAAAGGTCAGAGGTTCGACCTCGATCTCATTCAGCGCATAGGTCGTGGGGGCGACGACGCCCAGCCGCTGACCGGCGCCGGCCTGACCCTGCACGTCGGGTGACGGGACGGGGCGCAGCGGCTCCAGCTTCAGATAGCGGGCGCTGGCCTCGGGCGTGCGCAACCAGTCGACGCCGCCGCTTCCGCCGGTGACGGACGCCAGTTCGCGCCAATCGCGGCCGTCGGACGAGGACGAGACGCGATAGTCCGCCGCCGCCCCGCGTTCGCCCCAGCGCAGGGTCAGACCGCCGAACTCGCGCTCGTATCCCAGGTCCAGCGTCAGCGCGGGCGCGCCCGCCACGGCGGGGGTCCAGGCGGTCTTCGGGTTCAGGTCAACCGCCAGCGCGGCGGAGGTGCTCGCCGCGCCGTCGCGCGCGATCAGGGCGGGTGGGACCAGCGGTTCGGGCGGCAGTTCGCGCAGGGTCAGCTGGTCGATCTCGACATGACCCGCCCCACCCTCTGCGGCGACGACGACGAACTCCATCCGCTCGACCTGGCGCAGGATCGTCTCGGGACTGGGTCCCCAGGCCTTGACCACCTGACGGCGTTTGATGACGAACCGGGTCCAGCCGTCCGGGAAATCATAGCGGGTCGTCTGGCGCCACCAGACATTCTCGGCCGACGCGTCGGTGAATTTGACTTCGAAGGTGTTGGTCGGCCCGGCGCCGCGCACCCAGAAGCTGATCTCGTAGTTTTCCGGCAGGTCGAACGGCAGCGGCCGCGCGGCGAAGGCGTAGCCGGCCTTGCCGTTGAAATCATAGTCGAGGCGCAGCGCCCGCCCCTCCTTGCCCGCCACCGACGACACGCGCGAGGTCACGTCGGTCGAGGCGTCGGCGGTCCAGCGGCCCGCGTCCTCGAACCCGTCCAGCAGGCGGGGCTCCTGCGCGAAAGCGGGGGCGGCCATGGCCAGCGCGGCCACGGTCGTCAGGAGAAAGGAACGCATCGGCATACTCCGCTCAGCGCCCTGCGGCGCGGGGTGGGTTCAGCCCTTCACGCTGCCCGCGAGCATGCCGCGGATGTAGTAGCGTTGCAGGGCGAGGAAGAGGATCAGCACGGGGGCCACGGTCACCACCGCGCCCGCCATCATCAGCTCGATGTCCTGGACGTGCTCGCGCGACAGGGCGGCCAGCGCCACCGGCAGGGTATAGTTCGACTGGTCCGTCAGGATGATCAGCGGCCACAGGAAGTCGTTCCAGCTGCCCAGGAAGACGAACAGGCCCAGCGTCACGATGATCGGCTGCAGCGTCGGCAGGACCACCCGGCGGAAGATCTGCCCCTCGGTGGCGCCGTCGATGCGGGCGGCCTCCAGCATCTCGTCCGGGATCGATAGCGAATACTGCCGCACCAGAAACAGGCCGAATATCGACGCCAGCCACGGCACCAGCGCCCCGGCGTAGGTGTTCACCAGTCCCACCGACTTCAGCATCAGGAACAGCGGCAGAGTGCCGATCTGGGCCGGCACCACCAGGGCGGCGATCAACAACTGGAACAGCCGGTCGCGGCCCGCGAACTTCAGCTTGGCGAAGGCGTAGCCGGCCGGAACGGTGAAGGCCAAGGCCAGCAGGGTCGCCAGCGTCGCCAGAGCGAAGCTGTTCCAGACATAGCGCCCCATGCCCTGGTTCACGAACAGGTCGCGGTAATGCTCCAGCGTAAAGGCCTTGGGCAGCAGCGGCGGCGGGAAGGTCGCGGCCTCGCCCGTGGACATGAAACTGACCGAGGTCATCCACAACAGCGGGAACAGAACGATCAGCGCCACGACCGCGACGGCGAGATTCAGCAGGATGGCCTTGGGTCTGATCGTCATTGCTCGGTCCCCAGACGGCGCGACACCCACAACTGCACCAGGGTGACCGCGAAGATGCACAGGAACAGGATGAAGGCGACGGCGCTGGCGGAGCCCAGATTCCACCATTTGAAGCCCTCTTCGTACATGAAGTAGAGCACCGTCACGGTCGACTGGGCGGGGCCGCCTTGCGTCATCACATAGGGCTCGGCGAACAGTTGGAAGAAGCCCGCGACCGAGATGATCGACACCAGCAGCATGGTCGGTGCGATGGCCGGCAGGGTGACATGGCGGAACTGCTTCCATGGCCCGGCGCCGTCGATGCGGGCGGCCTCGTACAGGTCGTCCGGCACGGTCTGCAGCACGGCCAGGAAGATCAGCATGTTGTAGCCGAAGATCTTCCACACCACGAACATCAGGATGGCGGGGATAGACGTCGAGGGATCACCCAGCCAGTCGACCGGCGGCAGGCCGACGCCCTGCAGCGCCCAGTTGATGACGCCGTAACGGGTGTGCAGCAGGTATCGCCAAACCACCGCCGTGGCGACCAGGGTGGTGACATAGGGGGCGAAGAACATCACCCGCCAGATCGGCCGCCACTTCACCACCCGCGCGTTCAAGATGACGGCGGCGGCCAGCGAGGCGGCGATGGACAGGGGCACGCCCAGAACGGCGAACCACACCGTGTTCTTCATCGCCCCCCAGAACAGCGGGTTGCCCAGCAGGTTCTGATAATTCTGAAACCCGACGAAACGCAGGTTGTTCAGGTCGGCCAGCGCATAGATGTCGAAGTCGGTCAGGCTGAGCAGCAGGGCCGAGATCACCGGCACGGCGAAGAACAGGCCGACGGCCAGCAGCGCCGGGGCGACGAAGGTCCAGGCGGCCCGCTCGCGACGGCGAATGGCGGAAACGGCGCTCATGATCCCCTGCCCCGGTCGAGCATCCAGCGGCGTTTCTCCAGCAGGCGGTCGGCGCGGCGGTCGATCTCGGCGGCGGCGCTTTCAGGCGTGAACTGGCCGCGCACCATGCGTTCGGCGACGATCTGCATTTCGGTGACCACGCGCTCCCACTCCGGCGCCTTGGGCACGGCCTCGGCCCGCGCCAGCTGGTCGCGGAAGGGCTGAAGCAGCGGGTCGTTGGCGATGGCCGGCGCGCTCCAGGCGCTTTCACGCGCGGGCAGGTTACCGGTCAGCGTGTTGAACTGGACCTGCACGTCGGGCTGCAGCAGGAAGCGCACCAGCTTCCACGCCGCGTCCTGATGCGGTGATGACTTGAACACCGCCAGCGACGATCCGCCGGGCGCCGAGGCGCCGGGACCGCGCGGGCCGGGCACGCCCGCCGTCGCCCATTTCGTCTCGGGCGGCAGGCGATTGCGGAAATCGCCGATGGTCCAGGGACCGGAGAAATAGAAGCTGAAATAGCCCTTGGCGAACTCGGTCCAGACGTTTGAAATCTGCGTCGCCGACACCAGCGGCGCCAGCTGCTCGTCGAACAGGCTCTTGTAGAAGGCCAGGGCCGCGACGAAGCCGGGGCTGGAGAAATTGCCCCGTGTCGCATCGTCCCGCAGCAGCGGCTCGTCCGCCTGCAATCCAAAGGTCAGAAGTTGCTCAAACTCGTTGACCGGCAGCAGGATGGCGTAGTTGCCCGGCCCGGCCACGCGCTTGACCGCATGCATGGCGCGCTTCCACTCGGCCCAGTCGCCCGGCACGGCGTCATAGCCCGCCCGGTTCAACAGATCGGTGCGGTGGAAGATCAGTCGCGTGTCCACATACCAGGGCGTGGCCATGGCCTGGCCGCCGATCTCGTTCGTCTCCAGCACCGCCGGGAACTGATCGGTCAGCAGGTCGGCAGCCGACGCCGGCGTCGGCGACAGGGCGCCGATAGCCGACAGCTCCGACACCCAGGTGTTGCCGATCTGGGCCACGTCCGGCAGCGAATCCCCGGCGTATGCGGTCAGCAGTTTCTCGTGCGCCGCCGTCCACGGCAGCGGCTGGACCGAGACGCGCACGCCGGGGTTCAGCCGCTCGAAGGCCGGGATCAGGGCGGGGACGTTGGTCCCCTCGTTCCCCATGGCCCACAGACGCAGCCGCACCTCGCCCGCCGTGCGGGGCGCGCAGGCGGTCAGCCCTGCCCCCGCCAGCAGACCCAGCGCGGCGCGCCTGTCGGGCCTCAGGCTCACGCCTTGTCCAGCCAGCCGCCGGTGAAGCCCGCGCGCTTCAGACCGCGCACGATGTTCGGCTCGCCGTGCATGCGGTTCCAGACGATGCCGCTGCGATGGTTCTCGGTCATGATGACGATCGGCCCCTGGTCGATGCCCAGATAGTCGCCGTCGACCCAGCCGATCCCGTCCACGATCTTGCCGTGCAACAGCGGCTTGTCGGTGCTGGTCAGGGTCGGGTTGAAGCTGTCCAGGAAGCCGTACTCGGCATAGATGGCCGCGCCGTACTTGTCCTTCATCGCCTTGACGCAGGTGGTGACCAGCTCCGGCTCGAAGGCGATGGAGGAGGCCGCCGCCGTGGGCGCGATGGTGCCGTCGTCCCGCTCGCCCGGGCCGCGCGCGGAGTAGCTGAAGAACTCGCGTTCCTGGCCGTTCACGACCTGTTTGAAATCGCCCGGCCCGTCGCACGCCGTCAGACCCCAGACATCGGCCGAATAGCCGGCCCAGCCGCGCGGATTGTCGGCGCCGTACTTCTGTTGCGCCTGAACGGCGCGGCGGCTGTTCTCGAAATAGTCGAAGCCGGGGATCTCGGCCTGACGGTCGCGCATCCAGGCGTCCTGGATGCCGCGGAAGTCGATGAACATGTGGCTGTACTGGTGACCGAACAGCGGGGCGAAATGCAGGTGCTTGGGCCCCCACTTGTCGGTGAAGCTGCGGTCATAGACGCTGCACCACTCGGTCCAGACACCCGGATCGACCGGGTGGGTCGGGCTGCCCAGCGCCTGGATCAGGACGATCATACCCTCGTTGTAGACGTTCCAGTCGGCCTCGATGAAGCCGCTCTCGGGGTGCCAGCCCATCGAGATGCGGTTCGGGCGCACGACCAGCCACGGCCATTCGATCCGCTCATAGATCACCTGGGTCAGGCGACGGATCTCGGCCTCGTCGGCGTGGTCGCCGTCGAACCAGCGGGCGGCGAACATCATGCCGCCCATCAGCAGGGCGGTGTCGACGCTGGACAGTTCGGTCTGGCCGAAGCGGTGACCGGTCTCCATGTCCAGGAAGTGATAGAAGAAGCCCTTGTGACCGCCGACGCCGGTCGCCTCGGGCCCCTGCTTCAGGTCATGCAGGAAACGGATGGTGGTCAAGGTGCGCTCACGCGCCTGTTCGCGCGTGATCCAGCCGCGCTCGACCCCGATGGGCCAGACGGCCAGGGCGTCGCCGATGGCCGCGACTGAGGCGAACGACTTGGTCGGCCAGCGGTCCGGCGTCATGCCGTTGCGGGCGTTGGTGGTGTCCCAGAACCAGCGGAACGAGCGGTGCTGCAGATCGTCGATGACCGGATCCAGCGTCACGGCCGCCTGAACACCCGTCGCGCCGGCGTTGCAGCCGACCAGGGCCATCGCCGCGCCTGCGGCCACCGTCCCCATCAAAAACCCACGACGATCCATGCCGGCTCCTTCCGTCAGAAATTCTACTCAAAACATACAAAAAAGAAGGGCCGCCCTCACCCGTGGGCAAGGGCGGCCCCAAGGCTCAGGAGTTAGAAGCTGTACCGCAGACCGATCTGGAAGCTGCGGGTCGGACCGGTGAGACGCGAGGGCTCACCGAAGTTGGCGTTCACATTGCCCGGGCGCGGGATGAAGCCGCCGACCCAGGTTTCGTAGCCGTAGTTCTTGAAGTTGAAGGCGTTGATCACGTCCAGGATGACGCTGATCTGCTGCTGGTTGGGAAGACCGAAGTCCTTCGAGAAGCGGAAGTCGACCTGACGGAAGGCGAAGGCGTCCGGGATGATGAAGTCGAACTTCTCCGGCTCACCACCGCCCGGCAGGAAGGTGACGCCGCCGCCGACGTTGTCACGCACCTGCTCATAGCGCTGGCCCGTACCCAGGGTGATCAGGGTCGAACCGGTGATGCCCCAAGCCATGTCCTTGATGGCGCTGAAGACGATGCGGTGACGTTCCGCAGCCTCGGCCGGGTGCCAGCCCCAGGCGGCGGCGTCCGGTTCGTCCAGGGCGTACGGTCCGCGCGCGCCGTATTCCTCGGCGTCGGCGAAGGTCCAGGCGAAGTTCATGCCCCAGCCCGAGTCACGCGTGTACGGCTTGTCGATCGTCAGGAACAACGCGTCATAGCTGCTCTCGTCCTTGGACTCGCTGACGATGATGTTGCTGTAGCCGGCGGGCGCCTGACCCCAGGGCAGGTTGTTGTTCGCGTCCCGGAACGAGCCATCCGCATAGCGGTTGGCCAGCACCCACGAGAAGCCGTCGTAGCTGTTGATGTGCGAATAGGTCAGCGCAGTGTTGAACTGTCCGAGCGTCTTGCGCACGCCCAGCGAGAACTGGTCCGAATAGGGCAGCTTCACATCGTTCGACAGCATGTAGGCTTCTGCGCCGCCGGCGCCGCCGGTGACGAGGGCCAGCAGGGCGTCCTTGTCATAATAGGCGTCGCTCCACGGCGTCGCGCCGTTGAACTGGACCTCATAGACCCGATAGTTCGACTTGGCGTACTCGACCTGGGCGTAGTCGTAGAGGACGCGGTCATAGTACCGGCCCGCGCCGCCGAACACGACCAGGCTGGCGTCGTCATAGACGTCGTAGCTGAAGCCGATCCGCGGCTGGAAGGCGCCCGTGAAGCTGTCACGGTTGTTGCCGTCCGAGATGTATTCTTCCCAGTTGATGTCGCGATTGTTCGCCCAGGCCCGAACCGCAGCGGCCAGGGCCGCCGGCGTCACGAAATCGTTGTTGAGCATGTTGGACTCATAGTCCCAACGCAGGCCTAGGTTCAGCTGCAGCTTGTCGGTGACATCCCAGTCGTCCTGGATATAGAGGCCGATCTGGGTGTTGTCGCCGCTGGACAGCGGATCGCCCAGGCCCACGCGCGCCCGGATGGGATCGCCAGCGAAGGTGTAGTCGCCGTTGGCGTAGGTGTATTCCGGGTTGAAGAACTCGAACTGGACGGCTTCATACTCGATGAAGGCGACCTTGCCGCCGATCTTCACCAGGTGATCGCCCAGCGACAGGAAGGTGAAATCGTTACGCAGGGTGAGGCCGGTTTGACCCTTGTCCTGGGTGAAGGTCCGGGCGCCGACCTGCAGGTCGCCGTTGTCCGTCTTCACGCTGCGCGCGCCGCTGACGGCGCTTGGCGCCCACGACGCATCCAGGTAGTCGATCGAGGCTTCGTTCAGGAACGAACCACCCGACCAGCTCCAGCGCAGGTTGGCGCTGGTAGTCTGGACGGTGATGTCCTCAGCGCGGTCACGAGTGGTGCCGCCGCCGAAGCCGCGAACGTCCGTTTCATCACGACGCGTGACGCTCAGGTCCACGGTGTGGTTGTCGGCGGGCGTCCAGCTCAGCTTGCCGAAATACAGCTCGCTGCGGAACGGAACGACGAAATTGCCTTCGTACTGATCGCGGATCGCTTGCGGGATCGCGTCATTCAGGTCCACGCGCGTGGCGCGATCCTGATTGTTGGCCTCGTAGCTCAGGAAATAGTGCAGACGGTCACGCAGGATCGGACCACCGACCCAGCCGCCGTACTGCTGGCGCTCATATTCGGGCTGCGGCGCGCCGTTGCGTTCGTCGAAATAGTCCGGCGAAGTCAGGCCCTTGTCCTGATAGTAGCCGAACAGTTCGCCCTGGAAGTCGTTGGTGCCCGAACGCGTCACCGCCGTGATGACGGCCGCGCCGGCCTGCTCGTATTCAGCCTTGTGGTTCTGGGTCGAGACCCGGAATTCCTGGATTGCGGCCTGCGGGAACGGGTTACCGCGGCTGGAATCCTGACCGGCCAGCCCGCCCTGGGTCACGTTGTTCTTCAGGCTTTGACCGTCGATGAAGACGTTGGTGTTGTTGGCGCTCAGCGCGCCGGACGAGAACACCTTGCGCTCCGGATTGTCCGAGACCGTCACGCCGGGCGCCAGCGCCGCGAAGTTCAGGAAGTTGCGCGAGTTCTGGGGCAGGTTGTTGATCTGCTCGGTCGAGACGTTGGTGGCCACTTCCGACGTCTTGACCTCGATCAGGCGACGGCCGGTGACGACGACGTCGCCCAGGTCGGTCGCGCCCGGCGCGACGGCCACGGCGGTCGCGGGAACGTCCAGGTCCAACACGGCCGACTGGCCGACGGCCAGGACAACATCCTCGCTGGTGGTGCGACCGTCATCGGTGGTCACCTGGATGCGATAGGTTCCCGGACGCAGGCCGGCCAGGACATAGTTGCCCTGGGCGTTGACGGTCGCGCGGGCGGTGAAGCCGGTGGCGATCTCGGTCGCCGTGACGCGGGCGCCGGGTTCAGCCTGGCCGTTGTCGGAGACGGCGCCCCGCAGGGTCGAGCTGGCGACCTGGGCGGTGGCGGCGCCGGCCGAGGCCAGCGAGATGGCGACGGCCAAGGCCGAAGCGGCGCCGAGCCAGTATTTGGTGTTGGTCTTCGTGGACATGGTTTCCTCGATGAAGAAGTGTTTTTGGGCTCTGAGCCCGAAGGTCTGGAAAGCGAAAGCCCGCCTAGCGACGCCGATCCTCTTGAAAGGCGGCGCGGCGTAACCGGTTACAGTCAAGCTTGCTCTGGTCCGTCTCCTCGATCTCGCGGCCTAGTGGGCCGGGGCGCTGGCGGGGGTCCGCGCCGGGGTTGATTGGGAAGGGTTGGTTGCCGTGCTGGACTGGCGCACGACCAGTTCGGGACGCACGATTTCGCAGGCAGTGTCGGACACGGCGGCGCGAGGGTCATCGACCATGGCAACCAGCCGCTCCAGCGCGCGGGCGCCGGTCTCGGCGACGCCGGAACGAAGCGTCGTCAGCGACGGACGAATGAAGGCGGCCAGCGGAATATCGTCAAAGCCGACGACAGCGATGTCTTCGGGGCAGCGGACGCCCGCATCCTGCAGCGCCAGCAGGGCGCCGACGGCCATCATGTCGTTGGCGGCGAACAGGCCGTCGGGGCGATCCGCCCGCGTGGCCAGATTGACGCCGGCCGCATGGCCGGACGCCTGCATGAAGTCGCCCTGGACGACCATGGGCGGCAGGCCCGCCTGGGCCATGGCCTCCAGATAGCCGGCCAGCCGGGCCTCGGCTTCCAGGTTGCCGGCGGGACCGGCGATGTGGGCGATGCGGCGGCGTCCGATCGACAGCAGATGTTCGACCGCCGTCACGGCGCCGCCCCGGTTGTCGACGATGATCGAGGGACGGCCGGAGTCCACCGCGCCGCTGTTCATCAGCAGCACCGGCAAGCTCCCCGCCAGGTTGGCGGCCAGGTTCGCGGCGTCGATATGGGGCGACAGCACGATCAGCCCGTCCACCCTGCCCCGCATCGAGCGGATGGCCGACGACACTTCTTCGGTGTCGCCGTGCGAGCTGGAGACGATCAGGTGATAGCCGGCGCGGCGCGCGGCCACGTCCATGCCGCGGATCAGCTCGGAAAAGAACTCGCCGTACAGGTCGGGCAGGATGACGCCGACCGTCTGGGTCTTGCTGGTCGACAGGCTGCGGGCGCCGGAATGCGGCACATAGCGCAGCGTCTCGATCGCCTGCATGACCCGCAGGCGCGTCGCCTCGGTCACGGCGTCGGCGCTGTTCAGGACGCGGGAAACGGACGCCACGGAAACCTGCGCATGGCGCGCGACATCGCGGATCGTGGCGGCCTTCATGCCGTCACGCGCGGTAGCGGACGCGGTCGCATCCTGGTTTCCAAAGACATCCTCCCTGACAACCGCACCGTCCCGGCCCCCTTATCGAAGGTCCGTCAGCTCGGGGTGTAAACGGTTACATGACACACCACCGGCCCGACACGCAAGCGCCTCGCTTCGGACACAAGGCTTACGGCCCGTTCACAGGGCGTTTCCCCGTCCCCTGTGGCGTTTGCGCCCTCAGCGAGGGTCCAGTCGGCGAAAGTGCGACTCGATCAGATCCAGCCGGTCCGCGTTCGGCACGGGCTTTTCGATCGGCCCGGCGTTGGTGAATTCCAGCAGGTGAGTCGCGCCCGTCCCCACCCGGGGCCAGATCGGATGGTCGCCGCCATTGGGATCGCCGGCGCGGGCGAAGGCGGTCCAGTAGTCGGCCATGGCGGTGGCCGCGCGCTGGTCCATGTCGTCGGTCGCCCAGGACGAGGCGGTCAGGTTGTCGAACACATAGGGCCGCTCGGACGCATGGGTCGCCCCGCCGTGCGGCTCGGGCATGGCGGCCGACACCACATCGAACCGATAGAGGTAGGTCGGATGCCCCGCCGCCGCGTGCAGGCGCGCCAGGGCGCGAGCGGGCTCGTTGAAGATCATGTCGCTGATGATGTCGGCCTCGAACCCCGGCGCCCCGCCGTAGGCGTCGATCAAGGCCGCGCGCTCTGCGTCGTCCAGCGTGTCGTCGACCCCGCCATAGGCGCCGGGATCGTTCGGCTTGATCCACCAGAACTCCTTGCTGTTCGTGCCGATAATCAGGGGGACCGGGGCCTGACGCCCGGTGGCGAAGGCGTCGATCACCTGCTGCGCCACCACCTGGCCGTCGATCAGCGTCAGATCCCCGCCAAAGAAGCTGGGCGCGGGTGTCAGGAAGGCGTCGGCGGGCACAGCGCGCAGGGCGTCAGCCGTCACCGTCTCGGCCATACCCAGACCGGCGACAAAGGCTTCGCCCCTCACCTGCGCCGATGGCTCGCCGCGGTCGCCCGGCTGCTCCAGCCGGGTCGAGCGCTCACGTCCCAGACCCGACTGAACCACGGCCCGGTGGAACAGGCTGCGCGCAGGCGGCGCGATCATCAGCCGCGTCACCGCCGCCCCGCCCGCCGATTCGCCGAACACGGTCACCGCCTCCGGATCGCCGCCGAAGGCCGCGATATTGGCGCGGACCCAGCCCAGCGCCGCGATGATGTCCATAAGCCCATAGTTTCCGCCCGGCTCATCCTCCGCCCGCTCGGCCGCCAGGGCGGGATGATCGAAGAAGCCCAGCCGACCCAGCCGATAGTTCAGCGTCACCACCACCACGCCACGCCGGGCCAACGCCGCGCCGTCATACAGGGCCGCCGTCCCCGAGCCGTTATTGAAGCCGCCGCCGTGGATCCAGACCATGACCGGCAGCGGGGCCGATCCGGCGCCCTCGGGTCTCCAGATATTCAGGTTCAGGCA
This sequence comes from Brevundimonas sp., assembly GCF_004210735.1. Taxonomy (GTDB): domain Bacteria; phylum Pseudomonadota; class Alphaproteobacteria; order Caulobacterales; family Caulobacteraceae; genus Brevundimonas. Next base: position 27,568 of record NZ_SDZL01000029.1, read on the forward strand.
GTCCTCGCTCATCGGCATCGGACCGACGCCGGGGTCGCCGTTGGCGGGCGGCTGGATGCACAGGGCGCCCATGGCGCCGGCGTCGCGGGGTCCGCTCCAGCCCTCGGCCGCGCGCGGCGCCCGCCAGCGCAGGGCGCCGACCGGCGGCGCGGCATAGGGAATGTTCAGCCACGCGGTCACACCCTCGCGACTGCGGCCAACCAGTTCGCCCTGGTTCACGCGGACGACCGGACGATCCGGAACAGGCGCCGAGGCGGCAGGAGATGCGGTGATCATGCAGACCAGGGCGATGAGGGACAGGAAAGAACTGGCGCGCTTCATTGTTACAGACTAGCGGAAACTTTCCACGTCCCAAGCGTTAGCGGGACGCGTATGGGGTGGATTGTCTCTTGAAAGAACTGGCGAAAGCAGGGGCGATCCACGCTGACCTGGCGGCGGCGTTCGACGCCTCGGCCAATCCCTACATGCTTCTGACGCCGGACCTGCGGTACGCCGGGATGAACCAGGCCTATCTGAACGCTGTCGGCGGCGCTCGCGACGATCTGCTGGGCCGTCCGGTTTTCGAAGCCTTCGATTCCGGCCCCGGCGAGATCGCGGCCCAGAACGTCCGTCAGCTGAAAGAGTCGTTCGAGCGGGTCCTTCGCACCGGCAATCCGGATCATATCGCCGTAATCGAATACGCCATGCCCGTCCGCGACGCCGCAGGCGTCGTCACGTTCGAGAACAGGTTCTGGAGCGCGACCCACACCCCCATTCGCGATGACGACGGCGCTATCCGCTACATCCTGCAACACACGACTGACATCAGCGAGCTGGAGAATCTGCGTCGTCAGGTCGCTGACCGACGCAACAATGGCGCGTCGGCGCTGGACGCGATGATCGGCGGCAGCGTGCTGAAACGCGCCACGGATGTCCAGGCCGCCAACCGTCTGCTTCAGACCGAGCGGAACCAGCTGGTCGAGATGTTCATGCAGGCGCCGGGCTTCGCCGCCGTGCTGACTGGTCCGCATCATGTCTTCCAGATGCATAATCTGGCCTATGGCCAGTTGATCGGTCACCGCGAGATCACGGGGAAGGCGATCCGCGAGGCCCTGCCCGAGCTTGAGGGTCAGGGCTATTTTGAATTCCTGGACGAGGTCTTCGCCACCGGCGAGACCTATGAAGGGCGCGAAAGCCGCGTCGCCCTGCAACGCACGCCGGGCTCGCCTCTGGAGACCGTTTTCCTGAACTTCGTCTATCAGCCGATCCGGGACGACAGGGGCCGCGTCGCCGGCATCTTCGTCCAGGGCTATGAGGTGACGCAGAACGTTCTGGCCGCCGAACGCCAAAAGCTGATGATCGATGAACTCAACCACCGGGTGAAGAACACCTTGGCCACCGTTCAGTCCATCGCCATGCAGACGGCGCGCTCACATGCCGATCCTGCGACCTTCGCCGAAAGCTTCCAGTCGCGTCTGCTGGCCCTGTCTCATACCCACAACCTGCTGACCCGCAGCCACTGGGAAGGCGCCGAACTGCACGATGTCCTGGATCACGAGACCCAGGCGCACGGTACGCACCGCGTGCTGCTGAACGGCCCGGTCGTGGCGCTGGAGCCCGCCTCGGCGCTGGCGCTGGGGATGATCGTCCACGAACTGGCGACCAACGCGGCCAAATACGGCGCCCTGTCCGTACCGGACGGTCGTGTGGTCGTGGACTGGAGCCTGAGCGACCAGACCGACCGGATGCTGACCCTCAACTGGCGCGAGGAAGGCGGTCCCGCCGTCGCGGCTCCCTCCCGACGGGGATTCGGCAGCCGCCTGGTCGAGCGCAGCGTGCGCCATGACCTGGCGGGCACGATCGACACCGACTATCGCATCGATGGTTTCACCGCGGAGATCATGGTTCCGCTGGATCGAGGACAAGCCGCATGACCCCCCAGACAGGAATCGAAGGCCGCCGGGTTTTGATCGTGGAGGACGAGTCCCTCGTCGCCATGTTGCTGGAGACGATCCTGGAGGACATGGGTTGCGCGCCTGTCGGCCCGGCGTCCACCGTCGAAGAGGGTGTCCGCCTCGTTCAGGCCGAGGCCGAACTGAGCTGCGCCCTGCTGGACGTGAACGTTGCGGGCACGACCGTCTTTCCCGTCGCGGACGCGCTGAAGGCGCGGGGCGTGCCGTTCGTCTTCTCGACCGGCTATGGCGAGGGCGGCCTGCCGGACGAGTGGCGCGGCCACCCCACGATCCAGAAGCCGTTCACCGAGGCGACCGTACGCGAGGCCCTGCTGACGGCCATGGACATCAGCTTCGCCTGACGTCCTTCAGCACGGCCTTGGCCGCATTGTGACCCGGGGCGCCGGTCACACCGCCGCCCGGGTGCGCGCCTGATCCACACAGGTAAAGACCCGGCACGGGCATGCGGTGATCGGCATGGCCCAGCACCGGCCGGGCGCTGAACAACTGGTCCAGCGTCAGCCGTCCGTGGAAGATGTCGCCGCCAATCAGGCCGAAGCGCCGTTCCAGATCCCGCGGGCCCAGCGCCAGTCGCCCGACCACCGAGGCCTTGAAGCCCGGCGCGTGACGGTCGACCGTCTCGATCATCAGGTCCGCCACCGTGTCGCGATGTTCATCCGCCAGATCGGGCGCGACGTGCTGGCAGAACAGGCTGGCGACATGCTGTCCGGCCGGCGCCAGACTGTCATCCAGAGTCGAGGGGATCAGCATTTCCACGATGGGCGCCGAGGACCAGCCGTTCAGCCGCGCCTCCGAATAGGCCCGGTCCATATAGGCCAGGCTGGGCGCGATGATGATGCCCGCCGTCAGGTGGTCGCCCTGTTCCGGCAAGGCGGTGAAACGCGGCAGCTCCGACAGCGCCACATTCATGCGGAAGGTGCCGGAACCCGAGGCGTAACGGCTCATCCGCTCGCTGAAGTCGGCCGGGACCACGCCCGGATCGACCAGCCGGTCAAACAGCAGGCGCGGATGCAGGTTCGACACCACGGCGCGGGCGCGGAAGACGTCGCCCCCCTCGGTCACCGCCCCAACCGCCCTGCCCTTTTCCGTCAGCACCTCGGCCACCGGCGTATCCAGCCGGATGTCGACGCCCTGTTCGGCGCAGGCGGCGGCCATGGCCCGGGTGATGGCCCCCATGCCGCCGATGGCGTGACCCCAGGCCCCCTTCTTGCCGTTCACCTCGCCGAAGACATGGTGCAGCAGGACATAGGCCGAGCCCGGCGTATAGGGGCTGGCGTAGTTGCCGACGATGCTGTCGAAGCCGAACAGCGCCTTGATCGGATCGCTCTCGAACCAGCCGTCCAGCCAGTCCCCCGCCGACTTGGCGAACAGGTCCAGCAGGTCGCGCTGGGCCGGCAGGTCCAGCCCCGCCACCCGCCGGCCCAGCGACGCCGCCTTCAACATCTCAGGCAGGGCCGCCAGCCAGCCGCCTTGGGCGACGTTGGGCGGCGTCGTCAGGATCAGGTCGCGCAAGATGGCCGCCACCGTCTCCAGCCGGGCCTCATAGTCGCCAAGACGTTCGGCGTCGCGGGTGGAGAATTTGGCCACCTGGGCCTTCGTCCGCCCCTCGCCCGCCAACAGATAGCGGCCATCGTCGAACGGCAGAAAGTTGGCCGCCCGCCGCTCGACCACCCGCAGGCCGTGGCGCGGCAGGTCCATGTCGGCGATGACGCGCGGGTTCAGCAGGCTGACGGTATAGCTGGCGGTCGAGTTGCGGAAACCGGGATGGAACTCTTCGGTCACCGCCGCGCCGCCGACAACGTGGCGGCGCTCCAGCACCGTGACCTTCAGTCCCGCCCGCGCCAGATAGAAGGCGCAGACCAGACCGTTGTGGCCTCCGCCCAGGATAACGACATCGGTCTCGACCACGGCCCCGCCCTCTTCGGTTCGGACCCAGCCATAGCCGATGCGCGCGCCCGCGCAACGCCCTGCGCGACGACCGCCTGTCGACCGTCCGCCAGCGTGATGACGTCCAGTCGCGGCGGGCGACGTTCGGCCGCGATCTGCAGGCGGATTTCGGCCCAGGCGTCTTCCTGACCTGTCGGATCAAAGGCCATGACGGCGACGCCGCCATGCCGCGCCACCGCACACAGCGCCCGGTCCAGCAGCAACAGGTCCGGCCGCGCCGAGCGGAACCGCCCCTGATCCAGCCGCCACAGGGCGTCGGCATAGGGCTGGCCCTTCGCCGCCGACAGCGTCCCGGCGCGTCCCGCCCGACCACTGACGATCAGATCCGCCCGGGGCCATCGCGCCGCAGTCCCGCCCGCCCCCAGAAACGGATCGCGTAACCGAATTTGCGTCGCCGCACCGTCCACCTCCAGCCGTCGGGACATGGCCCAGGCGTCGATACGATTGCCGGCCAGAGCGGTGGTCCGCAAACGCAGAAGGGCGGGCGCCCCCGCCGCCGCGCAGGCCCGCGTCGCCAGATCGCCCAGCGCTCGCGTCGCCGCCGCCAGCACCGCGCCGTCCCCGCAATCCGGATCCAGCAGCTTCAGGCGCGAAAGCCGTTTCAGCAGGCGGCGCGCGGCCGGGGCGCCGTCGTCCGGCCGCCAGCCGTTGGCGACGGCCTCGCCGACCAGTCGCGCAAGGGTGTCAGTCGCGTCCGCCATGACGCAACCTTAGATCACGTAATCGGACGCAATCAATACCTGAGGTTTAATGCCGCTCAGGTTCACGTTTGAGGCGAACCGCCCAGGTAACGCCGGGCCAGCAAGGGCGCGCCCAGCCAGTAGCAAAGCTCGGCCGGGCGACCGATGTCCCAGACGGCGAGGTCGGCGGCCTTGTCCGGTTCAACGGTCCCGACCTCGGCCGACAAGCCCAGCGCCCTTGCTGCATGGCGGGTCGCGCCGGCCAAGGCCTCCTCCGGCGTCAGGCGGAACTGGACGCACGCCAGGTTCAGCGCCGCCGTCATCGACGCGACGGGCGAGGTGCCGGGATTGCAGTCCGTCGCCACCGCCATGGCCACGCCGTGCCGCCGCAACAGATCGACCGGCGGCAGCTTCGTTTCCCGCAGCATCAGGAAGGCGCCGGGCAACAGAACCGCCACCACCCCGGCCTCGGCCATGGCCTGAACGCCCGGCTCGGTCGTGTGCTCGATGTGGTCGGCCGACAGGGCGTGATACCGGGCGGCCAGCGCCGCCCCGCCGCCGTCCGACAGCTGGTCGGCATGCAGCTTGACCGGCAGGCCCAGTTGCTCGGCCTTGTCGAACAGGCGCGCCACCTCGTCCGTGGTGAAGGCGATGGGCTCGCAATAGGCGTCCACCGCATCCACCAGCCCCTCGGCATGGGCGGCCGGCAGGATGTTATCCACAGCCTTGTCCACATAGGCGGCGCGGTCGGCCTTATGCTCTGCCGGCACCGCGTGCAGGCCCAGATAGGAGGCGCGCACCCGCACCCCCGCCTCGCGCCCGATCCGGCGCGCGACGCGCAGCATCTTCAACTCGCTGTCGCGGTCCAGACCATAGCCGGACTTGATCTCTACCGTGGTGACGCCCGTGGCCTTCAGCCCCTCCAGACGCTTGCAGGCCGAGGCGTAGAGTTCGTCCTCCGACGCCTCCCGCGTCGCCTTGACCGAAGAGACGATGCCCCCCCCGGCGCGCGCGATCTCTTCATAGGTCGCGCCTTCCAGCCGCCGCTCGAACTCGCCCGCGCGGTCGCCGCCGAAGACCAGATGGGTGTGACAGTCGATCAGACCCGGTGTGACCCAGCGCCCGCCCAGACAGTCGGTATCCACAGCCTTGTGCACAGGCAGGTCGGCACGCGGTCCGACCCAGGCGATGCGTCCGTTGCTGATGAGGATCGCCGCGTCCTCGATCCCGCCATAGGGCTGGCCACCCTCGGTCATGGTCGCGACGTTGCAGTCGGTGATGAGACGGTCGGCGAGGATCATCGCCCGGCCACCCCACTGAGGATTTCGCAAAACCAGCGCCCAGCCGTCAGCGAGCCCAGATCTCCAACCTCCAGGGACGGATCGTATTCCGTCAGGTCCACGGCCCGCACCTTGGGGTGGCCCCCGATCACCCGCGCGGCGTCAAAGAAATCCTGCACCGACACCCCGCCCGGCCGCGCACCCGGGCTGGCGGGCCACTGGCTGCGGTCGATCACGTCGATGTCGAAATCGACATAGATGACCTGGCACAGCGCCGACAGCCGCTCCAGCTCCTCGGCGACGACGACGGCCAGACCGCGCTCCCGGCACTCGCGCGCCATGCGGACCGAAATGCCGGCAGCCTTCGCCTTGTCATGCGCGCGGCGGGTGTTGGCGAAGGGGGCCAGGCCGACCTGGCTGATCCGCGCGCCGTCCATGCCGTCGTCCAGCAGGGCCTGGATCGGATTGCCGTTGGTCAGGCCCTGGTCCGTGTCGCGCAGGTCGAAATGGGCGTCCAGCGTCAGCACGCCCACGCGGTTGAGACCCAGCGCATGCACGCCCGGCCGGGTGATGGCGTTGTTGCCCCCGACCAGGATCGTCAGCGCCCGATGCGCCTGGGCCGCCACCGCGTCGCGGACGGGCTCGAACGCGTCGGCCGGTGACACGGCCTTCAGCGCCACGTCCCCGGCGTCATGCACCCGAACCTCCAGCTCCAACCCCGTCTCGACGTCATAGGTGGACAGGCGCGGCAGGACGGCGCGCAACGCCTTGGGCCCCAGATCGCACCGCCCAGGCGTCAGCGACCGCTCGTTCAGCGGCGCGCCGATCAGGGCGACGGAGGCGTCGGGATGGTGGCCGACCAGATCCGCGACAGAGCGCCAGCCCAGGGCTTCAGACGGTTCGCTCATGGAATCACCCTTTGGTCGGAGAAAAGCGCGCGACCAGATCATAGGCCGCTCCGGGGAAGGTCTGCCACGCCCACGTCACCCCCAGACCGTCACGCCACGTCCGGCGCTCCAGCCGCAGGCAGGGCGCGCCGTCGGCCAAACCCAGATGGGTCGCCGTCTCATGGTCCGCGCCGACGGCGGAAATCCGGTGCTCGGCCTCAGTCCAGGGCATATGGGCCAGCAGCCATCCGCCCGGGGGCTGCGTCGTAAAATCGGCGGCTTCCGCCTCGCGCGCCGCATCCAGCGAGATCAGGCGACGTTCGAAGACGAACGGCAGCTCGTCCGCCAGATGCAGGGTCTCCAGCTCGATCACCCGTTCACCCAACCCCTCATCGTCGCGCGCCGGACGCACGATCCGACCCAGCAAGCGGTGCGAATAGGTCAACCCCCGCCCTTCAACCTCGGACTGGATGTCGGGAATGGCCACCAGAGCCGACGAATGCACCGGCGGGTGGGCCACCACCGTCCCCGCTCGCCTGCGCCGCACCACCAGCGCCCGCGCCGACAGGTCCGACATCGCCCGCGACACCGTCATCCGCGCACAGCCGTATTCGGCCATCAGCTCGGCCTCGGTCGGGATGCGGAAACCCGGCCGCCACTCGCCCGAGGCGATGCGGCGCTCGATATCGCCGGCGATCCGTCGATGAAGCGGCTCGTGATCCATGGGATCAGACTACCCTTGCGCACTATAATGTCTAGACATAAGACTGGACCAACCAAGGCGGAGACTCTCATGACCGACCACAGCAACGCCCGCGTCGTCCGCGCCCCGCACGGCCCGGAAAAGACGGCGAAGACATGGGCCGCCGAAGCCGCCATGCGCATGCTGATGAACAACCTCGATCCCGAGGTGGCCGAGCGTCCCGAGGACCTGGTCGTCTATGGCGGCATCGGCAAGGCGGCCCGCAACTGGCAAGCTTTCGACACCATCGTCGAGCAGTTGCAAACGCTGGAAGCCGACGAGACCCTGCTGGTCCAGTCGGGCAAGCCGGTCGGCGTCTTCCGCACCCACGCCGACGCCCCGCGCGTCCTGATCGCCAACTCCAACCTGGTGCCCAAATGGGCGACCTGGGAGCATTTCAACGAACTCGATCGCAAGGGTCTGATGATGTACGGCCAGATGACGGCCGGGTCGTGGATCTACATCGGCACCCAGGGTATCGTGCAGGGCACCTACGAGACCTTCATGGAGGCGGGTCGCCAGC
>NZ_SDZL01000077.1 GCF_004210735.1 Brevundimonas sp.
TCGATCTTGATGTCCAGGTGCAGCTCGCCCATGCCCTTCAGGATCGTCTGGCCCGACTCGTGGTCGGTCGAGACGGTGAAGGACGGATCTTCCGAAGCCAGCTTGGCCAGGGCGACGCCTAGCTTTTCCTGATCGGCCTTGGACTTGGGTTCGACCGAGATCTCGATCACCGGCGCCGGGAATTCCATCTTTTCCAGGATGACGGGCGACTTCAGCGGATCGCACAGGGTGTCGCCGGTGCGGGTTTCCTTCAGGCCGGCCAGGGCGACGATGTCGCCGGCGTAGGCTTCTTTGATGTCTTCGCGGTTGTTCGAGTGCATCTGCAGCATGCGGCCGACGCGCTCTTTCTTGTCACGGCTGGAGTTCAGCAGCGACTGGCCGGTTTCCATCTTGCCCGAGTACAGGCGGCAGAAGGTCAGCGAGCCGACGAAGGGGTCGTCCATGATCTTGAACGCCAGAACCGACAGGGGCTCGTCGTCCGACGCCTTGCGGGTGACGGGCTCTTCGGTCTTGAAGTCGATGCCCGGGGTCGCCGGAATGTCGACCGGCGACGGCAGGTAGTCGATCACGGCGTCCAGCAGCGGCTGCACGCCCTTGTTCTTGAACGCCGAGCCGCCCAGGATCGGGTAGAAGGCGCCGGTCAGCACGGCCTTGCGGATGCACTTCTTGAGCGTTTCGACCGAAGGCTCTTCGCCGCCCAGGTAGGCTTCCATCGCCTCGTCGTCCAGCTCGACGGCGTTGTCGATCAGGTACTGGCGAGCGGCGGCGCATTCTTCGGCCATGTCGGCCGGGATGTCGCGCACGTCGGCGTCGGCGCCGACCTGATCGGTTTCCCAGACCAGGGCCTTCATCTCGACCAGATCGACCACGCCCTTCAGGTTCGTTTCCGAACCGATCGGCAGTTGGATCGGCACAGCCTTGGCGCCCAGGCGGTCGCGGATCGACTCGACCGAAGCGTTAAAGTCAGCGCCGATCTTGTCCATCTTGTTGACGAAGACGATCCGCGGAACCCTGTACTTGTCGGCCTGGCGCCAGACGGTTTCCGTCTGCGGCTCGACGCCGGCGTTGCCGTCCAGCACCGTCACGGCGCCGTCCAGCACGCGCAGCGAGCGCTCAACTTCGATGGTGAAGTCCACGTGGCCGGGGGTGTCGATGATGTTCAGACGCTTGCCGCGCCAGAAGGCGGTCGTCGCGGCCGAGGTGATGGTGATGCCGCGTTCCTGCTCCTGGTCCATCCAGTCCATGGTGGACGCGCCGTCGTGCGTCTCGCCCATTTTGTGGTTCTTGCCGGTGTAGAACAGGATCCGCTCGGTCGTCGTCGTCTTGCCCGCGTCGATGTGGGCCATGATGCCGAAGTTGCGGTAGTCTTCGATTTTATGCGTGCGGGGCATTGGAGTTGCCTTCGAGGGTGCTTCGCGGACGCGATCGGCGCCCAAGGAAATGTCGGATATGGCGGCGCGGGCGATTTATCTCAAAACCGCCCGCGCCGGATAGTCACAGATAAGCGCGCCAGATGGCGCTTTGAAGACGCTTACCAGCGGTAGTGGCTGAAGGCGCGGTTGGCTTCGGCCATCTTGTGGGTGTCTTCACGCTTCTTGACCGCGGTGCCGCGGTTGTTCGAGGCGTCCAGCAGCTCGGCCGCCAGCTTCTCGGTCATGGTGTTTTCGCCGCGGTTGCGGGCGGCGTTGACCAGCCAGCGGATGGCCAGGGCGCGACGACGGTCCGGACGGACCTCGACCGGCACCTGATAGGTGGCGCCGCCGACGCGACGCGAGCGCACTTCGACCGACGGGGCGACGTTGTCCAGGGCGGTGTGGAAGGTCTCGACCGGGGTCTGCTCCTTCTTCTTGTCCGCCAGGATGTCGAAGGCGCCATAGACGATGTTCTCGGCGACGGCCTTCTTACCTTCGTACATGACGTAGTTCATGAACTTGGTGACGATCAGATCGCCAAACTTGGGATCCGGCAGAACTTCACGCTTCTGGGCGCGGTGACGACGCGACATGGGGTATTCCTTCTCGGTCCCGGCCGACGCCGGGAAAATCTCTGATGCGGTGAGGCGGTTCGCTTACTTCGGACGCTTGGCGCCGTAGTGCGAACGGCGCTGCTTGCGGTCCTTGACGCCTTGCGTGTCCAGCACGCCGCGCAGGATGTGATAGCGAACGCCGGGCAAGTCCTTGACGCGGCCGCCGCGGATCAGGACCACCGAGTGCTCCTGCAGGTTGTGGCCTTCACCGGGGATGTAGCACACCGCTTCGATGCCGGTGGTCAGACGGACCTTGGCGACCTTACGCAGAGCCGAGTTCGGCTTCTTCGGGGTCGTCGTATAGACGCGGGTGCAGACGCCGCGACGCTGGGGGCAGCCCTTCAGGGCCGGCACCTTGTTGCGAACCGGCTTGGGGGCGCGCGGCTTGCGGATCAGCTGGTTGATCGTAGGCATGGATACTCTCTTCAATCGATGGAGGCGTGTGCCTTTCGGCCGGGGCGCCTCATGAGCCTTCTTTTGAACGACGCCAGAGACGTCGCCCGGGTGGGTTATCGAGATGAGCCGTGACCCAAACAGAAAAGCCGGAACGCGCGCTTTGGGCGTTCCGGCGGGCACAGCCCGTCCGCTTGATTGTCACGATCTCAACACGCCGATTGAATCGCCATGCCTCGAAAGTCCGGCGCGTTTACGCTTCCCGCCGGTTTGCGTCAAGGCGCCGGGGCGGCGACGCACTCCGACGCGGTCTGCGCCTCCATATAGCTGCGCTCGAAACAGGCGGCCAGTCGGGCCAGGTTACCCGCGTTCATGGCGTCCCCTTGATGGGTCGAGCGACGCAAGCTTTCCAGGCGCGCATCCAGCAGTTCCCGATCCTTGACCAGAAAGCCGTACAGCCCCTCGACATAGGCGTTCCAGTCCAGGGCGATCTCGCCATCCGTTCGCAGGTCTGAACGGCGGGCCGAAGCGACGGCCTGGGCAGCCGCAGCCTCGTCCCCGGCAAACGCCAGATTCCGCCCTAGATGCAGTTGGGTGATCGCTTGTTCCCGCACGCTCAGCAGCGGACCGCGCGCCAGGTATTCGCGAGCCGCCTCTCCCGCGCGCGCGTAACAGCCCCTCCCCGCCAGCCACATCGGCCCGCCTTCGATCTCGGTCGAGAATTCGAAATCGGACCAGGCCCGCGACGCGTTACGCTGGTGATCAACAGGAAGGCAGGTCGCTTGCGACCCAGCCGCTGGATGAGTCTGCAGCCCAAGCACCAATGCCGCCAGAATCCCGCCGATCATCCTGCCTCCGACGGAAACCTTCGCCTTGCCCGTTACATTTAGCAGACCTTCAGCGTGCGGCCCTGGGCTCGCGACAAATTTGAGACGCCGTTCATGACCGCCACGACCTTCCCGACGCCCCGCAAGCCCCGCTTCAGCCGTCCCAAGGGGCGCGCCCTGTGGCTGATGCTGGGCGGCCTGCTGCTGGTGGCGGTGGCCGTCTGGTTCTTCTTCCTGCGCGGCGGGGACAAGGCCGACCCCTATCGCACCGAGGCGGTCCAGACCGGCGAGATCGTCTCCTCCGTCTCGGCCTCGGGCACGCTGGAGGCCCTGGTCACGGTCGAGGTCGGCTCGCAGATTTCCGGTCAGGTGACCCAGGTGCTGGTCGACTACAACGACCGCGTCCGCAAGGGTCAGGTCATGGCCGTTCTGGACCCCCAGAACCAGCGCTCGGCGGTCGAGCAGTCGCAGGCCTCGATCCAGGCGGCCGAGGCCTCGGTCGCCACGGCCCAGGCCAACGTCGCCCTGGCCCAGGCCGAATATGACCGTCAGAAATTCCTCTTCGACCGGGGCATCGTCGCCCAGGCCGCGCTGGATTCAGCCCAGGCCTCGCTGCGCACCGCCAACGCCTCGGTCCGTCAGGCCCGCGCCCAGGTCGCCCAGCAACAGGCCGCCCTGCGCGCCAATCAGGCGACCCTGGGCCGCACCACCATCATCGCGCCCATCGACGGCGTCGTCATCGACCGCCAGATCGAGCCGGGCCAGACGGTCGCCTCGGGTCTGAACGTCGCCGTGCTGTTCACCCTGGCCCAGGACCTGTCGCGGGTTCAGGCCCTGATCAGCGTGGACGAGGCGGACATCGGCTCGGTCAAGGTCGGCCAGCCCGTGCGCTTCACCGTCGACGCCTATCCGAACGACAATTTCACCGGCCAGGTCACGCGCATCCGCATGCTGCCGACGACCGAGTCCAACGTCGTCGCCTATACGGTCGAGGCCGAGGCGAACAATCCGGCCGAAAAGCTGCTGCCCGGCATGACGGCCAACGCCGAAATCATCCTGCAACAGCGCCAGAACGTGCTGCGCGTGCCCAACTCGGCCCTGCGCTTCACCCCCGCCGACGCGCAAGCCCAGTCGACCCAGCGTCAGGGCGGCCAGCCGGGCGCCGCCAGTGGGCAACGCAGCCAGGGCGCGGGTCAGGGCGCCGGCCAGCGGGGCAACCGGGCCGCCGCCATCATCGAGGAACTGAACCTCGACGCGGCCCAGACCGCCAAGGTCCAGCCGATCCTCGACAAGGCCCAGCAGACCGCCCGCGCCGGCATGCGCGCCACGGGCGGCGCCCGTCAGGGCGGCCAGCGCGCGCGGGGGCCCAACCCCGCCATGGCCGCCGCCTTCAACGAGGCCTTCGACCAGATCAAGCCGCTGCTGCGTCCCGACCAGCAGACCACGCTGGAGACCCTGCGTGGCCGCTTCGCCGGCGGCGGCGGGCGCGGTCTGGTCTGGGTGCTGCGCGACGGCAAGCCGGTGGCCGTGCCGGTCCGCACCGGCGCCACAGACGGCTCCTATACCGAGGTCACGGGCGGGTTGAAGGCTGGCGATCAGGTCATCACCGGCGGCGGCCCGCGCGCGACCGGCCCCAGCGCCCAGGCCCAGCAACAGGCCCAGCGCCGCGTCGGCGGCGTGGGGGGCATCGGCGCCGGCGGACCGCCCCGCTGATGGGCCCCGCCATGATCGAGATCGAGGACCTGACCAAGACCTATGTCATGGGCGACGAGGTCATCTCGGCCCTGGGCGGCGTGTCCCTGTCCATCGGCCGGGGCGAGCATGTGGCCATCATCGGCCCCTCCGGTTCCGGCAAATCGACGCTGATGAACGTGCTGGGCGGGCTCGACCGCCCCTCCTCCGGCGCCTACCGCTTCGAGAACGAGCCGGTGGCCGAGTTTGACGATGACCAGCTGGCCGGTTTCCGCAACCGCCGGATCGGCTTTGTCTTCCAGTCGTTCCAGCTGCTGCCGCGCCTGACGGCGGTCCAGAACGTCGAGCTGCCGATGATCTACGCCGGCGTCGCCCCCGCCGAACGCAAGGCCCGCGCGGTCGAGTTGCTGGAGCGCGTCGGCCTGGGCCATCGCCTGAACAACCGCCCGACCCAGATGTCGGGCGGCCAGCAGCAGCGCGTCGCCATCGCCCGCTCGCTGGCCAATGGTCCCGATCTGCTGCTGGCGGATGAACCCACGGGCGCGCTGGACACCGCTACGGGTCAGGAAGTCCTGGCCCTGTTCGACGAACTGAACACCCAGGGTCTGACCCTGTGCATCGTCACCCACGACACCGAGGTCGCCGCCCGCGCCAAACGCCGCATCGCCTTCCGCGACGGCCACATCGTCAGCGACGAGAGGAACGCGGGATGATCGCCGGCCATCCTCCTTCGGACGCCCCCAACGCTGTCGCCGCCGCCATGGCCGTCGCCCCCTCCCCCAAAGCCGTCATCCTCGGGCTTGACCCGAGGATCGGACGATCCGCTCGCTCGACGCAACCGGCCGTCAGGCCACCGCCAGGCTCGATCCTCGGGTCAAGCCCGAGGATGACGGCGTGTGCGAGCCGGGCGCCACAGCCCACCACCTCGCCCACGCACGGGGAATAGAAATCATGGACCAGCACACCCAACCCCGCACCTCCGTTCTCAAGGTCACGACCGGCGGCATGAGCCCGCTGGAGCTGGTGCGGTTCGCCCTGGGGGCCATCTCGGCCCACCCCATGCGTTCGGCCCTGACCTCGCTGGGCGTGGTCATCGGCGTGGCGGCGGTCATCATGATGACCTCCATTGGGCTGGGCGCGCAGCAGCGGGTCGAACAGGCCCTGTCCAGTCTGGGCACCAACATGCTGGTCGTGCGCGGGGGCGCGGCCCGGGGCGCGGGCGGCGGCTTCGTGCGCGGGGCGGGCGGCTCGAACAACACCCTGACGGCCAGGGACGCGGCGGCCATCCGCGATCTGGACGGCGTCCGCGCCGTCTCGCCCGCCGTCAACGGCGGCGCCCAGCTGGTCTATGACGGCGCCAACTGGTCCAGCCGGGTCGAGGGCGTCACCCCCGACTATCTGGTCGCTCGCGACCTGACCCTGTCGTCCGGCCAGATGTTCGACGAGGCCGCCGCCGACAGCGGCCGCAAGGTCGCCGTCCTGGGCCAGACCGTCGTCACCAACCTGTTCGGCGACGGCGTCGATCCGGTCGGTCAGCGCATTCGCGTCGGCCCCATCCCCTTCACCGTCATCGGCGTGCTGTCGCCCAAGGGCCAGTCCGGTTTCCAGGATCAGGACGACATCGTGGTGGTGCCGCTGGACGCCGCCCGCTCGCGCATCATCGGCCGGGGCGTCTCGGGCGATCAGGTCAACCAGATCTACGTCAAGGCGACCGACAAGGACGCCCTGTATCAGCTTGAGCAGGACGTCGCGAACCTGCTGCGCGAACGCCACCGCATCCTTCCGGGCCAGGACGACGATTTCAACGTCCAGAACCTGACCTCAATTCAGGAAGCGGCCCAGGCCTCGACCTCGACCTTCACCATCCTGCTGGCCGCCGTGGCGGGGGTCTCGCTGGTGGTCGGCGGGGTCGGCATCATGAACATCATGCTGGTCAGCGTGACCGAGCGCACGCGCGAGATCGGCCTGCGCATGGCCATCGGCGCCCGCCGCTCGGACGTTCTGACCCAGTTCGCGCTGGAGTCCGTGGCCCTGTCGCTGCTGGGCGGGCTGATCGGCCTGGTGATCGGCGTGGGTGGCGCGCTGATCATGGCGCAGTTCGGTGACTGGCCCACCGCGATCCCGGCCTGGGCGGCGCCGCTGGCCATCGGCTTCTCGACCTTCGTCGGCGTGGTCTTCGGCGCCTATCCCGCCTGGCGGGCGGCCCAGCTGGACCCGATCGAGGCCCTGCGCCGCGAATAGCGCCCGAAAGTCGCCATGCTTGACCGTTCCACTGTCATCGAACGGGGAGCGATCAGTGACGACTTGGGCGGCGGACAGGCTGATGGATCACCCGCGCGGCCGCACGGCTGCGCTGGTCGCGGCGTCGATCCTGCTGCACGCCTGCGCCCTGGGCTGGATGTCGTGGCAGGCCCTGGGGCTGGACGATCGCTACGCCCGCCCCGCCGAGGACACCCTGATCCTGATTGAAATCGAGCCGCGCCCCCTGCTCCGGGGCGAGCGCCCGCGCCCGCCGGCCGCCGCCCCGACCGCCGCGCCCGCACCGACCGCGCCATCCCAGCGAACATCCGCGCGCCCTGCCCCGCCGGCGCCGCGTCTGGTCGAGCCCGCCCCGAACATCCCCACGCCCGACGATCCCTGGCGCGTGCGACCGGACCAGGTTCCGGGCGGCATGGTGGACGGCGTGGGTCGGGCCCTGCGAGGCGGCGTCGGCTGCCGCCAGTCCTATGACCGGCTCAGCGCCGCCGAACAGGCCGCCTGCGACCAGCGCACGGTCGCCGCCGCCGACCGCGCGGCCCCCGTCACCGGCAGCGGCGACGCCCGTCGCGACGCCCGCTTCAACGCGCAGGGCGCCCGCGCCCTGGCCGAATACGAAGCCCGCCGCCGCCCCCTGTCGGGCGGCACGGGCGTCCTGACCGCCGCCGACTGTCCCGGCTCCAATTTCGGAACCGGCTGCGCCGGCGCCTTCCTGCCCGACGTCCCCGGCGTCGACATGCGCCAGGGCGCCACGACCGTCCACAACGGCGGCCAGCGCTCGGACAAGCAGCAGACCCCCTGAAGCCCTTCTCCCCTTGCGGGAGAAGGTGGCAGGCGAAGCCTGACGGATGAGGGGTCGCGCCGTCGCCAGGGCCTTCGCCCGTCAGCCTTGCGTCGCGAAACCCCTCATCCGAGCCCTTCGGGCCCACCTTCTCCCGCAAGGGGAGAAGAACAAGATGGGCCTCAAGCAGCGCGAAGCGCGATAGGCCCCAAAAAGGAACGGCCTCAAGCAGCGCGAAGCGCGGCAGGCCCAAAAAAGAAAGAGCGGCGCCTTTCGACGCCGCCCTTCTTCAGTTCAGGTTCCGGACCCGGATCAGCCTTCCGACTGCTCCAGCTCCAGCGCCAGCTCGACCGGCAGCGGCTCGACCGCGTCTTCGCGGGCTTGCGTCAGCTCGGCGTCGCGCTCGTTGGCGATCTTCTGCAGGGCGCGGAGGTAGGCCCCCGTGCCTGCCGGGATCAGACGGCCGACGATGACGTTTTCCTTCAGGCCTTCCAGCGTATCCACCTTGCCGTTGACCGAGGCGTCGGTCAGCACGCGGGTGGTTTCCTGGAACGACGCCGCCGAGATGAAGCTGCGGGTCTGCAGCGACGCCTTGGTGATGCCCAGCAGGACCGGCTGGGTGGTGGCCAGACGGCCGCCACGCTTCTCGACCTTGGCGTTCTCGGCCACGGCCTCGGCCACCTCGACCGTGTCGCCACGGATCAGGGTGGTCTCGCCCGAGTCGAGGATCTCGACCTTCTGCAGCATCTGGCGAACGATCACCTCGATGTGCTTGTCGTTGATCGGCACGCCCTGCAGTCGGTAAACCTCCTGCACTTCGTTCACCAGATACTCGGCCAGCGCCTCGACGCCCTGGATGCGCAGCAGATCGTGCGGATCCGGGTTGCCGTCGATGATGTAGTCGCCCTTCTGGATCAGATCGCC
>NZ_SDZL01000121.1 GCF_004210735.1 Brevundimonas sp.
ACGACCCTGACCAAGGAAATGTTCCTGAACCACCTGTACGGCGGCATGGACGAGCCCGAGCTGAAGATCATCGACGTCTTCATCTGCAAGCTGCGCAAGAAGCTGGCCACGGCCGCCGGTGGCAAACACTACATCGAAACCGTCTGGGGCCGCGGCTACGTCCTGCGCGACCCGGCCGAAGGCGCGATCACCGTCGCCGCCTGATCGGTTTCTGAGGACTGAGGGTTTCGAAACGCCCGCCGGAAACGGCGGGCGTTTTCTTTTTGTCCGGAATAATCCCACACGCCGTCATCCTCGGGCTTGACCCGAGGATCGGACTGTCCGCCACTCGACATATGGAAGAGAAGCGCCCCCTGATTGCCGCCTATATGATGGCCAATCGGCCATTCGGCGCGATCTACATCGGCGTCACCAGCAACCTTTATCATCGGACGCATCAGCACCGGACCGGTCAGGTTGCGGGGCATACCAAGCGGTACGGTTGCGGCATGCTGGTCTGGTACGAGCCACACGCCTTCGTCGTGGACGCCATTCGGCGAGAGAAAGCGCTGAAGCGCTGGAACCGACCGTGGAAAATGCAGCTGATCGAGCAGCGAAATCCCGAGTGGAAGGACCTGTACCCGTCGCTATGTGGGGAGGTGTCCGATCCGCGGATCGGGGCCGAGAACGATGGCGGGGTGGCGGCGTTTCTGGCGCACCTTGAGGCGTCGGCGGACGACTAGAGACGTTGTGTACGAGGATGGTCCGATCCTCGGGTCAAGCCCGAGGATGACGGTGGTTAGGTCACCCTCCGAACGCCTCGGCCACCGGCCAGAACATGGGGTTGGGGCGGCTCTTGGCGTCGAACAGCAGCATGCTGTCCTTGCCGTCGTCCTGCGGCGGGCGGCGCAGCCAGCTGTCGATGTCGCGCAGGCCCCAGGTGGTGAAGCCGAAGCGCTGGGCCGCGGGCAGGGCCATGAAGGCCTCGGCCAGTTCGGCGACGCGGGCGACCTGCTTTTCCCGCTTTTCCGCCCTGGTCCGCAGGTCCGGCAGACGGCCCTCGCGCCGTAACGACGCGTCCAGTTCCGACACATGGATCGGCAGGCCGAGCGCGCCGGCGTCGCGCATGAAGGTGCGGATGTTCCCGTCCGGGATCTCGATATCCAGGTGCGACTGCACGCCGATGCCGCCGATGGGCACGCCCGCCTTCAGCAGTTTTTCGATCAGGCGCAGATAGGTCGCGCCCTTCACCGGATTGTTCTCGAGATTGTACTCGTTGATGAACAGGACCGCGTCCGGATCGGCGGCCTTCGCCTGATGGAAGGCGCGGGCGATATAGGCTTCCTCGCCGCCCAGGTTTTGGCCCCAGAAGGTGTCGCGCAGGCCGATCCCGTCCTCGGCCACCGCCTCGTTGACCACGTCCCAGCCGACCGCCTGACCGGCGTAGCGGCCGACCACGGCGGCGATATAACGGTCGTATTCCGCCCCGACCCGTGAGGGGTCCATGTCGCGGAAGAAGGGCATGACCTGCGAATACCAGATCAGGGTCGTGCAATAGAGCCGCATGCCGTGTTCGCGCGCAAAGGCGGCGATGCGGTCCGGCGCCTCGAACCGGTAAGAGCCGTCCTGAAGCACATACTCCATCTTCAGCTCCCACTCCGGGGTCAGCTGCGACAGCTGGCGCGTAGCCAACGCGACCCAGGCGGGATCGTCCAGATAGGCCGTCGGCACGCAGGCGCCGATGGGGAAGGGGGCTATGTCCTTCAACGCCGGGACGGGGCGGTCGGGCTGGGCGGCGGTTTCCACCGGCCCGCAGGCGGCCAGGGCGAGGGAGGAGGCGAGGAGGGTGCGGCGGTCGACAGCGGCGCCGGCGCCTCTCCCTCCCCGCCCCGGGGAGGGGGGCTGAGCCGCAGGCGAAGCCGGGTG
>NZ_SDZL01000122.1 GCF_004210735.1 Brevundimonas sp.
ACATCGGCTACCGCCTGCTCGAGAAGAACCTGACCAAGAAGGAAATCGGTAACCTGATCGATCAGGTCTATCGCCACTGCGGTCAGAAGGCGACGGTCATCTTCGCCGACCAGATGATGCAGCTGGGCTTCCGCGAGGCGGCCAAGGCCGGCATTTCCTTCGGCAAGGACGACATCGTCATCCCGGCCAAGAAGGAACAACTGGTCAGCGAGACCCGCACCCTGGTCGAGGAGTACGAGCAACAGTACGCCGACGGCCTGATCACCAAGGGTGAGAAGTACAACAAGGTCGTCGACGCCTGGGCCAAGGCGACGGACCGCGTGGCCGACGAAATGATGGCCGAGATCGCGCAACCGCGCGTGCTGATCGAGGGCCAGGCGCCCGACGTCAACTCGGTATTCATGATGGCCAACTCGGGCGCTCGTGGCTCGCAGGCCCAGATGAAGCAACTGGGCGGCATGCGCGGCCTGATGGCCAAGCCGTCCGGCGAGATCATCGAGACGCCGATCATCTCTAACTTCAAGGAAGGCCTGACCGTCCTTGAATACTTCAACTCGACCCACGGCGCCCGTAAGGGTCTGGCCGACACCGCGCTGAAGACCGCCAACTCGGGTTATCTGACCCGCCGTCTGGTGGACGTGGCGCAGGACTCGATCGTCACCGAGGAAGACTGCGGATCGACGCGCGGCATCACGCTGCGCGCCGTGGTCGAGGGCGGCGACGTGCTGGTCTCGCTGGGCCAGCGTGTGCTGGGTCGCTATGCGGCCGAGGACATCAAGGAGCCGGGCGGCGACAAGATCCTGTTCCCCGCGGACACCTATCTGCAGGAAGAGGAAGTCGAGGCCATCGACACGGCCGGCGTCCAGTCGGTCAAGGTTCGCTCGGCCCTGACCTGTGAAGCCGAAGCCGGCATCTGCGGCCACTGCTATGGCCGTGACCTGGCGCGCGGCACCAACGTCAACATGGGCGAAGCCGTGGGCGTCATCGCCGCCCAGTCGATCGGCGAGCCCGGCACCCAGCTGACGATGCGGACCTTCCACATCGGCGGCACCGCGACCGTGGCGGAAACCTCGTTCGTCGAGGCGACCAACGCCGGTTCGGCCAAGATCGTCGGCCCGACCGTCACCGCCGCGCACGGCGACCTGGTGGCCATGAGCCGCAACGTCGTCATCACCGTGGTCGTGGACGGCAAGGACCGCGAGACCCACAAGGTCCCGTACGGCGCCCGTCTGCGCGTCAAGGAAGGCGCCGACATCGGCAAGGGCCAGCGTCTGGCGGAGTGGGACCCCTACACCACCCCGATCCTGACGGAAGTCGGCGGCGTGGTGCGCTTCGAGGACCTGGTCGACGGCCTGTCCGTCCGCGAGGAAACCGACGAAGCGACCGGCATCGCCCAGCGCGTCGTCAGCGACTGGCGCGCCAGCCCGCGCGGTTCGGACCTGCGTCCGGCCATGGGCGTCACCCTGGGCGACGCCTACGCCAAGCTGGCCTCGGGCTCTGACGCCCGGTACCTGCTGCCGGTGGGCGCGGTTCTGTCCGTGTCGAACGGCGACGAGGTCAAGCCGGGCGAGATCATCGCCCGCGTCCCGACCGAAGGCGCCAAGACCCGCGACATCACCGGCGGTCTGCCGCGCGTCGCCGAACTGTTCGAAGCCCGTCGTCCCAAGGACTGCGCGGTCATCGCCGAGATGGACGGCCGCGTCGAATTCGGTCGCGACTACAAGAACAAGCGCCGCATCAAGATCACCCCGGAAGTCAACGCCGACGGCGTTCAGGGTGAAGCGGTCGAGTTCCTGATCCCCAAGGGCAAGCACATCTCCGTCCACGACGGCGATCTGATCCAGAAGGGCGACTACATCATCGACGGCAACCCGGATCCGCACGATCTGCTGCGCATCCAG
>NZ_SDZL01000030.1 GCF_004210735.1 Brevundimonas sp.
GGGCTGTCTCACCGGTCTCATTCGATCACATAGCCGACGGGGCCTTGCCAGCCGGCGCCGGACGCCGTGGGGGCGGGCGAGCCGTAAACCTGGTTCAGCTGACCCATCAGGACGGTCTGGGCGTCATTGGCGATGCGCAGGCCGTCGGCCGGGGTCTGCATCCGGTCGGGCGAGGTCGGATTGACCAGATAGGGCTCGACCAGCACGACCAGCTCGGTCTCGCCAGACAGATAATCCCGCGACCGGAACAGCGACCCCAGGATCGGCACCGTCATCAGGCCGGGGAAGGAATCCAGATTCTGGCGGGTCGATTCCTGAAGCAGGCCCGCGATCATGATCGAGCCGCCGGAGGCGACCTCGACCGTCGTCTGGGCGCGGCGCACATTCAGACCCGGCAGGGAGATGGCCGTGGACGTCCCGGCGCCCAGGGTCAGACCGCCCTCGGGCGTCAGCTCGGACACCTCGGTCGAGATCTGCAGCGAGATGTTGCCGCCCGAGCGCACGACCGGGCGGAAGGCCAGGCTGACGCCGTACGGCTTGTATTCCGTCAGGATATTGCCGTCCTGGTCGCGGCCGACCGGGACGGGGAATTCGCCGCCGGCCAGGAAGCTGGCGTTCTCGCCGTTGACCGAGGTCAGGTTGGGCTCGGCCAGGGTGCGGACCAGGCCGACACGTTCAAAGGCCTTGATGGTGGCGTTGGCCTTATTCAGGTCGTCCGAGCCGGGGCCGGTGCCGGGTTGCGCGGTGTCCCAGTTGGACGCGTCGTTCGGGCCGCGCACCGTGACCGGGCACAGGGCGCCCGGGGCCCAGCCTGGACCGACGCAGGGGCGCTGCATCTGATAGTTCTTGGTGCTGTCGAACGAATAGCCGCCGGTCAGACCGCCCAGCAGGCCACCGTTGACGGCAAAGGTCGCCGCCTGGCCCAGCAGGAACTGGGTCTGGCCGATCTGGCCCAACACGGCGTTGGTGTCGAAGCCCAGCTGCTTGATGACGTTGCGCTGGACCTCGATGACGCGGACCCGCAGCGTGACCTGGTCGGAACCGGTCACGCTGATCATGTTCATGACCTTTTCCGGCGCCGAGACGAAGGCGCGGGCGACCTGCTGGGCGCGGTCGGCCTCGGCCGGGCTGGCGACCGTGCCGGTCAGGATGATGCTGTCATTGACGGCCTCGGCGCGGACGGTTCCGCCCGGCACGACGCGGGACAGGGTGTCCTCCAGCGCCGAGACGCCGGCGTCGACCCGCACGCGCAGGGTCAGGATGGTGCGGCCGCCGGCGTCCAGGAAGACGGCGTCAGTCTCGCCCGGCGCCAGACCCACCACGGTGATGCGGCGCGGCGAATGCAGCATGGCCTCGGCCACCGCGGGATTGGAGACGATCACGTCGCGCGCGTCGCCCGGCAGGTCGACGGCGAAGGACCGGCCGCGCGGCAGGTTCACCAGCTGCGGCTGGGCGCCCATGGCGACGGAGGCGCGGGTCTGGGCCGCGACCGGCGCAGCGGCGGCGCCGGAGACGGCCATCAGGGCCGTCAGCGACAGGGCGACAAGGCGTTTCATCGGCGGCTTCCTCACTGGACCACCACCACTTCCGGGGCATCCCCGCGATAGACGCGGACCGTGCTGGCCTGCTGGGTGCGGCCGGCCTGGCTGAGGACACGGCCGGAGGGGCCCATGGCGTCGGCATAGGACCGCAGCACCAGGCTGAGCTCGCCCTCGGACCGGGCGGCGGCCAGAGCCTCGGCGTCGCGCGGTCCCATCTCCAGGGTGGCGGTGGCGCCGACCACGGTGTTGGCGTCGTCGGCGGCGCGAGTGGTCTGGTCGATGGCCAGGACCTTGATGTTCTGCAGCACGGTGGCCGAAGTGAATTTCGAGCGCTGGGCGTCGGCCGTGGCCATATTGCCCAGGTTGGTTTCGCGGGTCAGGACCAGATCGACCCGGTCGCCCGGCAGGATGAAGCCGCCGGCGGCGGTCTCGACCGTGACGCGGATGGCCATGGCGCGCATGCCCGGCTCCAGATAGGCGGCCATGAAGCCGCCCTCGCCGGCGCGGACGATCTTGCGCGAAATGATGGGTTCGCCCGCAAGAATGGGCTCGCGGACGACGGCGCCGACGAAATCGGCCTTGGCTCCACCCGTCGCCATCTCGTTGGCGGCGCGGGTGACGCGGGCGACCGCGCCCTTGGGCGCGGCCTCGGCGTCCTTGGCCTTGTTCTCGTCGGCAGGCTTGGCCTCGGCGGCGGGCAGCGGCGTGGAGCCGTCGGTGACGAAAGCCGGATTGACCTGATCGACCGGCCATTCCTTCCACGCCAGGTCCGCTTCGGACAGGCGCTTGCCGGGGGGCAGGTCGGTCGCGGCGACCAGCACCTTGGCCATCACGGGCGCGGGCGCTGCGGCGGCCGTCGAGACGGCCTGACCGGACGACCCCATCGCCCTGACCACCAGGGCCAGGCCGATCGCGGCGACGGCGGCGATACAGATGACGACGATACGGGCGGGCTTCATCGACAGTCTCCGGCGGGCGCGAGCGTGCGGAAACCTTCTTCCGGCCCCCTACCGTTAACGACCATGAAGCGCGCGGGTTAACGCGGGCCTAAACGGCCCCCCGAGGCCGACCGGAGCGCTCAGCCGCCGATGAACAGCAAGACCAGCGGGCTGTCGGGAAAGGCCGCCAGGGCCCCGGCGGCGATGGCGACGCCATAGGGGATGTCGCCCTTGGGCTCCATCAACCGTCCCACCCAGGCGGGGGCGGCAATGGCGTATGCGGCTACATGGCGCCGCGCCAGTATGAGGACCACGCAGAGGAGGCCCCCTATCAGAGCCACCGCCAGCAAGAAAATCACAACGCCGCCCGGTCCGAACCACAGCGATGCGGCCGCGATCAACTTGGCGTCGCCGCCGCCGATCCAACGCAGAGCGAACAGCGCCATCCCGGCGAACAGAGCGGCGGCGAACACCGCCAGATGCAGACCCACGTCCTGCAACGGCAGGCCCAGCGCCAGGGCGGCGGGAAAGAAGCCGGCGAACAGGGCGACGGAGATCCAGTTGGGAATCTTCATCGTCGTCAGATCGTTCAGCGCCGCCACAATGGTCAGGGCGGGCAGGACGGCCAGCAGGAGCAGGATCAGCGCGGTCATGACGACACGATGCCCCGCCGTCCGTTAAGGCTGTCTTGCCGGTCGCCCAAAGCAGAAGGGGCCGGAGCGTTTCCGCTCCGGCCCCCGCCGTTTCAAGACGTCAGATCGCTTACTTGGTGCGGTCTTCGGCGACCTCGGTGGCGACTTCGTCGAATTTGTCCTTCAGGTTGCCGCCCAGGGTGCTGAGCGCAGTGATCAGCACGACGGCGATCAGGGCGGCGATCAGACCGTATTCGATGGCCGTGGCGCCCGATTCATCCTTGATGAAACGCGAGACGAAATTCTTCATTGGAGACACTCCTTCAGTTGCAGCGAGCAAAAGACTTACCCATCACCAGGGTCATCGGTTTTGCCCGCCTGACCCCCATTCACGAAACGACCTTGGGGCCGATGTGATTAAATACAGGTAAAGCGAAGCAGCCCGTATCGAACATTCGTGGTTACTGAAATATTTACTGTATTTACCTGTTTAAAACCGTGCCTGCGTGGCTTTAGCCTTTGTTGAGGTTTCCCCCTCACCTTATGAGTCACGCGGGGGCGCGCTGCGCGCCCATGTCCAAGGTCGCGACCCATGAACAGGCTCTCCCTCCTTTCCGTCATCCTCGCCTCGACCGCCGTGATCGTGGTCGGCCAGGCGCAGGCGCAGTCCCGGCCGCTGAACGTCGAGATCGACCGTTCGACGCGGGTGCAGCTGCGCACGCCGGCGGGATCGGTGATCGTCGGCAACCCCGAGATCGCGGATGTCACCGTGGTGGACGCCAACACCCTGTTCATCACCGGCAAGGGCTATGGCGTGACCGAGGTGGTCGCCGTCGACGCCATCGGCCGCACCGTCTTCCAGAACCAGATCGTCGTCACCGCCGGTTCAACCGGCAGCGTGCGCATGTGGCGCGGCGGCCAGGCCGTAACCGACATGGCCTGCGGCTCGTCCTGCTCGCCGTCGGTGCGTTCGTCCGGCGCCGCGGCCTCGGCCGGAGCGAACTGACCCGCCATGGGCGCCCGGCGCCGTCCTGACCGATCGAAGCAGGCGCGCGAAGGCTCCGCCGCCGTCGAATTCGCCCTGGTCGCGGCGCCCTTCTTCTTCATGCTGTTCGCCCTGCTGGAAGTGGGGCTGATCTTCACGCTGGATTCGACGCTTGAAAGCGCGGTGATGCAGACCAGCCGCAAGGTGCGCACCGGCGAGGCGGCGCGGCTGGGCTATACCCCGGCCGAGTTCAAGACCCAGATGTGCGACCGGATGACCATCTTCGCCGCCGACTGCGAAAACCGCGCCTATGTCGACGTGCGCGAGATCGTCCAGTTCCGTACGCCCGAACCGCCCGACCCGCTGTCCGGCGGCGGTACGCTGAACCAGGGCGACATGGACTACAGCAACGGCGCAGCGGCCAGTCTGATGCTGGTGCGGGTCTGGTACAAACACCCGGTCATGACGCCGATGATGCAGCAGATGATCGCCCGCACAACGAACGGCGAGGCGGTGCTGATGGCGGCCACCACCTTCCGCAACGAGCCCTTCTGATGCGCCGCCGGTTCACCCTCAGGGCCTGGGCGGCGGATCGGGACGGCGTGGCGGCGGTAGAGTTCGCCCTGATCGCGCCCGTCATGATCGTGCTGTATTTCGGCATGTGCGAGTTCTGCCAGGCCTATATGGCGCACAAGCGGATGGGACACGTCGCCTCGACCGTGGCCGACATCGTCGCCCGCACCACCGACATCAAGGCCGACCAGCTGGACGACATCTTCGCCGCCGGCCCGATCATCATGAAACCCTATTCCAGCGCCGCCCTGTCGACGCGGGTCAGCAGCGTCACGCGCGACGACAAGGGCGTGGCCCGCATCGACTGGACCCGCGCCAAGGGTTCGAACACCACCGTGCGCAAGAAGGGCGACACCGTCGTGGTGCCCGCCGATGTGATCGCCAATGGCGAAAGCCTGATCATGTCCGAGACGGCCTATGACTTTAACTCGCCGGTGGATTTCGTCATGCCGGATGCGACGCGATTCAAGCAGGTCTATTATCTGCGCCCACGCACCGTATCGAAGATCGGCTGCAGCGACTGCTGATGCTCAACCGGCCAACGCCTCGCGCAGGGCCCTGATCTTGGCCTCAGTCTCGTCCAGCTCCGCCGCCGGATCGCTGTCGGCGACGATGCCCGCGCCGGCCAGCGCACGCCAGCGCCAGACCCCGTCCCGCAGCCCGAAGTCAGCCGTGCGGATCAGCACGGAGCTGGTCAGCGCCCCGCCCTCTCCGATCAGGAACAGCGAGCCGCACCAGGGGCCGCGCGGCGGCTCGTGCGCGGCGATCACCTTCATCGCCTGATGCTTGGGCGCGCCGGTGATCGAGCCGGGGGGAAAGGCCGCCTGCAGCATGTCGGCCGGCCCCGCGCCGTCGCCCACCCGGCCGCTGACGGTCGAGACCAGGTGATGCACCGTCGGCAGGCTGTCCACTGTGAACAACTGCTCGGTCCGCACCGAGCCGGGCGTACAAACGCGCGACAGGTCGTTGCGCATCAGGTCGACGATCATCAGGTTTTCGGCCCGGTCCTTGACGCTGGCGCTGAGGGCCTCGGCTTCGGCACGGTCATCTGCGGGGTCGGCGCGGCGCTGACGCGTGCCCTTGATCGGGCGCGTCTCGATCCGGCGGTCGGCGGGGTCAAAGGACAGGAACAGTTCGGGCGAGTTGGACACCAGCGCCCGGTCGTCCAGCCGCCAGAAGGCGCCGTAGGCCGAGGCGCGGGCCGCCAGTCGCCGGAACACGTCGAACGGGTCGGCGTCGGCGTTCAGGGCGCCGGCCCACGCGCGGGCGATATTGGCCTGGAACAGCTCCCCCTCGCCGATCCGGCGCACCACGTCGGCGACGGCGGACAGATAGGCGGCGTCCGGCGCCTCGGCCGTGAAAGCGTCAGCGGGCGGGGGTGGCGTGGCCGTATCGATCGCCTGCGCCAGCCAGGCCTCGGCGTGGTCGGCGGCGGCGCCGGCCCTGGTGGCGTCGGCGCCCAGACCCGTGATCCGAACCTGCTGCTGATGATGGTCGAAGCTGAGCATGGCCGGATAGCGGGCCAGCATCAGGTCGGGCCAGACCGTCTCTCGCACGCCCGTCGCCAGACGCGCGCCCAGATCATAGGAGGCCAGGCCCACCACGCCTTCGCCCCAGACCGGATCGCGCAGGGCCTCGAACGGACGATCCATGTCAGCGGGCCCGACGTGGACGGCATCCGGAAAGGCAGCGACGTGCGACCAGCGTCCCGTGGAGCCGCCATCGGAAATCAGGGCGACGACGCCCGGCGCATCCCGCAGGCCGGTCGCCACGGCAAGCGGATCGCGCCAGGGCCGCTCGCGCTGAACCCGATGGGTCAGGACGGACGTCACGCGGACAGCCGCTCGCCGATCCGATCCCGCAAAGCATGATCCACCCCGAGCGCCTGCTCCAGATAGGCGTCCAACGCGCCGTGCCGGTCGTCGATGGCAGCGAAGGCCGCATTCAGAAACGCCGGCTCGACGCCGAGGAAGGCGACCACCGCCGCATGGGACGCCGGACGTCCAGTCATCGCCTCAAGCTTGCGCGCGATGTCGGGGGCGCGTCCCTCCAGATCCACGGCGACGTTGGTCAGCAGATAGTCGTCCAGCAGATCATCCCGACCGACGCCCAGCAGGTGATGGGTCAGGGCAGCCAGCAAGCCGGTGCGGTCCTTGCCCGCCGCGCAGTGGATCAGGACGGGGCGGTCGTCGTTCGCGCCCAGGGCGTGAAAATAGCGGCTGAACAGATCCAGATGCGCCGGATCGAACGGCAGGCGCGCATAGGTGTCGGTCATGAAGCGCCGGGCCGACGCCTCGGTCAGTTCGGCGGACCTCAGGAAGGTGATGTGCGGGGCCTCGGCGCCGTCGTCATGCGCGCTTTGGATCACCATCCCTGTAAATGCGGAATGACGGCGCGAGGGCTGGTCGCGGCGCTCGCCCGGTCGCCGCAGATCCACAACCACGCCCAGATCCAGATCGCCCAGCCGTGCAAGGTCGGCGTCGCTGAGTCGGGCATGGTGGGCCGAGCGGAACAGACACCCTGCCCGGACACGGCCGCCCGCCGCCGTGGCGTAGTCGCCGTAGTCGCGGAAATTGTCGAGAGCGTCGAAGCGGTGCAGCCGGTCGGTCATGTCGCTGTCTTACCCCGCCGCCTCGCGTCTCGCCATCCGGCCGTCACGCAGGCCGGGCCAGCCGGGCCATGGCGTCTAGATAGGCGATAAAGGCCTGTCGACCCGCGGATGTCATGCGGGCGCGGGTGACGGGTTTGCGCCCCTCGATGGTCTTGGCGACCTCGACAAAGCCCGCCTCCTCCAGCTTGCGCAGATGGACCGACAGATTGCCGTCCGTCGCCTGGAGCCGGGCCTTCAGCGTGTTGAAATCGACCGCCTCGACCCCCGACAGGGCCGCCATGATCCCCAGCCGCATCCGGCCGTGAATGACCTCGTCGATGCGGCCGATGTCGAAGGCCTCGCTCATGCCGAGGCCGCCTGACGCGCCCGGCGCATCATCACCCAGCCCGGCGCGGCCGCCAGCAGGAACAGGGCCGCCGCATAGGCCAGCAGCTGACGAGCATCGCCGCTGAGCAGGCCCAGCAGGGGCGCGGCGATGAACGAAGCCGCCGCCAGCCCACCCAGGGGGCGCGACCGGTGCATGGCCGCCGTCACGGCCCAGCCCATGCCGTACAGAACCAGCACCCCCGAAGGGATCATGGCGGCGACGATCTCGCCGCTTTGCAGCCGCGCGCCGACGGCGGCGACGGCGGCGCAGAAGGCGAAGACGCCCCAGCCGACCGCGCTCCACACCGCCCCGCTGGCGCGGTTGGCGGCAGTGACGGGACCGCCCCGCATCCGGGCCGAACGGGTGAAGACGATCAGCAGAAAGATCGCCACCGTGCCCAGCCACAGGATCGGCGCGGCCAACGGCGACATCGGAAAGAGGCCCGTCGCCATCGCCCATTGCATCAGGCTGGCGGCGCCGAAGACGAGGCCCGCCGCGAACAGGATGGATCCGCCCCGGAACGGCGCATCGGCGCCTTCCTGGGCCAGGTTTCGCATCCAGGCGATGTCGGCCTGGGGGTCGGTGTGGGTCATGGATTTATCCTCCGGAAGGGTCACAGTTGGCCGCCATGCGCCAACACAGGCCGGGCGTCAGGGCGATCAGAAGAAGTGTGGCGGCATAGGCCAGATACTGCTCGGGTGTGCCGATCAGGCCCACCACCCCCGCCGCGCCGACAAAGGCGATCAGCGACAGCAATGCAGGCAGGGCGCGGCGCATTCTCACCGCCACGACCGCCCAGGCGATGACGTAGATCCCCAGGGCGATGGGCGACATCCAGGCCATCATCTCCCACCGCCCGGTCAGGGCGCTGGCGGTCAGCAGCGCCGCTGCGATCCCCAGCATGGTGAAGATGGCCATGCGCGACCAGCCGGCGGCGCGCCGTCCGGCCTCGCCGCCCCGGCTGCGCAGACGACGCAGCATGACGATGAAGCCGATCACCGCGACGGGCCAGGTCAGGGCCAGAAACGCGGGCGACAGCGGCAAGGCGCCGGACAGCACGGCCCACTGGAACAGGTTGGAGGCGCCGAAGACGGCGCCGGCCAGGGTCAGGACGCGGCCGGCCATGCGCGGCAAGGCGTCAGCGCTGGAAACGGCGGGCGCGGCGGCAGGGGCGAAGGCGGTCATGGCGGGAACAGCTCCGTGGTGTTCCCGCCTTATGCTCGTTTCACTTTATGATGTAAAGTACTTTATCGAAGAGGCGGTTCGTCGAAGGCCCGCAGCTTGCGGGAGTGCAGGCGCGCCCCTTCCTCGCGCAGCAAATCCACCGCCGCGATGCCGATCTGAAGGTGTTCCGAGATCGAGCCTTCGTAGAAGCGGTTGGCCTGGCCCGGCAGCTTGATCTCGCCGTGCAGCGGCTTGTCCGAGACGCACAGCAGCGTCCCGTAGGGCACGCGGAAGCGATAGCCCTGGGCCGCGATGGTGGCGCTTTCCATGTCGATGGCGACGGCCCGGCTCTGGTTGAAGCGCAGGGCCGATTTGGAATAGCGCAGCTCCCAGTTCCGGTCGTCGGTGGTGACGACGGTGCCGGTGCGCAGGCGGCGCTTGACCTCTTCGCCCGGCATGCCGCTGACCGACTTGGTCGCGTCGTAAAGGGCGCGTTGGACCTCGGCGATGGACGGGATCGGAATGTCGGCGGGCAGCACGGCGTCCAGCACATGGTCGTCGCGCAGATAGGCGTGGGCCAGGACGTAATCGCCGATGGTCTGGCTGTCGCGCAGGCCGCCGCAGTGGCCGATCATCATCCAGACGTGGGGCCGCAGCACCGCCAGGTGGTCGGTGATGGTCTTGGCGTTCGACGGGCCTACGCCGATGTTGACGACGGTGATCCCCTGCCCGTCCGATGCGGTCAGGTGATAGGCGGGCATCTGATGCTTGCGCCAGGCCGAGTCCTGGATGGCGCGTTCCGGATTGGGCGTATCGCGGGTGATGACCACGCCCCCGGCGCAAACCAGGCTTTCATAGCGGCTGGCGGGATCGGCCAGTTGCTCGGTCGCCCAGCGCACGAACTCGTCGATATAGCGGTTGTAGTTGGTGAACAGGATGTAGGACTGCACGTCCTCGACCGGCGTGCCGGTGTAGTGCCGCAGCCGCGCCAGCGAAAAGTCGGTGCGCAGGCCGTCGAAATGCGACAGCGGGAAATCCTCGGCCGGATCGAACAGGCCGTCGGCGATCTCGTCGCCGATATGGGCCAGATCGGTGGTCGGGAACCAGCGCGCGATGGCCGCCGTCATGGTCCGGTCCAGCGTCACGTCGGACCCGTCCAGCACATAGGGGAAAGGGATTTCCTGACGCGAGGGCGCGACCTCGAACGTCGCGCCGTAGTCCTGTTCCAGCAGGCCCAGTTGTTCGATCAGATATGGGCGGAACAGGTCGGGTCGGGTGATGGTGGTGGCGTAGGTCCCCTGTTTCGACAGGCGGGCGTAGGCGCGGGGTTCAAGGTTCGCGGGGCGATCACCGGTCCAGCGGACCCGCAACTCGGGATAGGCGAACAGGCCGTCGGCCCGGGCGGCGGGATCGACCCGGGCGCCGGTGGCCAGGAAGTCGCGCACCGCAGTCCGCAGGTTGGCGACCGATTGATTGTAGAGGGTTTCGAGGCGGTCCAGCGCCGCCGTGGCGTTCATCGTTTCTGTCATGGCCTCCTCTAGCGAAAACTCATGACGTTGGCGAGACGGGTCAGACCAGGGCGCCCCGGAAGAAGCGGGTGACGTCGTCCAGCACCGGCGCCTTGCCCCGGAACAGGGGCGACAGGGCCGTGACCATGTCGACATGGTTCAGCCCCTCATAGAGCGTCAGGGTCGAGGCGGCGCCCGCCGCCCGCAGCCCGCGATCCAGCAGGATGGAATCCTCGTCGTGCACGACCGTATCCGCTGTGCCGTGGCCCAGCCAGACCGGCGGTGCGTCGCGCCGCACGAAGGCGACCGGCTGGGTCAGGGTGGCGTTGCGTTCCTGACCGAAGGCGGCGCGGGTCGAGGCGTAGTCCCGGGGCCGGAAGTCGTAGGGCCCGGCCAGCCCGGCCGCCGCGCGGATCAGATCGGGGGCCCCGACTTCGGCCATATAGCGGCGATCCAGCGCAACCATCATCGCCAGATAGGCGCCCGCCGAATGACCGATCACGCCCAGACGGCCGGGATCGCCGTCGTGATCACGCGCGACCTGACCCGCGCGCGCCGTAGCCCGGGCGGCGTCCTGGACGAACGCCGGAAAATGAACCTCTGGAACCAGTCGATAGTCCGGCACGGCGACGACGAAGCCGTGCGCCGCCAGCGCCTGCGCCGCCCAGCCGTACAGGCCGCGCTCGCCGCTGTCCCAATTGCCGCCGTAGAAGAAGACCAGCACCGGCCATGGCCCGGCGCCGGTCGGGGCGTAAAGGTCAAACCTCTGGCGTGGATGATCGCCATAGGCCAGATCGCGCGACACCCGCCGCGCCCCGCCGTCGCGCGGGCCCAGCGTGTTCAGCAGGCCCAGCGGCGAACACGCCGCCGCCAGCAGGCCCAGACCGGGGGCGATCAATGCACGACGCGTCATCTCCATTCCCCGACCACAGCCGAAAGCGAAGAGGGACGCCAGCCCAAACCTATCGCGCCGAGGCGATCAGCGAGCCGCAGTCGGCGTCTTCAGCCAGACCGGGATCGATGAAAGGCAGGATGGCGGCCAGCGGGCTGACCAGTGATCCCAGCAGGGCCGTCAGCCCGCCCTGGGCCACCACCTCACCCGTATCGACACCCAGTTTCGGCGCGACCAGGGACCCCTGGACGGTGATCGGCGCCCAGACTCGCAGCAGGCGCGGCTTCTTGGTCTCGCCGTCGATCTTCAGGTTCAGGGTCTCGGCGCCCAGATTGATCGTCCCCTCGCCCTTGGCCAGCACGACGCCGGTGTCGATCACGAAGGTCTCGGCCCGCGCCGTGCCGCCCGCCACCTTGAAGTCCGCCACCGCACAGCGGATCGGCGTCGTCGAGGTGTCGCCGGACAACAGTTTGGACAGGCCCGCCCCGACGTTGATGCCCAGCAGTTCGGCGAAGGCGGCCCGCATCTGACCCTGCGGCACGACCAGGCTGACCGAGCCCTTCGACGCCGCCGCGAAATCATGGATCGAAGCGCCCGGCCCTTCCAGCCGCGCGCGGCCCAGCGCGCGACCGGTGACGGTCGGCGCGCCGTTGCGGGCGGGGATGATCGATTCCAGCGGATAGCCGGACAGGCGGAAGTCGATAGTGCTGTAGGGCGTGTCCTTGCGCGCATCGATGCGCGCCGTGCCGTTCAGTTCGCCGCGGTTGAAGGCGAAGCTGACGGGGTCCAGCTTCAGCACCCCGCCGTTCAGATCGGCCCCCAGACGCACCGCCCGGATATCCAGATCGTTCGCCTTGACCGAGGCCGCGCGATAGCTGAGCACACCGTCCATGGTGCGCAGGCGATCCACCTGCAGCGGCGCGTCCGGCAGCAGGCGGCCCGGCACGCCCGAGGTGACGGTCGTGTTTTCGCCCCCGCCGCTGACGCGCGGCTGGCCGCCCAGCACGGTCAGCAGGTCGTCCAGATCCAGCCGCCGCGACGCCAGCGTCGCCTCGACCCGCAGCCGGTCATCGACGCGATCGACACTGAGGTCGCCCGACAGGTCGGACGACCCGACGCGACCGGAGAAGTCGTTGAAGGTCCATCGCGAGTTATCGCGCGTCAGCGCGCCCGACAGACGATAAGGCGGCGTGTTCGGCGTGGTGATGCCGGTCAGCACATAGAGGTCCGACAGATCCTGACCCTGCAGGCTGAGCGTCGCCTGGAACCGGCCCAGGTCGAACGGGCGGGTGATGGCGCCGTTGGCGACCAGCCGCGATCGGGCGCCGTTCATCTGCGCCTCGAACCGGTAGGGACGATCCCGGCGGATGTTCAGGAACGGTCCGCCTTCGACCCGCACCGTCAGCGGCGCGCCGTTCAACGTTCCCCGCCCGTCCAGCAGGAAGCCGCTTTCACCGTCCTCGGGCGACAGGGCCTCACGCGCGGTGACCGCCGCCTCCAGCGTCATGCCGCGCCGCTGTTCGTCCAGTGACAGCTTGCCGTCCCGGATGATCAGCCGCTGGATCGGCGGCAGCTTCATGCCCTCGCCGGTATCGGGCGCGTTCGGGTTCAGGTCCCAGCTGCGGCGGCCCTGTTTGTCGGCGATCAGCACGACCTCTGGTCGGGTGAAGGCCAGCAGGGGCACCTCGATCTGGCCGGCGAACAGTTTGCGCAGCCGGACCTGACCCTCCATCTGGCCCACCCGCGCGGTGTCCGCCTGACGCGCCCAGTCGGGCCCGCCGATCTTCAGGTCGTTGACGATGACGGACGGGGTCCAGCTGAACAGATGCACGTCCAGGTCGCCGTTGATGGCGATCTCGCGGTCGTATTTCCTGGACGCCCAGTCGCCGATCGGTCCACGCAGCCAGTTCCAGTCGAACAGGATCAGGAACAGGACGACGGCCCCGACGATCAGCAGGGTCAGGCCTGCGGCCCATTTTTCGGCAGGGCCAGGGGCGGCGAAGGCGCGCCAGACCGGATCGTTCGCCCGGATGTCGTCGCGCCACGTCTGCGCGCGCCCGCCGACGGTGGCCAAGGCCTCATGACGACGGCTCCACAGGCCCCGCCAGTCTGGAAATCGTCCCTGAGATTGCGCCAAGCAGGCCTCCGTGAAGGGCTGCAACGCATGAAATCGCCGTTCGGCGCCATTGCCGGGGGACAAAGAGGTCCGGGCGCCCGTTCGTCACACTTCATTCTTCAGTTTGTCATTTATTCTTTACAATAGCGGCGTTCGGCGCATGATGCCGTTCGTGATCGGAGCGGTTTCCGGCCCTGGGAGGACATTGAATGCGCGTTTCAGCCCTGACGGCCCTGGCCCTGATGGCCTCCAGCCTGACCTTGCCCGCGATGGCGTTGGACAGTCAGGCGGCGCCGTCGTCACAACGCGCCGTGATGATCTGCGCCACCGACGCGGCCACCCGCAGCAGTTTCGCGCGCGAATACGGCCAGGCGCCGGTCTATATCACCGCCCGTGAGGCCCTGACGGCGAAGGATCTGGGCCAGACCTGGTCCACGCCGCGCTGCATGACCGAGCGCGAACACGCCCGCTATCTGCACCTCAGCCAGTCGATGGCGGCGCGCTGATCACCTGAACTCCAGCCGAATTGAAAAGGGCGCGGTCATCGACCGCGCCCCTTGTCGTTTGCGCGCAATCAGCGGCCGATGTGCTTGTCCAGCCAGCCGAACACCTCGTCGTGCCATTGCAGGCTGTTGGCGGGTTTCAACACCCAGTGGTTCTCGTTCGGGAAGACCACCAGCCGGCTCTCGATCCCGCGCCGTTGGAGGGCGGTGAAGGTCGACAGGCCCTGGGCGGTGGGGATGCGGAAGTCCAGATCGCCCTGCACCACCATCATCGGCGTCTTCCACTTGTCGACGTGATGGACCGGGTTGAAGCGCTCATACCCCTCGGGGTTCTGCCACGGCGTGCCGCCGTATTCCCACTCGGTGAACCACAGTTCCTCGGTCGAATAGCCCATGCCGCGGATGTCGAAGACACCGTCATGGTTGACCAGGCATTTGAACGCGTCCGGCCACTGGCCCGCGATCCAGTTGATCATGTAGCCGCCGTAGGAGGCGCCCAGGGCGCAGGCGTTCTGACCGTCCAGGAAGCCGTATTTCTGCTGCGCAAAGGCCCAGCCCTTTTGCAGGTCCTCCAGCGGGCGGTCGCCCCAGTGCTGGCTGATCGCATCGGTGAAGCCCTGGCCGTAGCCGGTCGAGCCGTGGAAATCGATCATCACCACCGCATAGCCGGCCCCCGCATAGGTTCCGGGGTTCCAGCGATAGGACCAGCTGTTGCCGAACGACCCCTGCGGCCCGCCGTGGATCAGGAAGGCGACGGGATATTTCCGGCCTTCGACGTAGCCCGCCGGCTTGATGACATAGCCGTGGACCGTCTCACCGTTCCAGCCGGGGAAGCTGAACTGCTCGGCCTCACCGAACGCCTTGTCGTCCAGCTGGGGGTTCACATTGGTGATCCGGCGCGGCATTTCGCGACCACGGAACGTCTTGACGAACAGCTCGCTGGGCCGGGTCAAACTGTCCTGGGCGAAGACGAAGCCCGAGGGGGTCTGGGCGAAGGCCGAGACGTGACCTTCGCCGGTGATCGGAACCACAACGCCATTGCGCGTGTCGATGGCGAAGAGGCGCGTCTGACCGACGTCGCCGGCGGTGGTGTACAGGGTGGCGCCGTCCTTCGACCATTGCAGGGTGTCGGCCGAGCGGTCCCAGTTGGCGGCGATCTGGCGGGTCTGACCGGTGGCCACGTCGCGCAGGAAGACAGCGAACTTGTCCGCCTCGAACCCCGGCCGGGCCATGGCGCGATAGGCCAGG
This sequence comes from Brevundimonas sp., assembly GCF_004210735.1. GTDB lineage: Bacteria > Pseudomonadota > Alphaproteobacteria > Caulobacterales > Caulobacteraceae > Brevundimonas. The sequence goes on from NZ_SDZL01000030.1 coordinate 15,079, forward strand.
GTCTTGCCGTCCGGCGAGAAGACCGGGCCGGTGTCCCAGGCATCGTTGTCGTCGGTCAGATTGGTCAGCTGGCCCGGCGCATCCACGGCGACCTGATACAGGTCGAAATTGGTGCTCCACGGCTCGCTGTTCCCGGCCTGACGGGCCGAGAAGACCAGCGAGCGGCCATCGGGGGCGAAGGTGAACTCGCCCTCGTCGCCGAACGGTTTGGACGGGGTGTCGCCGTCGAAGCCCTTGGTCACCCAGACCGGATCGCCGGCCGCCTTGCCGTCCGCGCCGATCGACTGGACGAACAGGTGGTTCTGGGTGTGGTCGTTCCAGGTGTCCCAGTGACGCACGAACATGCGGTCATAGACCTGGCCGGTGGTCTTCTTCTCGCCCTCGGCCCTGGCCCGCGCGACCGAAGCGGTCAGATCCGCCGCATCGGGATAAACGGCCAGCGACACAGCCACAGCGTCGCCGGCGGCGTTGATGCGGTAGGCGTTCACGTCGGTCGGCAGGTCGGTCACCCGGGTCGCCGTCGCGCCCTGATCGGCCGAGACCCAGACCTGGCTGGAGCCTGAACGGCCCGACAGGAAATACAGTTTGCCGTCGGCGCCCCAGCGGGCGGTGTTGGCGCCGCCCTCGTTGATCGCCAGACGCTGCGGTTCGCCCTCGCCATCCAGGCTGAGCCGATAAAGGGCGCCCGCGCGGCGGTTGGCGGCCACGTCGGTCGTGGTCACGGAATAGACCACCCACTTGCCGTCCGGCGACACCTGCGGATCGCCCAGGCGGTTGGCCGAAATCATGTCGCGATAGGTGAAGGCGTCGGCGGCGGCGGGCTGGACCGCGACCGGCGCGGGCGCCGCCTCGGCCATCGCCGGCAAGGCGGCGCAGGTCAGCAGGGCGGCGGCGCTGAGGCCGGAAAGCAGGTGGGGAAGTCGGCGCATGAAGCGATCCCTTGCAGTCATTCAATCAAACTGGCCCAAGGCGTAGCATCGCCCCGGCCGCGCGGCAAAGACGTGTGGATCGCCGGTCCGGCTTGCCGCCTCGCGCGGGACCGGCGACAAGCGTTGTCCCATGCAGGAATCGCCCGCTCTGGCCATGACGTCCCCAAGGTCCGCCGATCACATCGTTGATGTGCTGATCGCCGAGCGCGCGCCGCGCCTGACGGGCTCGGCCGCCTGGCCGCTGGTGCGTCCGGCGCTGTACGGCCTGCTGGGCTATGGCGAGGCGCGGGCCATGGCCGACGCCATCGCCCCCCTGCCCGGCGCGGCGGCGCTGGAATACGTCTCGGACCTGCTGGCCCTGTCAGTCAGCACCCTGAACCCCGAGCGGATACCGGCCAGCGGGCGCTGCATCGTCGTGGCCAACCACCCGACCGGCATCGCCGACGGCATCGCGGTGCACGACGCCATCCGCGCGCGCCGGGGCGACGCCATCTATTTCGCCAACGCCGACGCCCTGCGCGTGTCGCCCCGGCTGGGCGAGGCGGTGATCCCGGTCGAATGGGTGGTCGACAAGCGCACCCGCGACAAGACCCGCGCCACCCTGCAAGCCGCCAAGGAGGCCTTCGAGGCCGAGCGCTGCGTCGTCATGTTCCCGGCCGGGCGGCTGGCCCGTGTGGGCAAGGACGGCGCCCTGATCGATCCGGAGTGGGCGCCGACGGCTGCGTCGCTGGCGCGCAAATACGACGCGCCGGTCGTACCGGTCCATGTCACCGGGCCGACCAGCCGCCTGTTCCACCTGTTCGACAAATTCTCCCAGGAACTGCGCGACGTGACCCTGTTTCATGAACTGCTGAACAAGAAGGGCCGCGCGTTCCAGTTGAAGGTCGGGCCGACGATCCCGCCGTCGCGGCTGGATACCGATGCGGCCCGGGCGACCTATGCGCTCAAGGCCTATGTCGAGCGGGTTCTGCCGTCCCAGCCGGATGCGGATTTCGCATGAGGACCTTCCAGCTTTCTGACGCTGACGCCACCGGCCGGCTCGGCGCCGCGATCGCGCCCCTGCTGGCGTCGGGCGAGGCGGTGCTGCTGTATGGGCCCCTGGGCATGGGCAAGTCGACGCTGGCCCGCGCCCTGATCCGCGCCCTGACCACGCCGGACGAGGACGTGCCCTCGCCGACCTTCACCCTGGTCCAGTTCTATGAGAGCGACCCGCCGGTCGCCCATTTCGACCTCTATCGGCTGAGCCGCCCGGACGAGGCGTTCGAGATCGGGCTGGACGAGGCGCTGGAGAGCGGCTGCGCCCTGATCGAATGGCCCGAACGGCTGGGTGACGACCCGGGCGCCATGGTCGGGCCGGATCGACTGATCATCCAACTGAGTGAGCCTACCCCTCAAGCCGCCGCCCTCCGCGAGGGCGGCGATAGGACGCCGGGAAGAGTTGCGACCGTTTCTGGCGCAGGGTCGTGGGAAGCGAAGATCAAGGAACTGCATGTCTGATCGCGAAACCCGCCGTCTTGATTTCCTGCGTTCGGCCGGGCTGGCCGACGCCGTGCGCGCGCCCTTGCCCGGCGACGCCTCGACGCGCCGGTACGAGCGGCTGACCACGCCGTCGGGCGCGTCGCTGATGCTGATGGACCAGGCCCCGGCGGCCGAGAGCCCGCCGTGCGATCCCGCCTGGACGCCGCAGCAGCGTAGGGACAGCGGCTGGAACGCCGTCGCCCGCCTGTCCGCCGGCCGGGTCGAGGCCTTCGCCGCCGTCGCCGCCCACCTGAAATCGCTGGGCCTGTCCGCGCCCGGGATCGTCGCCGTCGACGCCCCGAACGGCCTGGCCGTGATCGAGGATTTCGGCGACGCCCTGTTCGCCAACGTCATCGCCGACGGCGCCGACCCCGCGCCCCTGTATCGCGCGGCGGTCGAGGCGTTGGCGGCCCTGCATGCCACCCCGACGCCGGACGTGTTGAGCGGCGCGGCGGGCGACTGGCCCCTGCTGACCTATGACGCCACGGCGTTGCAGGGCGGAGCCGACCTGTTCATCGACTGGCTGCCGAAACTGGAGCCGCGCCTGTCGTTCGGCGAGACCGCGCGTCAGGAATGGGCCGAGGTCTGGGCGCCGGTCACGGCGGCGGGGGAAGCGGGCGCGACCGTCATGGCGCATCGCGACTATCACGCCGAGAACCTGATCCGGCTGGACGGCCGGTCCGGCGCGGCCTCGGTCGGGCTGATCGACTTTCAGGACGCGGTGAGGGCGCATCCGTCGTGGGATCTGCATTCCCTGTTGCAGGACGCCCGCCGCGACGTGGCGCCCGAGCTGGAGGTGCTGGCGCTGGACCACTATTTCACCCTGCGGCCGGGCGTGGACCGCGACGCCTTCATGACCGACTACGCCGGTCTGGCGGCGCTGAACGAGGCGCGCATCCTGGGCATCTTCGCTCGGCTGGTGTCGCGCGACGGAAAACCGAAATACCGCGCCTTCATGCCGCGCATGTGGGCGCACCTGAACGCCAATCTGGCGAAGCCGGGGCTGGAGCCCGCCGCCCGCTGGTTCGCCCGCCATGTTCCGGACGAGGTGCGCGCATGACCGCCCCCAAGGCTGCCCCCCATACGGCAATGGTCCTGGCCGCCGGCCTCGGCACGCGGATGCGGCCGCTGACCAATGACCGGCCCAAGGCGTTGGTCGAGGTCGCGGGCAAGGCGCTGATCGATCACGTGCTGGACCGGCTGGCCGAGGCCGGGGTCCAGCGCGCGGTGGTCAATGTCCACTGGTTCGCCGATCGGCTGGAGAGCCATCTGGCGGCGCGCGGACGCGGACCGGACATCGTCGTTTCAGATGAACGCGCCGAACTGCTGGAGACCGGCGGGGGCCTCAGGAAGGCGCGGCCGCTGCTGGGCGACGATCCGGTCTTCGTGGCCAATATCGACAGCGTCTGGATCGACCGGGGCGACGCGCTTTCAGACCTGATCCGCCTGTGGGACCCGGACCGGATGGACGCGGCCCTGCTGCTGGCCCGGCGCGAAGGCTCCATCGGGTTCGAGGGCGACGGCGATTTCTTCCTGGGCGACGACGGCGCCCTGACCTTCCGCGGCGACGCCCCTGCCGCCCCCTACGCCTATATGGGCGTGCACATCACCCGGCCCGGCTATGCCGACGGTGGCCCGAACGGCGCCTTTTCGCTGAGCCCCCTGTGGCGCCGCTCGGCGGCCGAGGGGCGGCTGTTCGGCTGCGTGCTGGACGGCGACTGGATGCACGTCGGCGATCCGCAGGCGCGCAACGACGCCGAGGCGCGGCTGAAGGGCGCTGGGTGACGGCGCGTTTCAATCCCTTCGACGGCCAGGGTCCGCGCTGGCGCGCGATCCCGGCCTGGCGACCGTTCCTTGAGGATCTGGCCGCGGGCGTGCTGGACTGGCTGGGCGAGGCACCGCCCGAGACGCTGAGCGACGCGACCATCCTGCTGCCGAACCGCCGGGCCGCGCGCGCCTTCGCCTCGGCGCTGGGCCGACTGGCGGGCGACCGGCCGGTCTTGCTGCCGCAGGTGCGGCCGCTGGGCGATCTGGAGGAGGACGAGCCGCCCTTCGCCCCCGGCGAACTGGGGCTGGACCTGCCGCCCGCCATCGCGCCCCTGACCCGCCGGTTCGAGATGGCGCGGATGATCGCCGAGGATTTCGCGCCCGGCCTGAAACCCCTGCGCGCGCTGGAGATGGCCGACGCCTTGGGCGGCTTCCTGGATTCCTGTCAGCTGGAAGAGGTGTCCGACCTGTCGCGCATCGCGACCCTGGCCCAGGCCGACCTGGCCGCCCACTGGCAGGAGAGCGCGCGCTTCCTGGGCCTGGCGGTCGAGGCCTGGCCGAGGCGTCTGGCGGCGCTGGGCCTGGTCGATCCGGCCTGGCGCCGGGCGACGCTGCTGCGCCGCCTGGCCGAGGCGTGGGACGAACGGCCGCCGCAGCAGCCGGTGATCGCCGCCGGTTCGACCGGCACCGTGCCCGCCGCAGCCGATGTGCTGGCCGCCGTGGCCCGCAGCCCCCAGGGGGTGGTGGTCCTGCCCGGCCTTGATCTGGACTTGGCCGACGGGGTCTGGGACCGGATCGACGACCAGCATCCGCAGGCGGCGCTGAAGGCCCTGCTGACCCGGGCAGAGGTCGGCCGCGATCAGGTCAGGCCGTGGTTCCAGCCGCCAGTTGAAGGCCGGATCGAAACGCGCGGCCTGGCCCGCCAGCGCCTGATCAACGAGGCCCTGCGCCCGGCCGAGGCGACCGACGACTGGCGTCAGGAAATCCGCCTGCTGCGCGCCCGCTCGGCCGAGGCGGGGCGCGCCGCCGACCCCATCGCCGAGGGCTTGCAGGGCCTGACCGTCCTGTCCGTCCGCGCCGAGGAAGAGGCCGCCGCCGCCATCGCCCTGATGATGCGCGAGACGCTGGAGACACCTGGCCGCACCTGCGCCCTGGTGACGCCCGACCTGCAGCTGTCGCGCCGGGTGGAGGCGCGGCTGGCGCGCTGGGGCATCGTCGCCGACGCCTCGACCGGCCAGCCGCTGGCGCGGATGCCCGCCGGGGTGCTGACGGACCTGTGCGCCCGGTTCCTGGCCGAACCGCTGAAGCCGCAGACGCTGCTGGGGCTGATCAAGCATCCGCTGGTGCGGCTGGATCTGGGCGAGGTCAGCTTGTCCGACGCCGCCGCCGCGCTGGAGGAACACGCCCTGCGCGGGCCCCGTCCGCGCGACTGGTCCCGCCTGCGCCATCGCCTGCATGAAGCGGCCCAGCCCCGGCGCGGCGGCAGGCCCCTGGCCGACTGGAAACTGGCCCGACTGGCGGGCGCCCAGGCGCTGGCCGACCGGCTGGAGGCCCTCGCCGTGGCCGCGCCACAGGCCGCGCCCGACGCCGCCGCCCGCGCCCTGACCGCACTGATCGAGACGCTGGCGGGCCAGAACGCGTGGGCTGGCCCAGACGGTGAGGCGGCGGCCGGCCTGCTGTCCAGCCTGATCGACGGCGGCGGCCCATTGGGCGAAGTGAAGCCCGCCGAGTTCGCCGACCTGATCGCCGCGCTTCTGGCCGAAACCACGGTCCGCACGGGCGGCGCGACCCATCCTCGTCTGCGCATACTGGGCGCCATCGAGGCGCGCCTGACCCGGGCCGACCGCATGATCCTGGCCGGGTTGGAGGAGGGCGTCTGGCCCAACGCGGCGCCGGTCGATCCCTTCCTGTCGCGGCCGATGCGGACCGCGCTGGGCCTGCCCGCGCCCGAACGGCGGCTGGGCCAGACGGCGCAGGATTTCGTCCAGGCCGCCTGCGCCGAGGAAGCCGTGCTGGTCCATTGCGAGCGGCGCGGCGGCCAGCCCGCCGTGCGGTCGCGCTGGCTGTGGCGGCTGGAGATGCTGACGCGCGGCGCCCATTCCACGCAGACGCCGGTGGCCATGGCCGCGCCCGAGGGCGTCGCCGACTGGACCCGCGCCCTGGACGCCCCGCCGCCCGGCGCCGCCCGCTTCGCGCCCCGCCCCGCCCCGCGCCCGCCGGTCGAGCGGCGGCCGCGCAGCCTGTATGTCACCGGGGTCGAGCGCTGGGTCCGCGACCCCTATGCCCTGTACGCCCGCCGCATCCTGGATCTGGAGCCGATGGATCGCCCCGGCGCCTCGGCCGAGGCGATGGCGCGCGGCAACGCCGTGCACAAGGCCATCGAGCGGATGACGGTCCTGTGGCCCGACGCCCTGCCGGACAACGCCCCCGTCGAGATCGAACGCCTGCTGATCGAGGAGCTGACCGCCCATGGCTTCGAGGACGCCGCCATGGCGCGCGAGACGCCGCTGGCGAAAAACGCCGCCCGCTGGCTGGCCGGGTTCGAGGCGCGGCGTCGCGCGCGCGGGGTCGATCTGCTGATTGAACAGCAAGGAACGCTGACGCTGAACGGCCCCGCCGGTCCGTTCACGCTGAAAGCCTATGCCGACCGGATCGAGGTCGGGGCGACGGGCGCGGCGGTGATGGATTTCAAGACCGGCGCCGCCCCGTCGGGCAAGCAGATCAAGGCCGGCTTCGCGCCCCAGCTGACCCTGACCGCCGCCATCCTGGCCCACGGCGGATTCGTGGACACCAACGGCCCGACCCCGCCGGAGGAGCTGACCTATGTCCGCGTCGTCGGCCGCAAGAAGCCGGGCGAGGTTCATGTCCGCGCGGCGGGCGCCGAGGCGCAAGGCCTGGCCGATGCCGCGCTGGAGGGGCTGATGAAGCGCATCGCCCGGTTCGACGATCCGGCGACGCCCTATCTGTCGTGGGTCGCGCCGCAGTTCATGGGCAATTTCGGCGGCAACTACGACCATCTGGCCCGTGTCTGGGAATGGCATGTCGTCGGCGGCGATGAAGGGGATGGCGAATGACTGTCATCAACCCCCAGATCCGCGCCGCCGACCCCGGTCTGTCGGTCTTCGTCACCGCCAACGCCGGCTCGGGCAAGACGACGACCCTGGTCAGCCGGGTGGCGCGCCTGTTGCTGGGTGGGGCCGCGCCCTCGGCCATCCTGTGCGTCACCTACACCAAGGCGGCGGCGGCCGAGATGCAGGCGCGCCTGTTCGAGACCCTGGGCAAGTGGGCCGTCATGGACGACGCCGAACTGTCGGCCGAATTGGCCCGGCTGGACGACAGCGCGGCCGGAAACCTGGCGCCCGCCCGCCTGTCCGAGGCGCGCCGCCTGTTCGCCCGGGCTCTGGAGACGCCGGGGGGGCTGAAGATCCAGACGATCCACGCCTTTTGCGAAAAGCTGCTGCGGCGGTTCCCCATCGAGGCGGGCGTGTCGCCCCGCTTCACCGTGCTGGAGAACGAGGCCGCCATCGCCCTGTCGCACGCCGCGCGTGAGGATCTGGCCCGCGCGGCGTTGAACGACGCCGAGGGGCCGATCGGCGAGGCCTACAGCCATTTCGCCATTGAGCTGGACTGGGAACGGTTCCAGCAATTGCTGGCCCTGATCGAGGCGAAGCGGGCGGCGTTGACCGACTATGTCGCGCGGGTCGTTTCGGGCACGGCGCCCTCGCCCCATGTGCTGGCGGGCGCCGATCCGGATCAGATGCCGGACGACATCGAACAGGCCTTCCTGAACAGCCTGAACGTTTCCGACTGGATCGCCTGCGCCGACGGGCTGGCGACCAGCGGCGCCACCGACCAGAAGATGGCGGTGCGGATGCGCGACGCCATGCCCCCCGCCACCAGTCTGGCGGCGATGCACGACATCTTCTTCGACTCGAAAGGCAACCCCCGCGAGAAGTTCGGGGCCAAGGCCGCGCCCGCCTTCGCCACCAGCTATCTGGCCGATGTGCAGTTGCGCTACCTGTCGGCGCTGGAACGGTGGCGCAAGGCGCGGGTGGCGACGGACACCATCCGTCTGCTGACCCTGGCCCAGGCCCATGCCGGGCTCTACGAGGCGGCCAAGGCGGCGCATGGCGCGCTCGACTTCTCGGATCTGGTGGCGCGCACGGTCGAGCTGCTGACCACCCGCTCGACCGCCGCCTGGGTGCTGTACAAGCTGGACGGGGGGGTCGATCACGTCCTGATCGACGAAGCCCAGGACACGGCCCCGGAGCAGTGGGAAATCGTCCGCGCCCTGACCGGCGAATTCTTCTCGGGCGGGGAAACCGACCGCACCGTCTTCGCGGTGGGGGACGAGAAGCAGTCGATCTATTCCTTCCAGGGCGCCCGGCCCGAGCGGCTGCGGCAGGAGGCGCAGGTCTATGACGTCCTGATCACCGGCGCGGGCGGCGCGTTCGAAGGAGTGCCGCTGGAGACCTCATACCGCTCGACCGAGGACGTGCTGGCCTTTGTCGATCACGCCTTCGCCAGTCCCGAACGCACCCGCGCCCTGGTCGGAGAGACGGGCGAGATCCCGCACCACGTCGCGGCCCGCGTGGGCCAGCGAGGCGCGGTTGACCTGTGGCCCCTGTTCACCGACGAGGCGGCGCCCGAACGCGACGCCTGGGACGACCCGGTCGATCAGGAAAGCGTCGCCGGCGCCCGCAAGCGTATGGCCGCCGCCCTGGCGCAGGAGATCAGGCGTCAGGTGGAGGGTGGCGTCACCGTCGTGGATCGCACGACCCGCCAGCCGCGCGCCAGCGGCTATGGCGACTTCCTGATCCTGGTCCGGCGCCGTGACGCGACGTTTGAAGAGATCATTCGCGCGTTGAAGACGGCGGGCGTGCCGGTGGCCGGCGCCGACCGTCTGAAGCTGTCCAGCCACATCGTCTTCGACGACCTGAAGGCGCTGGCCCGGTTCGCCCTGTTCCCCGGCGACGACCTGTCGCTGGCCGAGATCCTGCGCAGCCCGTTCTGCGACGTGGACGAGGCGTCGTTGTATGAACTGGCGGGGCACGGGAAGCGCGACGGCCTGTGGCGCGAGCTGAAGCGTCGCGCGGATGAGCGACCCGAATGGGTGCGGGCGCGAACGCTGTGCGAGACGGCGCGCGACGCCCGCGCCCGCGATCCGTTCGACTTCTTCTCGACCCTGCTCAACCGGGTGGACGACACCGGCGCCTCGGGCCGGGCGCGCATCCTGACCCGGCTGGGGCGTGAAGCCGAGGAGGCCATCGACGAAAGCCTGAACCAGGTGCTGGCCGCCGAGGGGCGCGGCGGGGTCGATCTGGAAACCTGCCTGTCGCTGCTGGAGGCCGCCGACGTCGAGGTGAAACGCGAGCTGGAAGGCCCGCGCGGCGAGGTCCGCGTCATGACCGTCCATGGCGCCAAGGGGCTGGAGGCGCCGGTGGTCATCCTGCCCGACACGACGATGAAGGCGAAGGCGCAGGGGCCGACCCTGATGCCCGTGCCGCTGGCCGACGGGACCGAGGGCTGGCTGATGTGCCCCGGCTCGGCGAAGGAGGACTGCCCCGCCTCGGCCGACGCCCGCGCCGCGCGCGAGGCGCGGGTGGGGGATGAGTCCCTGCGTCTGCTCTATGTCGCCCTGACTCGCGCGCGGGACCGGGTGATCGTGATGGGTCGCGGCTCGCGCCGCGCGCCCGAAGGCGGTGACTGGTGGTCGGTGATCGAGGAGACCTTTAACCGGCTGGGCGATCAGGTGCGGACGCTGGACAATCGCGTGCGCCGTTACGGCGTCGATCCGGAGATCCTGTCCGCCGTTCGCGCGATCGCAGAAACGCAGCCGGAAGCGCCCGACTGGGCTCGACGCGATCCGGCGCGCGACGCCGCCGCCCGTTTCGCCTCACCGTCGCAGATGCAGGAGCAGAAGCGCATCCCCGCCCCGTCGCCGCTGGCGCGCGGAGAGGGCCCCGGCGCAGGTCTGGGCCGGTTCCGGCGCGGCGACCTGATCCACCGCCTGCTGGAACGCCTGCCCGACATCGCGCCCGCCGACCGGCCGGACGCCGCGACGCGCATGCTGGCGCGCGAACGCGACCTGAGCGATGACCAGCGCGCCGAGATGATCGCCGCCGCCTTCGCCGTGCTGGATGACGCGCGGTTCGCGCCCGTCTTTGGCGAGGGCTCGCGCGCCGAGGTCGCCCTGACCGGCTCGTCGCCCGACCTGCCGCCGGGCGTCAGCATCTCGGGCCGGATCGACCGACTGGTGGTGACCCCCGACCGGGTGTTGGTGGTCGACTTCAAATCCAACCGCCCGGCGCCCGACCAGGTCGAGGACGCCGACCCGGCCTATGTTCTGCAGATGGCCATCTATGTCGCTGTGCTGCGACGGCTGTATCCCGACCGGCCGGTCGAGGCGGCGCTGGTGTGGACCGATGGGCCCAGACTGATGCCGGTTCCGCAGGCGTTGATGGATACTGCTCTCGCGAATGCCCGTTGATTTGCGCCGGAATCGGCCCACATCTGCGACTGAACGGCGCTCAGGCGAGGGCCGCGAAATTCTGGCGCTCAAGCCGCGAGCCACCGCGTGGCGAGCATAGCGCCTAAAAGGAGATTACCCATGGCCACGCTCAAGGTCACCGACGACAGCTTTGAAACCGACGTTCTGAAGGCGTCCCAGCCCGTGCTGGTGGACTTCTGGGCCGAATGGTGCGGGCCCTGCAAGCAGATCGGCCCGGCGCTGGAGCAGATCTCGGACGAACTGGCGGGCGCCGTGACGGTGGCCAAGGTTAATATCGACGACAGCCCGATGGTCCCCTCGCGCTATGGCGTGAAGGGCATCCCGACCATGATGTTGTTCCGGGACGGCCAGATGACCTCGATGAAGGTCGGCGCGCAGCCCAAGGGCAAGATCCTGGAATGGTTGGCCGAGGCCGGGGTCAAGGCCGAGGGCTGATCGACCCACAGACTGCTGACAATGATGCGTCCGTCGGTCCAGGATCGGCGGGCGTTTTCATATGCTGAAATTCACCGCCACGATCACGCCCATGGCCACCGCCGCGAACGGTATGGCGATCCAAGGCAGGCCGTCGCCGCCAAGATGGCGTACCAGGGCGTTGATCGCCGAGAACAGGACCAGGAAGAACAGGGCGTAGCCCGCCACCTTCTTCACGTCGCTCATGTCGGGTTTTTCGCGTTTGGACACCCGGCTCCGCCTGTCTGATTTCGAGACGGCCTTACTTGGTCGGCGCGGGTCCAGCGTCAATCGCGATGCGACGACCGTGCGTTCAGACTTAACTCGGCCAGGTCTCGGGGTCGGCCCCCAGCACCTCGCCCGCCAGATACAGCGAGCCGCAGATGACCACCCGCCCGGCGCCCAGCGCCAACGCGCGGTCCAGCGCCTCGGTCACCGAGGCGGTCGGCATGGCGCCCAGTCCCCGCCCCTGCGCCACGGCGGCCAGAGCGGCGGGGTCGGCCGCCGCGCCGTCGAAGGCGACGGTGAAGACCTGGGCGCCGGTGTCCGTCAACGCCTCAAAGAAACCGCCCGCATCCTTGTTGGCCAGCATGCCGACGATCAGGGCCAGCGGACGCGGCGCCCGCGCCTGCCGCTCGGCCAGCGCCTCGGCCAAAGCGCGCGCGGCATGGGGGTTGTGCCCGCCATCCAGCCACAGTTCGGCGTCGGCCGCCCGCGCCGCGGCGCCATAGGGACCGACCGTCAGCCGCTGCATCCGCGCGGGCCAGCGCACGGTCCGCAGCCCCTCGGCGATGGCCGCTTCGGGCAGGTCCAGCTCCAGCGCGGCGGCGATGGCCACGCCCGCATTGGCGATCTGATGCGCGCCGGCCAGCGCCGGCGCGGGCAGGTCCAGGAACCGCTCCTGATCCTGGAACACCATGCCCCCCCGCTCGGCGAAGGCGTCGAAATCTACGCCCATGACCGTCAGGGGCGAGCCGACGCGGGCGGCCGCCGCCTCGATCACCACCATCACGGCCTCGGACTGGCGGGCGACGACGCCGCGCGCGCCGGCCTTGAGTATGCCCGCCTTCTCGGCCGCGACGCCCTCGATGACGTCACCCAGAAACTCGGCGTGATCAAGATCGACGGGGGTGATGACGCTGAGCAGCGGCCGGTCGATGACGTTGGTGGCGTCCAGCAGACCGCCCAGCCCGACCTCCACCACCGCCAGATCGGCGGGCGCCTCGGCCATGGCCAGCAGGGCGGCGGCCGTGGTGCTTTCGAACACCGTCGCCTCGCCCGACACCGCCTCGACCCGGTCCAGGATGCCGTTCAGCGTATCGTCGTCGATCAGCGTCCCGGCCAGCCGGATCCGCTCGTTGAACCGCACCAGATGCGGCGAGGTATAGGCATGGACCCGCAGGCCCGCCGCCTCGGCGATGGCGCGGATCAGGGCGACGGTCGAACCCTTGCCGTTGGTGCCGGCGACATGAACCACCGGCGGCAGCCGATCCTGCGGATCGCCCAGCGCCGCGCACAGCGCCCGCATCCGCCCCAGCGACAGGTCGATCTTCTGCGGATGGCGCGCCCTAAGGCGTTCGGAGATGGGGTCCATGCCCGGAGGTTACGCCGCCTTGCGCTTGCCGCCCATCAGGATCGACAGGATCTGGCTCAGCACGCGCGGCAGGTCGGCGCGGGTGACGACGCGGTCGACCATGCCCTTTTCCTGCAGATACTCGGCGCGCTGGAAGCCCGGCGGCAGCTTTTCACGGATGGTCGTCTCGATCACGCGCGGCCCGGCGAAACCGATCAGGGCGCCCGGCTCGGCCAGATGGACGTCCCCCAGCATGGCGTAGGAGGCGGTGACGCCCCCCGTGGTCGGGTCGGTCAGCACGACGACGTAAGGCAGTTGCGCCGCCTTGACCTCCTGCACCGCCAGGGTGGTGCGCGCCATCTGCATCAGCGACAGGGCGCCTTCCTGCATCCGGGCGCCGCCGGCGGCGGTGAAGCAGACGAAGGGCACGCCGCGCTTCACCGCCTCGCGCGCGGCCGCGACGAACGCCTCGCCCGCCGCCATGCCCAGCGAGCCGCCCATGAAGGTGAAGTCCTGAACGATGACCACGGCCGGGGTCCCGTCGATCTGGCCATAGCCGATGGCCATGGTGTCCTTGCGGCCCGCCGCCTTGCGTGCGGCGTTCAGCCGGTCACGATAGGACTTGCCGTCCGAGAATTTCAACGGGTCTTCCGGCACGTCGGGCGTGTCGATCGACTCATAGTCGCCGCCGTCGAAGGTCGCCTTCAGGCGCGTGGGCGCATTGATGCGCATGTGGCGGCCGGACGGGGTGACCCACAGGGCCGTCTCCAGGTCCGAACGATACAGCATCTCGCCGGTGTCGGGGTCCTTGACCCACAGGTTGTCGGGCGTGTCGCGCCGGCTGACGATCTTGCGCACACCGGGGGCGAAGCGGCTGAGCCATCCGCCGCGCGGGCGGTTCTGCGGATTGTTCTTGTCGACCATGGGCGCGCCTTTAGACGGTTTCCGTCACGGAAGCACTAGTCCGCGCATGTCGCACCGCATCGGCCAGCACCTTTACCTTCGCCAGAACGCGGGGGGCGGCGGGTTCGTTCGCGGCCAGCGCGGCGGCGACCTCGTCCACAAAGACAGACCCGGCGACCACGGCGTCAGAGACGCGGGCGATCTCGGCCGCGCGTTCCGGCGTCTTCACGCCAAAGCCGACGGCGACCGGCATGCCCGAGGCCCGGCGCACCCGTTCGACCGCCGGGGCGACAGCGTCGGCCTGCGCCTCCTTGACCCCCGTCACGCCCGCGACCGAGACATAATAGACAAAGCCCGAGGCGCCCTGGGCCAGCACCTTCAGCCGGGCGTCATCCGACGTCGGCGTGGCCAGACGGATCAGTGAGACCTGCGCCGCCTGCAACGCCGTCAGCAAAGGCGCGGCCTCTTCGGGCGGGCAGTCCACGACGATGACCCCGTCCACGCCCGCCGCCGCCGCGTCGCGCGCGAAGGCGTCGTAGCCATAGGATTCGATCGGATTCAGATAGCCCATCAGGATCAGCGGCGTCTCCGCGTCGCCCGCGCGGAAGTCCGCGACCAGGTCCAGCGTCCCGCGCAGGGTCATGCCCGCCTGCAGGCCACGCAGGGCGGCGCGCTGGATCGGCGGGCCCTCGGCCATGGGGTCAGAGAAGGCCAGGCCCAGTTCGATCAGATCGGCCCCGGCGGCGGGCAGGCCGCGCAGGATCGCCAGCGCCTCGTCCCGGCCGGGGTCGCCGGTCATGACGTAGGGGATGAAGCCGGCCCGGCCCTGGGCCTTCAGCGCGGCGAAGCGGGCGTCGATACGCGCGGTGGTCATTGCGCCGCCTCCGGCGCCCCGCAGGCGCCCGGCACGCTGGAGAAGCCCAGATAGCCGGGTGTGTCCGCCGTCGCCGGCTTTGAGGTGTCATAGAAGGCCAGCATCTGCAGTCCGTCGCAGCCGCCATCGGTCTTGCGGCGCACGAAGACGGCGCGGTCACCGTCGCCGCCCGCGATCAGCCAGCCCTGCGCGCCCAGATGGGCGATATAAGCGTCGGTCAGGCTCTCCATCCGCTCCAGCGACGTGGTCACGCAGACCGCGCGACCGGCCAGCCCCAGCAGGTCGCCACAGGCCGGCGCCGCCTGCGCGCCCTGCAACAGCGGCACATCCAGGGGGATGGCCTGCTGGGCCACAGAAGGGCTGGCCAAGGTCGCGAACGCGGCCGCCAGCAGGGGGACGATACGTCTCACAGCTGCACTCCCAGATGTTTGGCCACGGTGAAGATGTCCTTGTCGCCGCGTCCCGACAGGACCAGCACGACGTCGCCCCCCTTGCCCACGTCCCGGGCCACCTCGCCGATGCGGGCCAGGGCGTGCGACGGCTCCAGCGCCGGGATGATCCCTTCCAGCCGCGACAGCTGCTGGAACGCGTCCAGCGCCTCGTCATCGGTGGCGGACAGATATTCGCCGCGGCCCAGGTCGTTCAGCCAGGCGTGCTCGGGCCCGATGCCCGGATAGTCCAGGCCGGCCGAGATAGAGTGCCCCTCCAGGATCTGGCCGTCCGCGTCCTGCAGCAGATAGGTGCGGTTGCCGTGCAGCACGCCGGGGCGGCCGCCCTTCAGGCTGGCGGCGTGGTCGGGCGTGTCCAGGCCATGGCCCGCCGCCTCGACGCCGATCAGGCGCACGCCCTCGTCCTCGATGAAGGGGTGCATGGCGCCGATGGCGTTGGAGCCGCCCCCGATGCAGGCCACGACCGCATCGGGAAGCCTGCCGAACCGGGCCTGTGACTGGGCCTTGATCTCCTTGCCGATGACGGACTGGAAGTCGCGCACCATGGCCGGATAGGGGGCCGGACCGGCGGCCGTGCCGATGATGTAATAGGTGTCGGCGACGTTGGTGACCCAGTCACGCATCGCCTCGTTCATCGCGTCTTTAAGCGTCGCCGCCCCCGCGGTGACGGCCTCGACCTCGGCCCCCAGCAGCTTCATGCGGAAGACGTTGGGCTGCTGCCGCTCGACATCGACCGCGCCCATATAGACGGTGCAGGGCAAGCCGAAGCGGGCGCAGACGGTGGCCGAGGCGACGCCATGCTGACCGGCGCCGGTCTCGGCGATGATGCGCGTCTTGCCCATGCGACGGGCCAGCAGGATCTGGCCCATGCAGTTGTTGATCTTGTGCGCGCCCGTGTGATTCAGGTCCTCGCGCTTCAGCCAGATGTTGGCCCCGCCGAAATGGTCGGTCAGGCGCTCGGCGAAATACAGCGGGCTGGCGCGGCCGACATAGTGCTCCAGAAACCCGTCCAGCTCGGCCTGGAAGGTCGGATCGGCCCTGGCCGCGTCATAGGCCGCCTGAAGCTCATGGATCAGCGGCATCAGGGTTTCGGGCACGAAGCGGCCGCCGTAAGGGCCAAAGCGGCCCTCGGCATCAGGCCAGGCGTAGCGGTTGGGGAGGATGGCGTTCACAGCAGGCAGTCTTTCGCGGGAAGGCGACGAAATCAGGACCGCGATACGGCCCCGAGGAAGCTCTGGATCAGGCCGTTGTCCTTAACACCCGGCGCGCTTTCCACGCCAGTGGACACGTCGACCAGCGGCGCGCCCGTGATCCGCACCGCCTCGGCGACATTGTCGGGGGTCAGACCGCCCGCCAGGAACCACGGCCGGTCGAACTGGCGCCCCGCCAGCAGCGACCAGTCGAAGGACGCGCCATGGCCGCCTGTCCGCTGGGAACCCCGCGGTTGCTTGGCGTCCAGCAGGAGGAAATCGGCCACCGCCTGGATGGCGTCCAACTGCGCTAGGTCGTCAGACCCGGATACGCCGACCGCCTTGATCACAGGTACTTCGTAATCGACCCTGACATCTGCAATCTCGAGCAGGCTTTCGCTGCCGTGGAGCTGGATCATGTCCGGCTCGATGTCGTGGACCAGCAAGTCCCTCTCGCGCCGGGGCGTATCCGCAAAAAGGAGAACCGTCTTGGCTCGGCCCCGAGCTTGAAGCGCCAAGGAGCGGGCGAGGTGGGGGCCGATGTATCGCGGACTAGCCTTGACCATGACAAGGCCGACATAGGCCGCGCCTGCATCCAGGGCCACTTCCATGGCGTGAGCCGTCATCAAGCCGCAGATTTTCACACCGGTGCTCATGCCACCGAGGTGCGCGCGGCCGGGCCTCGGGTCAAGGGCGATACAGGTCGGCGTCGGGGTCGGGGCGGCCGCGGATGGCGGCGGCCACGATCTGGCTGGCGATGACGGAATAGGTGATGCCGTTGCCTCCGAAACCCATGACGGCGAAGGCGTGCTCCATGCCCGGCACGGGGGCGATGGAGGGCAGGCCTGTCGCGCTTTCGCCGAAGGCGCCGGCCCAGCTGTAGTCCACCTCGAAATCGACGCCGGGCAGCAGGGTGCGCAGCTTGCCCGCGATGGTCGCGCATTTGCGCTGCAGCTTCGCCTTGTCGGCATGGGCCAGGGGGTCGGCCTCGTCCTCGCCACCGACGATCAGGCGGCCGTCGCCGCCCATGCGGAAATAGAGGTAGGGGTCGGACGCCTCCCACACCAGCATGTCGCGCAGCCAGGCGGGGCAGCGGGTGCGGGGCTGGCTGGCCAGGGCCCAGGTGGAGATGACCTTGGCGCCCGGCGTCGCCACGCCCTTGGGGAACTCGTAGCCGCAGCAGAAGACGACCGTGCTGGCCCGCACCGCATGGCCCGCGTCGGTCAGCAGGGTGACGCCGTCGGGATCGCTGGCGGCCTGAAGCACCTCGACCCGGGAATAGACCCGCGCGCCGTTCGCCTGGGCCCGGCGCAACAGGCCGGCGGCCAGGCGGGCGGGGTCGGCGCCGGCTGAGCCCTGGCTGAGGATCGCGCCGGTGCGGTCGATGTTGAAGCGGTCACGCACCGCCGCCTTGTCCAGCCAAACGCTGTCCAGCCCCAGTGCGGCGCGGGCCTCGGCCTCGGCCTGCAGCGCGCGGTGGCCGTGGTCGTCACCCGCCAGATACAGGGTCGCCTTGTCCTTGAGCCCGCAAGGGATCCGCTCCTGCTCCACGATCCGCTTCAGCGCGTCCACGGCGGCGCGCGAACGCATATAGGCGCGCCTGGCCTTGGCCGGGCCGATCCGGTCGGACAGGGTGGTCAGCGGCAGGTCGATCTCCCACTGCAGCATGGCGGTCGAGGCGACGGTCGAGCCGGTCAGCGGCGGGCGGCGGTCCAGCACGGCGACGGCGTGATCGCGGCTCAGCTCGTGCGCCATGAAGGCGCCGCTGATGCCCGCCCCGACGATGGCCACGTCCACCGTGATCGCCGCCTTCAGCGGCCGCACGGGCACGCCCAGGCCGGGACTGTCGGCCCACAGCGAGCGGCCGGTGCGCAGATCGCGTTTCAGGGTAGCGCCGGTCATGGGCAGACTCCGCAGCAAGCGGGGCCTTAAGCCGTGGACGGCGCCGGGGTTCCCTCAGGCGAAGATCAGGTCGATCTGCTCCGGCGTCAGCAGGCGCCATTCGCCGGGCGCCAGGTCGTCCGGCAGGGTCAGGGCGCCCATCCGCTCGCGGTGCAGGGTCTCCACATGATTGCCGGCGGCGGCGAACATGCGGCGGACCTGATGATAGCGCCCCTCGGTCACGGTCAGCAGGGCCTCGGTCGGGCTGACGACCTCCAGCACGGCGGGGGCCAGGGGCTTGTCCTCGCCCTCCAGCACCAGCTCGCCCGAGGCGAACAGCGCGCCCTCATGCCCGGTCAGGGGGCGGGCCAGGGTCGCGCGATAGACCTTGGCCACATGGCGTTTGGGGCTGATGACCCGGTGCAGCAGGTCGCCGTCGTCGGTCAGCAGCAGCAGGCCGGTGGTCTGCTTGTCCAGCCGCCCGATGGTCGAGATGGCCGGGTCGCGCCGCAGCCAGCGGGTGGGCAGCACGTCATAGACCAGGGCCCCATCCTCCTTGCGCGAACAGGTCATGCCCAGCGGCTTGTTCAGCAGCATGACCAGGCCCTGAACCGGGTCCAGCGGGCGGCCGTCGACGGTCATGCGCGCGGGCAGGTCGGGGGTGACGGCGAGGCGTTGCGAGGCGTCGGTCAGCTCGACCCCGTCCAGGACGACGCCGCCCGCTTTCGCCAGCCGCGCCATCTCCTGCCGCGAGCCGTAGCCCATCGAGCCGAGCAGCTTGTCGAGGCGGGCGGTGGGGGTCTTGGCCATGGCTTTCGTCATCCTCCGGCAAGCCGCTTGCGGCGCAGACCGGGGGACCCAGCGGCGCCGAAGGCGACAATCCTTGCCCGCAGATCGGCCGATCGGAGCGCCCGTGACAGGGTCGCGCTCTCGCGCGCCGCTGGGTCCCCCGGTCTCGCCTCGCTGGCGCGAGGGTCGCCGGAGGATGACGAAAGGGCGATCACTTCACCGCCTCGAAAATCTTGTAGCCGCCCGTGTCGGCGACGGGGCGGACGCGTTTGAAGGCCTCGTTCAGCTCGGCCTCGTAGGGCAGGTGACGGTTGGCGACCAGCCACAGGACGCCGCCCTTTTTCAGCAGGCCCGCCGCCTGGCGGATGAATTTTTGGCCCAGGCGTTTGTCCTCGGACCCGCCGTCGTGGAAGGGCGGATTGCTGACGATGAAGTCCAGCGCCCCGTCGGCGGGCAGGGTGCGCACGTCGGCCCAGTCGAAGGTCGCGCGGGCGTCCGTGACATTCTTTTGGGCCATGGCGACGGCGCGGCGGTCCAGGTCGATCAGGCGCAGGGCCGCCACGGTGGGCGAGCGCAGCACCACGGTGGCCAGGGCCCCGAAGCCGCAGCCCAGGTCCGCGCCCGCCCCTTTCAGCGGCGGCAGATGCTGGGCCAGCAGGGCGGTGCCGGGATCGATCCGGTCCCAGGCGAAGACGCCGGGCTGGGACCAGGCGTCCAGCCCGTCGACCAGACGCGGCGCGCCCTCAAGGATGGCGGCGTCCAGCCCCTGGACCGTTTCGGGACGGATGACGACGCAGCGGCGGTGGTGGGCCTTGGCGCTCTCGTTCACCTCCAGCCCGAAGGCCTTCAGCTCCTTGCCCAGGCGCGAGCCGCCCTTGTCCTTGGGCGCCATGACGTCGAGGCGGCCGCCGGGCTTCAGCGCGCGCAGGGCCAGGGCCAGGGTGTAGCGCCGCTCCACCGCGCCGGGCGGGGCGTAGATCATCGCCGCCTCGGCCGAACCGGGGGCGATATCCTCCAGCGCGGTCGAGCCGGGGATCAGGGGCGAGGTTTGGACGGCGGCGCCGGGCGGATCGAACACCGCCGGTGGGCGGCCATAGAGAAGCGTGGTCATGCGGGGCCTATAGCGGGTCCGGCGGCGGATTTCAGACCCGGGCGGAAAAAACAGGGTCTGAATAGTCTGAAAGGTCTGAAATCGGGGGTGGGTCGGGGGCGGAAAAGACGGTCTGATTAGTCTGAAAGGTCTGAAACCGATCCTCCCCCGTTCACGGGGGAGGGGGACCGCCGCAGGCGGTGGAGGGGGCGGACGCCAGGCGCGGCGCTTGAACTCGCCCCCTCCACCCCGCCGGGCCTTGCCCATCGCGGTCC
>NZ_SDZL01000123.1 GCF_004210735.1 Brevundimonas sp.
AGTCGCACTGGGGCCGCCAGCCGGGCTCGCCCAGGCCCTTGAGGGGCGGGGGCGGGTTATCCGGGCCGAACTTGTAATGTTCCTTCGATACCGCCGCCATGACGGCGCAGTCGTTGCCGCTGACCTCCACGGAGG
The DNA here is from genome assembly GCF_004210735.1 of Brevundimonas sp. GTDB lineage: Bacteria > Pseudomonadota > Alphaproteobacteria > Caulobacterales > Caulobacteraceae > Brevundimonas. The sequence goes on from NZ_SDZL01000123.1 coordinate 136, forward strand.
CGGGCTTGGCGCCAGTTTGGCCGGCGGGGTCGGGGAATTCGGTGGAGGCGCAGGCCCAGACCAGCATGGCCGCAGCGCTCAGGACCAGAAGGTTCGCGACACGCATCAGGTTAGTCTCCTTGGCAGCCGGCTTCTCATGGCCGGGCTTGCAGAGAGGAGTCGCGAGCGTTGATGGCGGGATCAGGGCAGGGCGGTGGCGCGAGGCCGGATCGTCAGATGAAATTCAGGCCATCATCTTCCGCAGCATTTCCAGCGCCGTGATGATGGTCTCGCGGCGGATCTGGTCGCGGCCGATATCGCCGTAGCGCATGGCCTGATGGAAGATCGGCTTGTTCTCGCGCGCCACGGCGAGATGGACGAGGCCGACAGGCTTGGGCGGCGTGCCGCCGCCGGGACCGGCGACGCCAGTTACAGCCACGGCGAGGTTGGCGCGGGAGTTCTCCAGCGCACCTTCGGCCATCATGCGGGCGACGGGTTCAGAGACGGCGCCAGCGTCGGCAATGAGATCGCCGGGGACGTTCAGCATCTCTTCCTTGGCGCGGTTGGAATAGACGACGAAGCCGCGTTCGACCGTGGCGGACGAGCCGGGGATTTCGGTGAGCAGGCCGGCGATGAGGCCGCCGGTGCAGCTTTCGGCGGTCGCGATCTTCAGGCGCTTCTGCTGCGCTTCATCGAGCGTCAGACGGGCCAGCATCAGGAGATGATCGTCGAACATGGCGGCACTCTAGCTGAATGGCTCAGCGCGACAACAGCACCGTGGCTTGCGCTGCAATGCCTTCCTCGCGACCAACAAAGCCGAGCTTTTCGGTCGTCGTGGCTTTCACGCTGACGACGTCTGGAGAGACGTTCATGGCTGTGGCGGTGGCGATGCGCATGGCTTCGCGATGGGGCGCGATCTTGGGGCGCTCGGCGAGGATGGTGAGGTCGGCGTTGACGACGTGGAAGCCACGGTCGTGGGCGAGATTCACGGCGTGCTGGAGGAATTTGACGGAGGCTGCGCCCTTCCATTGCGGATCGGAGGGCGGGAAATGGTCGCCGATATCGCCGAGGGCGAGGGCGCCAAGGATAGCGTCCGTCAGAGCATGCCAGCCTGCATCGGCGTCGGAGTGGCCTTCGAGCTTCTTCGTGTGCGGGATGCGGACGCCGCAGAGGATGACGGCGTCGCCCGGCTCGAAGCCGTGGACGTCGAAGCCTGTCCCGACACGGATGGCCGGGCCTGCGATGAGTTTCTCGGCCACGGCGAGGTCCTCCGGATAAGTGACTTTCATTAGCGCATGACGGCCGGGCGTCAGCACGACTTTCGCGCCGGCGCTTTCGACGAGCGCAAGGTCATCGACGGCGGACGAGGCGTTGGCGAAGGCGTCGCGGATGACGGACCAGCGGAAGGCCTGGGGGGTCTGGACGCGGGAGATGTTCTCGCGGCTGACGGAGCGGACGGCGCCGTCGGCGGTGGACTTGAGCGCGTCAGCCAGGGCAAGGGCGGGGGCGGCGGCGTCCGCCGTCTCCAAGGCGTCGAGCAGTTCTGTGATCACGTCCGGGGTGAGGCCGGGACGGGCGGCGTCGTGGATCAAGACCTTGGAGGGGAAGATCGGATCGAGGGCGTCGAGCCCGGCGCGGACAGATTCGGTGCGGGTAGCGCCCCCTGCGACAACGTGAATGTTCCAGGCGCGGGGCAGAAGGGACCTGACGCGGTGGGTTTCACCGGGGGGAGCCACAACAATGATCGCCGCAATTTTATTGCACTGCAGCATCGCTTCCA
>NZ_SDZL01000078.1 GCF_004210735.1 Brevundimonas sp.
TCATGGTATGTCTTTTCAAAAAGACCGCAGATGTCAGTGTCGACTGTAGAACCCCAAAGGGTTCTCGCCAGGACACCGCCGCCTGCGTTTCTCTTTCCAGATCAACGATTTCAAAGACCCAGAGCCGCTCAGCGACCCAAACCGTTTAGCGCCCGTTCGCGGCGGAGGCGGCTATCTAGGGAAGCCGGCCCTCTGTGTCAACCGAGGCTGGAAGCCTTCCTGTGGATAAAAAGCCGAGGCTTTTCAGTCCGCAAGAAACCGCAGGAGAAGCGAAGAGGCTTCCCTCAGGGCGTTCCGACGATTCGATTGGAGCGCGGAGACTAGTCGGAACCACTTTCGGAAGCAAGGAGTTTTTCTCTCCCTGTTTCCGCTGGAGCGTCGGTGACTTGCGTCTCCGTCGCCCCGGCGGGCCAGCCCGTCGCCGAGCGAGGCGGCGATATACGGAGCGGCTGATTTGTCCGCAAGCGTCTTTTCGCAGTTTTCGTGACTTTCTCGCGAACCGCCGGATTCCGATCGGCGACAGGTCCGTTTCAGAGCGCGCTGCGTCAGCCCGCCGCTATATAGGTGCGCAGGCTCTCGGCTTCGCGGGTGGCCTCGGCGATCTGGCACTTCACCACGTCGCCGATGGAGATGACGCCGCACAGCCGTCGATCCCGCATCACGGGCAGGTGGCGAATCCGCCGGTCGGTCATCCGCCCCATCAGCACCGCGACCGTCTCGGCCGGCTCGGCGAAGATCACCTCGGCCGTCATATAGTCGGACACGGGCCGTTTCAGGCTGTCGGCCCCGTCCCGGCTCACCGCCCGAACCACGTCCCGCTCTGAGATGACGCCGGCCACCCGATCCCCGTCACACACGATCAGGGCGCCGACGCCCCGCCGCTCCAGCTCCGCGCACGCCTCGGACAGGCTCAGCTCCGGCGCGATGGCGAATACGGCGTCGCCCTTGGTTTTCAGGATTTCAGCGACCAGCATGGCGACGGCTCCCTTTGTCTCCGGGCGGCCGCGGACGGGCCGCTTCTCAGGCCTCAGGATCGCTCATACGGTCCATGGACGCAAACCCGGCTCGCGCGCCGAAGATCCGGCCCAGCGGCCCGATCACCAGAATGCCGAACACAAAGCCGAAGGCGTGCGCCTCCCACGCGATTCGCCCGCCCTCGGCGCCGGGCGCGAATCCGATCAGCCCGACCGCCGCATTGACCAGCATCCACGCCGCCGCCGCCGACAGCACGCGCCGGTCCGTCAGCGGCAGCACGCCCCCCTGCCCGCCCAGCAACCGGGTGGCGGCGCCGATCAGGGCGAAGACCGCGCCCGACGCCCCAACCAGCAGATCCCAGCTATTCAGATGCAGCAGACCATAGCCCAGGGCGCCGACGACCCCGCCGCCGACATAGAGCGCCAGAAAGGCGATGACGCCCCATCCCCCGCGCAGCAGGCGCGCGACCGGCGGGCCAAAGGCGAAGGCCCCCACGGCGTTCATTCCGACATGCCCCCAGTTGCGGTGCAAGAGCATGGACGTGAACAGCTCGCCCCAGTGCCCCGCCGCGAGATCCGACGGCCGGAACGCAAGGCTCATTCCAAAATCCGCCAACCGCAGTTGTCCCAGAAACAGAACGGGCATGGACAGGGCGACCAGCACCGCGATCAGCGGCGCATTGAAGATCTTTTCGCGCGGGGGGCCGTCCAGGCGGCTGTCGTAGGGCTCCATATCCCCCCAATGCGCGGCGAACGGCGCGATCTCAAGCGGTTCTTAAGACCCCATGCTCCATTCTGGCACGGGGGTTGCTTGACGACCCGACAACCGTGTTCGGTTTCCGGGGGCTGTCTCTCTATGACGCGCAACATCATCAGAACGGCCGCCGCCCTGGGGGCGCTGACCTTCGCCGCGACGGCCCTGCCGGCCCTCGCCCAGTCCGCCGGCTCGTCCGGCGCGGCCCAGTTCCAGGCCGGCTACGGCGCGGCGCGCTACACGACCGGCCGGGCCCAGACCGGTTCAACCCGCGACGCCAACGGCAACCGGCTGATCGTCGACGGCATCATCCAGGCCGGAGCCTCATCTTATTCCGAGGCCACGGGCGGCGCGTCCAGCAGCTATTCCGGCGCCGGCGGCTCGAACGGGTCCACGACCATCGGCGGCTCGACCGCCATCGGCAACAGCCTGAACGTGGTGGTCCAGGGCAACTGGAACACGGTCATCGTCAACTCCAACCAGGTCAACAACGGCGATGTCTCCGCCGGAACGACCCTGAACGGGACCCTGAACCTTCCATGAGCGGATTGAACCCCCGTCGCACATTCGGGCGTGTCGCCGCCGCAGCCCTGCTGTCCGGCGCGACCGCCCTGGCCGGGTGCGTCAGCCCGACCGCCGGGCCTTCGGGCCTGTATGCGTCGCCCATCGGTAATGCGCCGGTGACGGCCAACCCGACCCCCTATTCCACGGCGCTCTACTGCCTGGCCGACTATGCCCGCCGCTATAATCTGCCCTCGCCGCGCATGGCGATCGGCCGGATCAGCGACTACACCGGCACGGTCTCGGCCGACGGCGGCCGCCAGATCACCCAGGGCGCCTCGCTGATGGCCAATACGGCCCTGGCCAAGGCCGGCGCCCGGATCGTCGAGCGCTACGACACCTCGGTCTCCGAGCTGGAGCTGCGCTACGCCAACAACCGCCTGATCGGCGACGAGACTCCGGGCGGCCCCGCCGACCAGCAGTTCCGCCGCATCCTGGCCGGTCAGGTGCCGGGTTCCGACTTCTATGTCGTCGGCGGCATCACCGAGGTGAACTACAACATCCGCTCGGCCGGCTTCGACGCCGCCATGGGCGAGACCGACACCAAGCGCGGCGGCTCGGGCCTGATACAGGGCAAGGTGTTCGTGATGAACGTCGCCATCGACCTGCGTCTGGTCCAGACCACCACGCTCGAGGTCGTCGACGTCGTCTCGTATCAAAAGCAGATCATCGGCCGCGAAATCTCAGCCGGGGTGTTCGACTTCCTGAACGGCAATGTCTTTGACGTTTCAGCCGGTCAGGGCGGGTTCGAACCGGTCCAGCTGGCCGTCCGCGCCCTGGTCGAGCGGGCCACGGTCGAGTTCATGGCCAATCTGTACGGCGCGCCGGGTCCGAACATCTGTCTGGACCCCGCCAACGATCCGCTGGGCTCCACCGGCCCGACCGGCGGCTATTATCCCGCCTATCCCAACACGGACACGAACAATGGCCAGACTCGCGCCGATCCGTCTCGCTGGCACGATCGCCGCGACGGCGATGTGCGTCGCAGCCGCTACTGAGGCCTGCGCCCAGGACCCGTCCTCGATCGTCCTGAACCAGACCCTGAACGGCTTTGAGGTGTTCGCGGACACGCCGCTGAACGTCGTCGATCAATCGGGTCAGGTCACGGCCTCGACCAGCGCCATCGGCAACGACGCGCGCTTCGGCGTGGACGGCGTCCAGGCGACCGCCACCGTCAACCAGGCCGTCGCGCCCGGAACCCGCGTCGGCGCGGTCAGCGTCATGGACCTGAACGGCGACACCGCCGGGCGCGTCACCGCCGTGGTTCAGGCGCGCGGCAACTCTCTGGAAGGCGCGGCGTATGACGGCGGCCTGGCCGTCGATGCGGTCCAGACGGTCGACGGCGACCACGTCCGCGCCGACGCCCTGATCCCCGACGACGACGCCCGCCTGCTGGCCGGGGCCACCGTCGCGACATCGGCTATCGGCAACGCCGCGGCTCTGGGCGGCCAGGGTTCGGGTTTCACCGGGCGACTGGATCAGTCGGTCTCGGCCACGGTCGAGGCGACCAATTTCGCCGGCACGCAATACATCCCCGCCCCCGCCGACTTTTCGGCCGAGGCCCTGGCCAATGTCGTCACCGTGACCAGCGGCCCGAACGCGACCCAGGGCTCGTTCCAGAATCTCGACATCCGTCAGCGCGCCACCGGCGACCGGGTCTATTCCGACGCCAGCGGCAACGCCGGCAACGGCTGGAATCTGGCGGCGCGTGCGAATTCCTCCGCAAACCGCATCGTCCTGGCCAATCAGGGCGGATCGGTCGTCGCCGTGACGGATCAGGCGAACAGCGCCCGCGTCCGCGCGGGGGCCACCGTCACCGCCTACGACTACGGCGCGGCCCACGTCTCGGCGCGCGCCGCGGCCAACGAACTGGCCGCCAGCAACAACGACATCTGGCTGGAACTGGACGCGACCCAGATCAACACCGGCGGTGTCGAGGCCCAGGCCCAGTTCGCGGGTCACAACGGCTATGACGCCTATGTCGGCGCCGACGCCGTGGGCAACAGCGTCACCGGCTCGGTCTGCGCCGACTGCGGCGGCCAGCTGACGGCGACGGTGAACCAGACCAACGCGGCCAATGTCTCGGCCGTGGCCAACACCGCCGTCACCGGCTCGGGCCGCGCGGTCATCACCGGCGCCAACGCCGTGGGCAACAGCGCCACCTTCTACGTCACCCGCCCTCAATAGGGCCGATTTCGGCTTGAGCGTCGTCGCGGCCGCCCTACGGTGGCGACGACGGCGTCCCGGATTGGAGCACGCCGCCCCAGCCGGAGCCTTCATGCGTCGTTCGCCTTCGATCACCCGCCTGTTCCTGGCCGCCTCCGGCGCCGCCCTGCTGGCCTCGGCCGCCCTGCCCGCGCCGGCGCTGGCCTTCCAGAGCGCGACGTCACAAGCGGCCGCGGTCGCCCCGTCCGACCCCTGGGCGCACACGGCCAGCGACATCCCCGCCGATCCCGCCGTCCGTTTCGGGCTGCTGCCCAACGGCCTGCGCTACGCCCTGATGAAGAACGCCACCCCACCCGGTCAGGCGTCGCTGCGCGTTCGCATCGACGCGGGCTCGCTGATGGAGGGTGACGACCAGTTGGGCCTGGCCCACTTCATGGAGCATATGGCCTTCAACGGTTCGGCCGACATTCCCGAGGGCGAACTGGTCAAGACGCTGGAGCGGCTGGGCCTGTCGTTCGGCGCCGACACCAACGCCTCCACCGGCTTCGACGAGACGGTCTACAAGCTGGACTTGCCGCGCACCGACGACGAGACGGTCGACGCCTCCCTGCACATCCTGCGTGAAATGATCGGCGACGCCCTCCTGGCGCCCGAGGCCATCGACCGCGAGCGCGGTGTGGTCCTGTCCGAGGAACGCACCCGCGACGGTCCCGGCATGCGTTCGGCCCGCGCCCGGCTGGACTTCCTGATGCGCGGCCAGCGCGTCCCGACCCGCTTCCCCATCGGCGATCCCGAGATCCTGCGCACCGCCCCGCGCGATCGGTTCGTCGCCTTCTATGACGCCTGGTACCGGCCCAGCCGCACCACCGTCGTCGCCGTCGGCGACTTCGACATCGACGCCATGGAGGCCAAGATCGTCGCCGCGTTCGGCGACTGGTCCAACCCGCACGCCGACGGGGCCGAGCCCGACCTGGGCGCCGTCCAGCCGCGCGGGCCGGAAGCCGCCGTCTTCGTCGATCCCGGCGTCGGCTCCAGCCTGCAGATCGCCTGGGTCGCGCCGCCCGACCTGTCGCCCGACACCCGCGCGAAACAGGAACGCGACGTGATCCGCAGCCTGGGCCTGCAGGTGCTGAACCGTCGCTTCCAGAGCCTGGCTCGCGCCGAAAATCCGCCCTTCGTCGCCGCCTCGGCCAGCCGTTCGACCGATCTGCGCAGCCAGGATTCCGCCTCCCTCTACTCCAGCTTCACCCCCGGCGGCTGGGAGCGCGCCCTGACCACCCTGGATCAGGAACAGCGTCGTCTGGTCCAGTACGGCATCACGGCGGGCGAGCTGGCGCGCGAGATCACCGAGTGGCGCGCGATGATCCAGAGCGCCGTCGCCGGCGCCGCCACGCGCCGCACCCCGGCCCTGGCCAACAGCCTGGCCGCCTCGGTCAACAGCGACGACGTCTTCACCGCCCCCGCCGCCGACCTGGCCATCTTTGACCAGATCACCCGCGACCTGACCGCCGACCGCGTCAACGCCGCACTGAAATCCACCTTCGACGGCGCCGGCCCACTGGTCTTCGTCACCAGCCCGACCGCGATCGCGGGCGAAGAGGCCGCCGTCCTGGACGCCCTGATCGCCTCCCAACAGGTGGCGGTGGACGCCCCCGCCGCCCGCGCCGAACTGGCCTGGCCCTACGCAGACTTCGGCGCGCCGGGCGCCGTCGTCGCGCGCAGCCGGGCCGACGACGTCGGCGCGGACTTCATCACCTTCGCCAACGGCACGCGCCTGACGGTCAAGCCGACAACCTTCCGCGACGACCAGATCATGGTCGCCGTCCGCGCCGGCGATGGCCAGCAGGGTCTGCCTTCCGATCGCCCCACCCCCATGTGGGCCCTGGGCGCCGCCGTGGCCGAGGGTGGGCTGGGCCAACTGACCGCCGAACAGGTGGACGAGGTTCTGGCCGGCCGCGTCTATGGCGCCGGCGTCTCGGCGGGCGAGGACGCCTATGTCCTGTCCGGCGTCACCCGGCCCGAGGATTTCGCCGTCCAGCTTCAGGTCCTGACCGCCTATCTGACCGACCCCGCCTGGCGGCCCGAGCCGTTCGAGCGGATGCGCGGCGTTTATCTGCAGGCCCTGCCCCAGATGGACGCGACCCCCGGCGGAGTCTTCGGCCGCGAGATCGGCGCCCTGATGCGCTCCGGCGACGCGCGCTGGCGCACGCCCGACGCCGCCACCCTGGCCGCCGCCGATCCCGCCGCCCTGCGCGCCGAAGTCGAACAGGGCATCGCCCACGGCCCGCTGGAGGTCCTGATCGTCGGCGACATCACCACGGACGAGGCCGTAGCCCGCGTCGCCGCCACCTTCGGCGCCCTGCCGGCCCGCCCGAACACGCCCGTCGCGGAGGCCACGCCCATCCGCTTCCCCGCCCCGACCGCCCAACCGGTTCGCCTGACCCATTCCGGCCGCGCCGATCAGGGTCTGGGCTATGTCGCCTGGCCCGCCGTCGACGCCATCGCCGACATCCGTGAGGCGCGGCTGGTGCGCCTGCTGGCCGACGTCATGCGCCTGCGCCTGACCGAGGAGCTGCGGGAAAATCAGGCCGTCACCTATTCGCCGTCGGTCGGGGCCAACGCCTCCTCGACCTTCACCGGCTACGGCTATGTCGCCGCCAGCATCGAGGCCCCGCCGGAAAAGCTGCCCGGCTTCTTCGCCGACGTGGACCGCATCGCCGCCGCCTTGGCGGCCGGCCCCATTACCGCCGACGAACTGGACCGCGCCCGCCGCCCCCGCATCGAGGCCCTGCGCCGCAGCATGAGCACCAACGAGTTCTGGATCGCCGAGCTTCAACGCGCCCAGACCGACCCCAACCGCCTGCCCCAACTCCGCTCCGCCCTCTCAGACCTCGAAGCCGCCGCCCCCGACGACCTGCAACGCGTCGCGGCCCAATACCTGCTGGCGGACAAGGCTTACCGGGTCGAGGTGACGCCGAAGACCTGACTCTCTCCGGGCGGGAGAGGGCTTGAAGCTCGCAGAGCGCAGCGATGCGCCAGCCGAAAGGGTGAGGGGCTACGGCGAACGAAAGTCGGTTTCTACAACGACGTCTTCTTACGTGATCGCCGTCGATCGGCAGCGAATGCCGCTATAAGGTAGGTCGTCATGGCGTATGTCATACCAGCGACACAGGTTCCGCCGACGACCAGGGCTATGCCAATTCGCATCGCCTCGGCGGGACGGAACAATGCCTCCAGGATTATGCTGACGAACAGCGCAAAAAACCAAGGAAGTGCGATGCGTTGTGCGTCGTAGTACCTGAGATGAGCCTCTGACGCCTCACCCTGCTTCACAAGACCGCTGTGATAAGCCTTGGCCCATCTCCACATCGCGCTCGCCTTCCATCCGTGCCCTAGTAATCCTTCGAAGACATATCAGAAGTCATCCAGCCCCTAATGAAAAGGCCCCGGTCCGTTTCCGGGCCGGGGCCAGTCTGCTCAGGATCGTCGAGGACCACGAAGCCTTTCGACGCTCCGATAGTGCATCCGGCGGCATGACCCCCGGCTGAACGGCCGGTTCAGAAGACGCGGCCGCCGACGCCGCCGTCCAGGGTGATCATCGAGCTTTCCAGGGCGATGCCCTCGGCCACGACCTCTTCCTCGCGGTATTCGGTATAGGTCTCTTCCCGATACAGGGTCAGGATCTTCACCCCGGCCCCATAGCGGCGCAGCAGCGAGCGTTCGTTGCAGTCGCGCTCGGCCTTCTGCGGGCGGCATTCCAGCTTGCCGTCGCGACCCTTCCACAGGGCGTCGTTCTTCTGACAGGCCATGGTCTCGCCGTGGTCGAAGCGGACCTCGCCCTCATAGGCGGCGATGGTCGCCTGCAGGCGCGATCCGGCGATGCAGCGGTACAGTTCGCCCTCATAGTCGTCGTGCACGTCGCGGCCGGGCCGTACCTGCGACGCCGGATGCGGCCGCTGGCGGTCGTCGATGCAGACGGCCTGGATGACCACGCGCTTCATCGAGCGGCGGGTGGCGGTATAGGGAACGCGCACCATCCGGCGCACGGCCGCGCCCTCGACCGTCAGGCCCTGGATGGTGGTCGGATAGGGCTGGTCGACGTTGAAATAGGCGCCGCCCCCGCC
>NZ_SDZL01000079.1 GCF_004210735.1 Brevundimonas sp.
GGCCCGCAGGCGGCCAGGCAAATCAGCCGCAGCGTTCGGTATCGCCTCGCCCTCCCCACCCGGTCGCTTCGCGACCACCCTCCCCGGTACGGGGAGGGAGAGGTTGTGCGTGGTCTTACCCCGCCGCACGGCGGCGCAAGCCCAGTTCGTCGAAGGCGGCGGTTTCGCGCTTGGCGGCGGCGGCCAGTTTGGACAGGCGGGTGGCCTCGGCCACATGCTCGAACTTCTTCAGCTCCTCGAAGGCGCCGACCAGGGCGTCGCGGGCGCCGCCTTCCTCGCCTTCCAGCACGGTGACGTCGGCCTCGGCGGCGGCCTTCTTCATCTTCCAGCCGGCGGCGTAGGCGGCCAGCAGCGACCGGGCGTCGGTGTCGGACCGGGCGCGCTGAACCTCGACCTCGAACTCGGCCTCAAGCACGGCGACGCGCATTTCGGCCGACGCCTTGCGCGCCGTGATCTCGGCCAGACGCTTCTGCAGCGTCTCGACCTCATAGTTGGAGATTCGGATCAGCGATTGAGCCCAGGCGGTCATTCAGACGTCTCCGGAGGAACGGATCAGGCGATGCTCACTCATGGATCATGCCCTGATTCAGTATTTGTTCGAGTTGGGTAAAGGAATCGGCAAGACGGGTGGCGTCGTCCTTGTCCTGACCGAGGAAGGCTTCCAGCGCGGGGTTCAGAGCGATGGCCCGGTCGACGATGGGGTCCGCGCCCGTCCGGTAAGCGCCGATGCGGATCAGCTCTTCCATGTTGGCGTAGGCCGACAGACACTGGCGGGCGCGGCGGTTCAGCTCGCGCTCCGGCGGGGTCTGGCAGCCGGGCAGGGTCCGGCTGACCGACTTCAGCACGTCGATGGCTGGGAAGCGGCCGCGTTCGGCGATCTTGCGGTCCATGACGATGTGGCCGTCCAGAATACCGCGCACGGCGTCGGCGATCGGCTCGTCATGGTCGCCGCCGTCCACCAGCACGGTGAACAGGGCGGTGATGGGCCCGGCCGTGGTGCCGTCCGGCCGTGTCGGCCCCGGCCCGGCCCGCTCCAGCAGTTTCGGCAGTTCGGTGAAGACAGTGGGGGTATAGCCCTTGGTCGTCGGCGGCTCGCCCGCGGCCAGGCCGATCTCGCGCTGGGCCATGGCGAAACGGGTGACGCTGTCCATCAGGCACAGCACCTCCAGATCCTGATCGCGCAGGAACTCGGCGATGGCCATGGTCATGTATGCGGCCTGGCGCCGCTTCAGCGCGGGCTCGTCACTGGTGGCGACCACGACGATAGCGCGTTTCAGCCCCTCTTCGCCCAGCGTCTCCTCGATGAACTCCCGCACCTCCCGGCCCCGTTCGCCGATCAGCCCGACCACGACCACGTCGCAGGTCGCCTGACGCGCCAGCATCGACAGCAGCACCGACTTGCCGACGCCCGAACCGGCGAAGATGCCCAGGCGCTGGCCCCGGCAGGTGGTGGTGAAGACATCCATGGAGCGGACGCCCAGGTCCAGCCGCTCGCCCACCCGGCCGCGCGAATGGGCGGGCGGCGGCGGCGCGCGCAGGGGATAGGCGGCCGGGCCGGGCGGCAGCGGCCCCTTGCCGTCGATCGGCTCGCCGAAGGCGTCGATGATCCGGCCCAGCCAGGCCGTGGTCGGGCGCACACTGGCGGCGGTGTCGATGATGCGGATGTCGGCGCCGGGGGCCACGCCCTCGACCGGGCCGAACGGCATCAGCAGGGCCTTGGCGTCGCGAAAGCCGACGACCTCGGCCGGCAAGGGCGTCATGTGCCGCCGATCGATCTCGGCCCGGGCGCCGACGGCCAATCGCGACAGGCCGCCGCGCGACTCGATCAGCAGGCCGTTCACGCCCGCGACCTTGCCGGTCACCTCCAGCGGATCGATCGCTTCGACAGCGGCGATGAGATTACGCAAGAACGCCCCCGGAACAGCCGTTAACGGTTTGCGGCATCATGGTTAACGGCGGGTGAAGGATGAAGCCTGTCCTCCCCTGTGAAGCGCAGCGAAACGGGGGAGGGGGACCATCCGAAGGATGGTGGAGGGGGCGACTTCAAGCGTGGCGGCCAGAGCTTGCCCCCTCCACCACTTCGTGGTCCCCCTCCCCCGCTGCGCAGGGGAGGATTGGAGCCTCTACGCCGCCAGCGGCGGTGTCTCTGCGACGGCCTCGCGCGTCGTCAGGATGGCGCCGACCGAGGCGATGACGATGGCGCCGATGGCCAGCCATTGCAGGCCGCTGAGCTGTTCGGACAGCAGGATCAGGCCCGCCACCGCGCCAATGGCCGGCTCGGCCGACAACAGGACGCCGAACGTCCGCTTGGGGATGTGCCGCAGGGCGATCATCTCCAGCGAATAGGGCAGGGCGCTGGAGGCGACGGCCACGGCCAGGCCCACCACCAGCACTGCGGGGGTCAACAGCGCCACGCCGGCGCTGGCCACGCCGAACGGCAGGATGATCAGCGCCGCCGTGCTCATGCCCAGGGCGACCGACTGGCCCGCATGCATGTGCGACAGCCGCTTTCCAAAGACGATGTACAGCGCCCAGAACAGGCCCGCCGCGGCGGCGAACGCCACGCCCACCGGGTCCAGCGACTGCACGCCGCTCCAGATCGGCAGCAGCAGGCCCAGACCCACCACCGCACAGCCGATCCAGACGAAATGGATCAGCCGCCGCGAATGGATCAGCGCCAGGGTCAGCGGCCCGGAGAACTCGATGGCGATGGCCAGGCCCAACGGAATGGTCCGCAGAGCCATGTAGAAGCTGAGGTTCATCAGTCCCAGCACGACGCCGTACAGCAGCACCGCCCGCGCGTTCTCGCGGCCCAGCCGGAACCGCCACGGCCGCCAGATCGCCACCAGGATCAGGGCCGACAGACCGACCCGCAGGGCCGACGTCCCCTGGGCCCCGACGATGGGAAACAGGCTCTTGGCGAACGACGTCCCGACCGCCAGCGACACCATGCCGATCAGCAGGGCGACATAGGGCGCCAGCGCCTGCGCGGCGGGTGATGGCGAACGATGGGGGAGGGTCATCGACATGCCCCGATCATAGCGAGCGCGCGCTTGCGCTTCCCGGCGATTTCAGCGGCACTGGAGACTGAAATCGTCACCAAGTGAAGTGCAATGACGGAATTCGTCACCTTGGACGCCTTTGACCGCAAGCTGCTGGAGCGGGCGCGACGCAACAATCTGGAGCCGGCGCGCGTCACGGCCGAGGCGGTGGGCCTGTCGGAATCCGCGGTGCTGCGCCGCCTGCGTCGCCTGCGGGCCGAAGGGGTGATCGTGGCCGACGTGGCGGTGATCGACCCGGGCCGGGTCGAGCCGCGCATCATGCTGCACGTGCTGGTCGAGATGAACACCCAGGACCGCAAGGTCATGGAGGCCTTCCAGGCCGCCATGCGCCGCAGCCTCGAGGTCCAGGGCTGCTGGGACGTGACGGGCGAGACCGATTATCTGCTGACCCTGGCCGTGCGCGACATGCCTGAATACGAGGCCTTCTCCATCCGCGAACTGACGCCCGAGGCGGGGGTGCGGACGTTCAAGAGCATGATCGTGATCCGCGAGGTGGTGGCGGTCGATCCGGGGCGGCGCGGGCTGTCTCGCCCCTAGACGGCCATCTCCAGCGTGACGTGCGCGATGTCGCCGGGGGCCAGGCCCTCGGCGCGCCGGACCGCCGCCTTGACCGGTAACAGGAAGCTTCCGCTGGTCTTGTCGGGAAAGACCGAGGTGGACCAGCGCGTCCGGCCGATGGTCACGGCGACCCGCACCATGCCCCATCCGCGCGCGGGTCCGCGCAGCGCCTTCAGCCCGGCCCCGACCTCGACCGGCAGGGTCAGGAAATGCCAGGCGCCGCTGCTGGAATAGAGCCACAGGGGCGCTTCGAATTCATAGATCATGCGCCGTCCGGGCCTCTTGGTCCTTGCTCGCTCGGCATCGGACGCGGCGCGCCGATGGTCAAGATTGATGAGACCAGCTTGCGGTGAGCGCGATCGACCTATCTTTTAGGGAGCTTAAATACGGAGATCTCCCCATGTCCGGTTCCGCCTATGACGCCAGCCGCCACCTGAAAGCCGGGCGCGGCAGGGTCTATGACAGCATCATCGACACCATCGGCGACACGCCGCTGGTGCGCCTGCCCAATCTGACGGCGGAATACGAATCCGACATGGCGCCGGGCGCCACGGTCCTGGCCAAGCTGGAGTTCTTCAACCCGATCGCCTCGGTCAAGGACCGGATCGGCGTGGCCATGATCGAGGCGCTGGAGCAGGCCGGCAAGATCCAGCCGGGCGCCACCCTGATCGAACCGACCAGCGGCAACACCGGCATCGCCCTGGCCTTCGTGGCGGCGTCCAAGGGGTACAAGCTGATCCTGTGCATGCCCGAGAGCATGTCGGTCGAACGCCGCAAGATGCTGGCCCTGCTGGGCGCGCAGCTGGAGCTGACGCCCGCCGAAAAGGGCATGAAGGGCGCCATCGCCCGCGCCCAGGAGCTGCTGGACAGCACCCCCGGCGCAGTGACCCCGTCGCAGTTCGACAACCCCGCCAACCCGATCATCCATGAGGTCACCACAGCCGAGGAGATCTGGAACGACACCGGCGGCGGCGTCGACATCGTCATCGCCGGCGTCGGCACCGGCGGCACCATCACCGGCGTCGGCCACGCGCTGAAGGCGAAGAAGCCGTCGGTCCGGATGATCGCGGTCGAGCCGACGGCCAGCCCGGTCCTGTCGGGCGGCGAGCCGGGCCCGCACAAGATCCAGGGCATCGGCGCGGGCTTCATCCCCGCCAACGTCGATCGCGCGGTGATCGACGGGGTCGAGCAGGTGACCAATGACGACGCCTTCGACATGGCCCGGCGCGTGGCGCGGGTCGAGGGCATACCCGTCGGCATCAGCTCGGGCGCCGCCCTGGTCGCCGCCTTCCGCCGGGCGGCGCTGCCCGAGAATGCGGGCAAGACCATCGTCGCCATCATCCCCAGCTTCGCCGAACGCTATCTGTCGACGGCGCTGTTCGAGGGGCTTTAAGGCGACCATCCCCAATCTTGACGAGCCGTTGCGACACCGGGAGTTAACCACCCGAAGCTAGGCTGGCGTCGCATGTCCGAGCCCGCGCTCAATCCTGATCGACCGCCCGAACACCGGGCGCGCCATGCGCTGCTGAAGCGGCTGGCGGACGTCGTCTCGCTGCCGGCCAGCCGGATCAATACGTTCGAGCGGGCGGTGACCGGCGACCTGCTGGTCGAGATCCTGCGACTGGCCAGCGTGGAGGAGCGGCGTCGTGTCGCCACGCGGCTGGCGCCGTTGTCGGACCTGCCCAGCAATCTGGTGCGGCTGCTGCTGCGCGATGATCCGTCGGTGTCTGCGCCGCTGATCGAACAGTGCGCCGGCCTGACCGACAGCGATCTGGCCGCCTGTGCGCGGGACGCGACCGAGGATCACCGCTTCCTGATGGCCAGCCGCCGGGGCCTGTCCGAGATCGTCACCGAGACGCTGATGAGCTTTGGCGAGATCGGGGTGATCGAGGCGGTGCTGCGCAACACCACGGCGCGCCTGTCGCAGCCGGCGTTGGAGGGGGTGGTCAGCCTGAGCCGCCATCATCCCGGCCTGTGCATCCCCCTGCTGCGCCGCCCCGAACTGCGGCCGTCGGGCGCCTATGTGATGTTCTGGTGGTGCCGGCCGGACGAGCGCCGGACCATCCTGCAGCGCTTCGCCGTGTCGCGCGAGGTGATGCAGGAGGTGGTCGAGGATGTCTTCGCCATGGCCGCCGCCGAGAACTGGAGCGATCCGGTCGCGCGCAAGGCGCTGCAATTCATCGAGCGGCGCCAGCGCAATCGCGCGGCCATCGAAAAGAGCCCCTTCATCGACCTGGAGCAGGCGGTGGCGACGGCGGGGCGCGACGGCCTGTCGCGCGAGGTCGCCTCGGAAATCGCCTATCTGTCGGGGATCAAGCCGCTGACGGGGGCCAAGATCCTGGGCGATCCGGGCGGCGAGGCGGTGGCCATTCTGTGCAAGGCGACGGGCCTGTCGCGCGCCGACCTGACGGCGCTGTGGCGCTCCATGCGTCGGCCCGAAACCGATGCCAGCGGCGCCGTCCACCCGACATGGGAACGGGTTCAGGTGACGTACGAGATGCTGGCGGTCGATCGCGCGCAGACCGTGCTGCGTTACTGGAACTGGTCCCTGTCATCGGCCCTGACGCCGGCCTTGATACAGGCGATCCGCGACGGTGAAGACGAGTCGATGGACGAATACTCAATGCCCGAATGGTCCGCGATGATCGCGCTGGCGGAGAATTTCGGTCGTTAGACTCTCGTGTGGGTATCGTCGCGGTCACAACGCTTGGCGGTATCGTGATATCAGTAGTGAATAACAGCGTTGCCAAGCCCTTGGATTACTCTTAAGAGCGCGACCTAGAACAGTCAGAATATCAATTCCTCCTTGAAACCCACTATGACGGACACGATGGAAGAAAAACCCGAACTGCTTGAAATGACCGCCGATATCGTTTCGGCCTATGTCAGCAACAACACCATCGCGGCCGAGACCCTGCCCTCGCTGATCGCCAACATCCACTCGGCCCTGTCGCAGGTGTCGGGCGGCGTTGTCGAAGCCGAGCCCGAGCCCAAGGAACCGGCGGTTCCGGTGCGCAAGTCGATCACGCCGGACTACCTGATCTGTCTGGAAGACGGTCGCAAGTTCAAGTCGCTGAAGCGTCACCTGCGCACCAAATACAACATGAGCCCCGAGGAATACCGGGCGAAGTGGGGCCTGGCCAAGGACTATCCGATGGTCGCCCCGAACTACGCCAAGGCCCGCTCGGAACTGGCCAAGCAGATGGGCCTGGGCCAGGGCGGCCGCAAACCCGCCCGCACCACCCGCGCCAAGAAATAAGCCCCGGCCAAACGGCTGGATGCAGCGCCCGCTTCCGCAAGGAGGCGGGCGTTTTGCTTTGGCGATGAAGTCAGGCCGCCTGCGCGCCGCGCCGGGCGCGCCAGAAGCGCAGGGTGCGCAGGGCGGCTTCGCGGTTCAGGTCGCCGTACATGCGGGCATAGGCGCGAGCCTTGCCCATGGCGTCGCCGTCCTGGTTCAGCAGCACCATGGCGTAGGTCAGGAACAGGGCGCGATCCAGGTCGGCTGCCTTGCAGACCACGGCCAGGGCGTCCAGCTCGCGCCGCTCGACGATGTCCTGGGCGGTGTGGAAATCGATGTCCGCCAGTTGCGACAGGGCGATCAGGAAGGACGTCCGGCTGCCCGAGCGCAGGAAGCGCGCCAGCACGGTGGGGGTCAACTGGTCCGCCGCGCGCAGTTCCTCGACATAGGCCAGGCATTTGGCGTAGTCGGCCGGCAGGGCGCCGTCATCGGCGGCCAGACGCGCGCGGCCGGCGGCCAGGGCGCTGTCCAGCAAGGCCGGATCCATGCCGGCGTTCTGTTCCAGGATGCGCTGGCGCAGCCGGGCCTCGACGACGAAATACATCTCGTTCAGCAGATCGGGCGGCAGGGTCTTGCGCTCGACCGTGGCGGCGTGAAGGGCGGGATTGACCTTGGCCCGTTCGACCGCCGTTTCAGACGCGGCGCGCGACAGGCGGGCGCCGTCGTTACGCAGCAGGGTTCCCAGGGTCTCGTCGTCGCCGCGTTCCACGATCACGTCGGACACGGCTTCGGACACGTTGGCGCGGCTGGAGACGGCGCGCAGATGGCCCTGGCCGTGGGTGCGCGCGACATTGATCAGATCCGCGTCGGTCAGCACCGGTGAGGCGCGCAGCACCGGCTCGGCGACCTCGAACGTGTCATGGGCCAGGGCGCGGATCAGGGCGGCGGGCGCGTTGGCGGTCTCGGCGAAACGGGTCGCCAGTTCGGCACGGACCGCGACCTCCATCTCGGCCGACAGATCGGCCAGTACGGAGCCGTACAACTGTTGCTCATTGGCGGTGCGCGGGGCCGAGGCGCCGAAGAAATGGTCGGTCAATTCGCGCAGCAGGGCGCGACGCTTCTCGCTGGATTCCTCCTTCGCCAGTTCGATCAGGTCGGGCAGGCGCGAAGTGGGCAAGTCGGCGATCATCTGTTCAGGCGAGACGGCGGTCATGGCAGGTCGCCATCGGTCGTCGGGGTCATGGGCTGCACACGGCCGTCGGCGCCGCGCAGCAGGGTCGGCGGACCGCCGGGCTCGGCCAGATCGCGCGAGGCGGGGGCCTGGGTCAGCTCGACCGGCAGGGCGTCCAGATAGAGCGGCTGCGGCATGGCCACGGCGTCAGGCTGGCGGCCCGCCTGACGATGGACGGAATAATAGCGCGCGGCCTGTCCGGACGGGGCGGTTGCAACACCGGGCGCCTGGGTCAGGGGCTGGGTCACAGTTTGGGCGACGGGCTGGACGGCGGGTGCGGAAGCGCCCTGAGCGCCGGGCGACAGGCGGAAGATCGGGGCGTCGCGGCGCGGGGCCATGGGATCGGCCTCGATCCCCGGCGTGGGGGGCGGCGGCGCCTCGACTATGGGCGAAGGTGCGAGGACCGCCGGTCGCGGCAGATCTGCGGGCGTGGGGGCGTCAACACGGGGCGCGGGGACGGCGGGGCTACAGCCGCCGCCCCCC
>NZ_SDZL01000031.1 GCF_004210735.1 Brevundimonas sp.
GGGCCGGCTCGATCAGCTCCACGTCGACGGCGTCGTCCTGGTAGTTGTATTCCTGCAGCTTGAACTTGTTCTTGTACAGGTACAGACCGACCAGTCCGTGGACCACGACCGAGACAATAATCCCGACCACAGCGCCGACCGACAGTCCCTTTTTCTTTTTCCGCGGGGGATCAAGAATCGGGTCCCGGTGATGATGGGCTTCAGTTTCAGCTGTCATGCTCTGGACCGTCGCCTCAGCTTGAAGTGTCTTCGCCAACCAGGGCCACGCTGTAGAAACCATTGTCCTGCAGGGCGTTCATGACCTGCATGAAGTCGCCGTAGCGGGTGGTTTGGTCAGCACGGATGAAAATCCGTTCCTGGTCGGGGTTACGGCTACCGATCTGAGACTTCAGATCATCACCGAGCGAGCCCACGCTGGTCCGGAAGTCGCCCACGAACACGTCGCCATCATTCTGAATCGAGATGAAGACGGGCTTGGGAGGATTCTGGGCCGGCGGAGCGACGGCGCGAGGCAGTTTCACCGGCACCGACACGGTGGCGAGCGGAGCCGCCACCATGAAGATGATGAGGAGAACCAGCATAATGTCCACGAAAGGCGTGACATTGATTTCGCTGTTCGCCTCGACGGTGCCCTTGCCGCCGCCGGAACCGGATAGTTTGGCGGCCATGCGGGTTACGCTCCCTTGTCGAGCTGACGCGAGATGGCGTTGACCAGTTCAGCGTTGAAACCGTCCGAACGCGTGCCGTAGGCCGAGATGCGGGTGTTGAAGTAGTTGTAGAAGATAACGGCCGGGATAGCGGCGAACAGACCGATACCGGTGGCCAGCAGGGCCTCGGCGATACCCGGCGCAACGACGGCCAGGTTGGTCGTGTTCGATTCAGCGATGCCGATGAACGAGTTCATGATGCCGTACACGGTGCCGAACAGACCGATGAAGGGACCCGAGGCGCCGACCGAAGCCAAGAACTGCTGGCCGCCCGACAGGCGCTTGGCCAGACCCGACTGGACAGCATGCACCGCCTGTTGAGCGCGGTTCATGGCCGAGTCGCGGTGTTCGCCGGTGACCGACAGGCCAGCCTGACGCGACAGTTCGATTTCTTCGGTAGCCGCGGCGGCCATGTCGGCCAGCGGGTTGCCTTCGAACTCGTCCGAGGTCGACACGCGACGCATGTCGGCGATCGTGCGAGCGCCGCGGAACGCTTCCAGGAAGCGGTCGGTGGCGCGGTTCAGGGCGCCGAACTCCAGCAGCTTGATGAGCAGCAGGGTCCAGGTGAAGACCGAAGCCAGCAGAAGGCCGATCATGACGACCTTCACGACCATGGTCGCTTCCATGAACATGGAGATCGGGGTGATGCCACCGCTGTGAGCGCCGCCGACCGCTTCACCGACCGAGGCCGGATCTTCAGCGGGAGCAGCAGCGTCTACGGCCGGAGCGGCCGGAGCGGCAGCGGCGTCGGCGGCGGGAGCCGCGGCGGCGGGAGCAGCGGCCGGAGCCGCCGTGTCCTGCGCCAGGACCGGCGTACCAGCCATCAGCACGGCAGCGCCGGCCATGGCCAGGAGGATGTTCGTCTTCTTGCTATCGAGCATTGTTCGCCAGTTCCTGCTTTGGTCTGACACGTGGAACCCAAGGACAGGTCACACGAGGCGACCAGCCCTCAATGAAATGTTTTTGCCCGCCGACCGGTCCAGATGGTCCGAACGGCGGATCGCCTTCTAACGTTCCCTTCGACCGAGGTCGTCGGGAGGGGGTGAACGGTCGCCTTGTGGAATATTCCGTCCGGCTTCCGGCCGCTCGCGAAAGAAAGCGGTCCAGCACCCTTTGGCGAACCCGTTCCGGAGCGTCAAGTGTGCACAGACGCTTTTCCCCCCAACGGGGAAACGCGAGCGAGCATCGGGCAGGAAACGCCCGGAAAGCGACAATTTGATGATAACCGCGATAGGCCAATTCGAGGCCTGCAACGAGAGATGGTGCCTGGGGGCGGGTTCGAACCACCGACACGCGGATTTTCAATCCGCTGCTCTACCAACTGAGCTACCCAGGCGCGCGTCGCGTCGCGAGAGCGGGTCTATATGCGAGCCTTCAAAACCTGTCCAGCGGTGATCTCAGACTTCTTCGCCCGGATCATCAGACAGCTCGTCGGCGGGCTCGACAGGGATGGCGTAGCCGCCCGTGAACCAGCGCTGCAGGTCGATATCGGCGCAGCGTTTGGAGCAGAAGGGCTTGTATTTCGGGGCCGGCGGCTCGCGGCGGCAGATGGGACAGGTCGCCATCTCAGACACCCTCTATTCTGAATGCGTCAGCGATCAGGGCCGGATCGGCTGCGGCCATGGCCCGTGGACCCAGCCGGCCGACGAGCGGCGCGACCGCAGGCAGGGCCGCTGGCGATACATATAGAGTGGCGCGCGCCAGACCACGATCCTCCAGCAGGCGCAGGGCCAAATGACGCACGGGCGCCGCGCGACGGGCCATGGGCGAGGCCAGCCGCTCCTCGACCGGGGTCCGTCGCCAAGGCAGGGACAGCTGCAGCAGGCCGAACCGACTGACCGGGCCGATGGCCGCCTCGGGCTCTTCTGCGAAGGCGTCGCGGGCCATGCGCCCCACGACTGCGCCGTCATGATTGACGCCCGCCAGATCGATGGCGACCAGTCCGCCCCAGGATTTCAGCCGGATCAGTCGCGCTGCATGCGACAAACCGGCGCGATTGGCCTGTTCGCGCCCCCTGCCCCCGGCGTGATCGATATCGACGGCGATCAGGGCCCGGGTGCGCTGGACCGCGATATCCAGTCCATAGTCCGACAGGATTTCCCGCGATGCGAGTGCAGCTTCGGCAGCCTCGATGCCTGCGCGGATCGCCTCGACCCCGGTCTGGACCTCAATGCCCGGGGCCAGCTGGGCCAGGTGCTGGGCGACAGCAGGCCCTGCGGACAGCAAGCGGACCTCGCCCTGTCCCGCGCCAAGACGCCGCAGGGCGGGCCCTTTGTTTTCACGCGGTTCGGCGACGACCACGACCTCGACCTTCTCGCCGACTCGCGGCGGCTGGCCCTTCCACGGCAGGAATCCCGCCGGATCGCCCGCGCCCAGGTCGATAAAGGCGCCGCGCAGGCCGGGCTCGACGCGCGTGACACGACCGATCGAACGAGCGCCAAGCCGATTCTGGGGCAGGTCGTCGTCGTAATGAAGGATCAGGCGGTCGAATCGCCCGTCGCGCAGGATGACGCCGCGGGTCTCGCCGGGCGTCTCGTCGAGGAAGACCTCGACCTCGCCGGTCATTCCGCGCGCCAGCCCACGCCGGTCAGCAAATTGGCGGTTTCAAACAGGGGCAGGCCCATGACGGCCGGATGGCTGCCGACGATCCGCTGGACGAAGGCGCCCGCGCGACCCTGGATGCCATAGGCCCCGGCCTTGCCCCGCCATTCGTCCGAGGCGACGTAGGCGGCGATTTCAGCGGGCGACAGGACCTTGAAGCTGACCCGCGTCTCGACGACCCGGCAGCGGATCGCGCCGCCATGGGCCAGGGCGACACCGGTATAAACGCGATGGCTTCGGCCCGACAGAAGCTCGAGGAAACGGGTCGCCTCGGCCTCGTCGGCGGCTTTTTCCAACAGGCGACGGCCCTGGGCCACGACGGTGTCGGCGGCCAGAACCACGGCGTCGGGGTTTCGCTGGGCCACGACGCCCGCCTTGGTGCGGGCCAGGCGCTGCGCCAGAAGGCGCGGCGTCTCGGCCTTCAGCGGAGTCTCGTCGATGTCGGCGGGATCGATTCGATCAGGCGTGACCCCGATCTGCGCCAGCAGCTCGACGCGGCGCGGGCTGGCGGAGGCCAGCACAAGGTCGGGACGACGCAAGGCCGTCCTTACTTGAAGCGATAGGTGATGCGGCCCTTGGTCAGGTCATAGGGGGTCATTTCCACCAGGACCTTGTCGCCGGCCAGCACGCGGATGCGGTTCTTGCGCATCTTGCCGGCGGTATGGGCGATGATTTCGTGTCCGCTCTCTTCAAGCAGAACGCGGAAAGTGGCGTTCGGCAGCAGTTCGCTGACGACACCCGGGAACTCGAGCAGTTCTTCCTTAGCCATGCGGCCTCTCTCGCCCCTGCAAATACGTCTTCGGGCCCGCGCCGGGCGTGGACGCGAGCGTTAAGGATGGGGGCGTATGCCTGAAAACGCCCGGCTAGTCGAGTTCAGCCGCGACGATAGAGGGCGCAGACCAAGGTGAAGAGACGGCGGGCCGTCTCGTGGTCCAGGTCGATCTTGCCTTCCAGTCGGGATTTCAGCTGCTCGGCGCCTTCGTTGTGCAGACCGCGACGGCCCATGTCGACCGACTCGATCTGGCTGGCCGACGAGCCGCGCAGGGCCTCGTAATAACTTTCACAGATCAGCAGATAGTCGCGCAACACCGTCTTCAACGGCGTCAGGGACAGGCCGTGGGCGCGGGCGAAGTCGGGCCCGGTGATGTCGAAGACCAGCCGACTGTCCTGCAGCGACAGCTTCAGCGCATAGGGGCCGCCCTCGGCGCCCGCCGGCTGGAAGCTGTTCTTCTCGACCAGATCGAAGATGGCGACGCGGCGCTCGTGTTCGATCTCGGCCGTGGCGGCCGGCAGGGTGGCGGCGTCAAGGTCGACGGAGGTCAGGCGATGCTCGGTCATGCGTCAGGCGTCCCGTTCTCGTGCAGCGGCGCGACACGGGCAGGCCAGCGGTCAGACAGGTCGGCCAGTACCGCGTCCAGACACTCGACATCGATGCGCAGGTCACCGCCGCCGGCGAACATCAGGATGACCCGCCCCCCCGGCGCCTCGGTCGGCTCGAAATCGAGAGCCAGAAGTTCGAGCGCGGATTCCGGGGCACGGGGCAGGCGGCGGCTTTTCACCGCCTCGACGTCGCCGAACTGCATGGCGGCCATGACGCGCGTGCCGCCGCATTCCCAGCAAAAGCGGCTGAGGGTGACGGTCAGGCGGCGGGCCGCCTTTTCCCAGACGATATCGACCGGCCGCAGGATCGCGTCCTGAAGCGCGGCGGAGATGATCTGCAGATCCTCCGCGTCCTCGGCCAGCAGGCGCAAGGGCTCCAGCGCCTGCTCGGCCTGCTTTTGGGCCTGCTCCTGGCTCAGGGCGTCGATCGGCATCTCGTCAGTGTTCATCACCCTCCCCTTTCAGGCGGCGGATGTCGGCGCCGCAGGCGCCCAGCTTTTCTTCCAAACGCTCGAAACCGCGATCCAGATGATAGACCCGGCCGATCGTCGTCTCGCCCTCGGCCACCAGGCCGGCGATGACCAGGCTGACCGAGGCCCGCAAGTCGGTGGCCATGACCGGCGCGCCGGTCAGTTTCTCGACGCCGCGCACCCGCGCCTCGCCCGCATGGACGGTGATGTCGGCGCCCAGACGCGCCAGTTCGGGCGCGTGCATGAAGCGGTTCTCGAAGATATTCTCGTGGATGACGCTTTCCCCCTCGGCCGTGGTCATCAGGGCCATGAACTGCGCCTGCAGGTCGGTGGCGAAGCCGGGATAGATCTCGGTCGTCAGGTTCACGGCCTTGAGGCGCTGTTTCGGATCGCGGCGAACGATGACGCCGTCGTCGGTCGGGGTGATGTCCACGCCCGCCTCGATCATCTTGTCGGTCAGGGCGGTGATCAGGTCGGCGCGCCCCTTGGTCAGACGCACCTCGCCCCCCGCCATGGCGGCGGCGACGGCGTAGCTGCCCATCTCGATCCGGTCGGGAATCACGGCCCATTCGGCACCGTTCAGCGACGAGACGCCCGTGATGGTCAGGACGTCGGTGTCCAGCCCCTCGATCTTGGCGCCCATGGCGATCAGGCAGCGCGCCAGGTCGCCGATCTCGGGCTCGCGCGCGGCGCGCTTGAGGACCGTCGTCCCTTGCGCCAGGACGGCGGCCAGCAGGGCGTGTTCGGTCGCGCCCACGGACACGAACGGGAATTCGATCTCGGCGCCGCGCAGCCCCTTGGGCGCGGTGGCGCTGACGTAGCCTTCCTCCAGCTCGATCGCGGCGCCCAGGGCCGAGAGGGCCATCAGGTGCAGGTCCACGGGGCGCGCGCCGATGGTGCAGCCGCCCGGCAGCGAAACCTTGGCGTGGCCGGTGCGGGCCAGCAGCGGCCCCAACACGTTGAACGAGGCCCGCATCTGGCGGACCAGATCATAAGGGGCGAAGGTCGAGGTCAGGTCGGCGGCGTGGAACAGGGTCTCCTGGCCGTTCGCGCCCTCACGCTCGGTCACCTCGACGCCGAACTGGCGCAGCAGTTGACCCAGGAATTTGGTGTCAGCCAGGCGCGGCATATTGGTCAG
Source organism: Brevundimonas sp. (assembly GCF_004210735.1). Classification (GTDB taxonomy): domain Bacteria; phylum Pseudomonadota; class Alphaproteobacteria; order Caulobacterales; family Caulobacteraceae; genus Brevundimonas. The sequence continues at coordinate 6,297 of NZ_SDZL01000031.1, forward strand.
CAGCAGGGGCTGATCCGTCAGGATCGAGGCGGCCATCAGCTTGATGGCGGAGTTCTTGGCGCCACTGACGGGGATTTCACCGTTCAGTTGGGCGCCGCCGTGAAGGGCGATGCTGTCCATGGGGTCCTTGAGCGCGCGCCGAGACCACGTTTGGCGACGGCGGATCGACTATCTAGCGCGGGCCTTCGCTCCTGCGAAAGGCCGAAGCGAGGCCGGGCGATGACATTCAGTCAATGTCCTTGTCCGGCGGGGCCGTCTGTCCCGCCTTGCGGCGGCGCAGGTTGGCGCGCAGGGCCTGGGCCAGACGCGCCGCCTTTTCAGCCTTTTCGCGCTCGACCTCGGACAGGGGCGACGGGGGATCGGATTTCATCGGATCAGACAAGCGCCGCGAAAAGTTCAGTTCAACGAGAAAATGCACTTCCCCCCCGCCAAGGGTTTGGCTATACGGCCGCTTCCTCAGATTTCGCCGCCGTAGCTCAGTGGTAGAGCGCATCCTTGGTAAGGCTGAGGTCGTGGGTTCGATTCCCCCCGGCGGCACCACCACAAGCGAAAGGCCCGACCATACGGTCGGGCCTTTTGTCGTTCCGACCCGAAGCCGTCAGATCAGGGCAGTGTGACCCCCGCGCCCACCGACCGGCTGCGGTAGCGGCCGTAGGGCGAGAACGGGTCGTAGTCATAGGGCCCGTAGCCGTAGCGGTCGTTCTCGGTCTGGCGGTAGTGCAGGTCCAGTCGCCCGCTGTCGCCGATCGGCAGGGACACCGATGCGGCGTAGTCGCGATAACCGCCGGTGCCGATTCCCGCGCTGACCGTGCCGTGAACCTGACGATCGTCGCGCGGTTCCTCGGTCAGGCTGTAGGGCGCGGGCGCCTCGGCGGCGGCCGCCAGCCATTGGCTGATCTGTTGATCCGTGGTCAGGCCGTGCGCTGTGGCGGCCTGAACGGCGCGAGGCAGGGAATCGGTCGTCGGGGCGGCTTCGGCCGTCAGGGGCGGCAGGTCGCGATTCGCGGTGGCGATGACGCCGTCGGGATCAGGCGCGACCATCAGTCCGGCGGCGAGCAGCAGAGCGATCATGCCGATGTCTCCCTTTCGTCCCTCATCCTAGCCCCGATTGAGGCCAAGGTCAGGCGGTTCCGTCGCCGCGCCCCAGCGGATCGGGCAGGCGATACCCCTCGGGCACGAAGGTCAGGGCGACCGAGTTGATGCAATAACGTTGACCGCTGGGCGGCGGGCCGTCGGGGAAGACGTGACCCTGATGACTGTCGCAACGGGCGCAGCGGGTCTCGACGCGCACCATCCCGTAGCTGGTGTCTCGCACCTCGCGGACGTGGGCCGGATCGACGGGTTCGGTGAAGCTGGGCCAGCCGGTTCCGCTTTCGAACTTTGTGCCTGCGCGGAACAGCGGCAGGCCGCATTCCCGGCAGCAGAAGACCCCTGCCCGTTTCTCGCCCAGCAGGGTCCCACAAAACGGCGCCTCGGTGCCATGGGCCAGCAGGACGCGCTTTTCTTCAACCGACAGATCGGCCTCCAGCGCCACGCGCTGGCTGTCACTGGGCGGCGTCAGGTCGAAACCTGAAGCGGAGCGGAGGGTGTCAGGGGAGAGATCGGTCATGATCTCCAAATAGGAAGGCCCGGACGGCGGTTCCACCATCCGGGCCTTTGGAAGTCTTGCGCTCAAGTAGCGCGAAGCGCGGTAGCGCTCCTAGGACGTCTTGCGCTCAAGTAGCGCGAAGCGCGGTAGCGCCCTTAGAAGAGCGTGCCGACCCAAGTCTGGACGGCGGCTTCATCGGCCGGGTTACCCGTGAAGGTCAGACCCGATTCCGGCGTATAGGGCTTGTTGTTGCCACGCTGACGCGTGGTCCAGGCCTTGTGACCGTACGACAGGTCCGCATAGTTGGACGGCAGGCGCAGGGTGGTCGGCTCGATGAAGATCGAGTCCACCGCCGTGGTCGAACCGGCCAGACGCACGTTCGGCAGGCGCGTCAGCAGGTCCAGCGTGTCCAGGCAGCCGCCCGAGCAGCCGGCGTCCACCAGAACGACGACCTGACCAGCGACCGGATTGGCCGTGCCGGCGTCGGCCACGGCCGGGCGGCCCGGCATGACGAAGGTCGGCTGGTTGGCGGCGATGGCGGCGTCGAAGGCCGCGACGATGGCCTGGGTCTGTTCGATGACCGGAGCCGATTCCTGCACGAAGCGCGGATCAGCCTGCATGCGGGTCAGGGTGTCGACGAACCACTGGCGGTTGGCGGCGGTGGCGCGATAGGTGATCGAGCCCGCTTCCGGCTGGCGGCTGACGGTGAACTCCGGCGTCCATATGCGGTTGGCCAGACCATAGCCACGCGCCGTGGCGTTGAGCGAGTCGCCGCGCGCACCGCGCAGGTCCAGCACGAAGCCCTGCGGCCCGCGGATGGCCGCGGCCTGGGCCTCGACCTGGGCGTAGAAGGCGTCCCAGGCGGCGTCGTCGGCCAGCGAATTGACGCGGACCCACGGGCGGCCGTTCACCGTCTCGACCGCCAGCGGCGCCGGGCCGGGGGTGAAGACCGAGGCGCGATAGGCGGCCTCGAGGTTGGCGGGGTTCGCCTCGACCGGCTTCAGGGTGAACTCGCGGTCACGGCGACCGACGGTGAATTCACAGACGGACGGCACGCCGCCGGCCATCGGATTGTTGCGGTTCCACAGCAGATAGGGTGCGGTGCGGACGCGGCCGGCCTCGGTCGTCAGGTCGCCTTCGAACTGGTCCAGCTTGGCCTTGGCGATGTCCTCAATGGGCTGCAGGTTGCAGCTCTTGAGCACGGCGCCCAGCGGCGGCAGGCCGCGCACGCCCGGCTGGACGTAGGAGACGACATACTGGCCGTTGCGCCAGGCGGTGGCCACGCCGGGCCAGCTAGTCGCGAAGTACGGGCCCAGGCCTTCGTAGGTCTGGCGGGTGGCGATGTTCGCGTCACGGAAGCCGTTGGCGTACCAGCGCAGGGCATAGGCATGGCTGTCGCCGCTGTTGACCTGACCGGCCTTGGCCTGGGCCTGCGTCAGGCCGGCGTCCAGCCAGGCGCGGAAGGCGTCGCCCTCGGCGCCCTGGGTCACGGCGGCAGGATGGTTGTCGCGCAGGGTGTCATGGACCGTGGTCAGGTCCTGCAGCGCAAGGCCGCGGAAATCCTGGGCGGAGGCGGCGCCGGAGGCGACCACCATGGCGAAGGCCGAGGCGGCGATGAAAAGGCGGTTCATAGTAGAGGAGGTCTCCCGGCCGTCTAAAACGCGGTTCGGACGTGTTAAACCCTATCGCCGCGGTGCCTGCCAACCCCCTGTGGGTCAGGAAAGGGCTTCGCGCGACGCCCTGTCGCGTGCGCCGGTTTACTCGCCGGGCCCGGCGTCCTAATCGGAGCGCGTAGTTCACGAACGGTTTCAGGCCAGCGCATGTTCTCCAAGATTCTGATCGCCAACCGGGGCGAGATCGCGGTTCGCATCATCAAGACGTGCCGCAAGATGGGCATCCGGACGGTGCAGGTCTATTCCGAGGCCGACGCCGGATCGCTGGCGGTCGAGATGGCCGACGAGGCGGTGCTGATCGGGCCCGCCCCCGCCAACCAGTCCTATCTGCTGGCCGACAAGATCGTGGAGGCGGTGAAGCAGACGGGCGCCGAGGCGGTGCACCCGGGCTTTGGCTTCCTGAGTGAAAACGCCGGCTTTGCGCGGCGGCTAAAGGACGAAGGCATCGCCTTCATCGGCCCGAACCCCGAGGCGATCGACGCCATGGGCGACAAGATCACCTCCAAGAAATTCGCCGCCGAGGCGGGCGTCAGCACCGTTCCGGGGCACATGGGCCTGATCGACACGCCGGAAGAGGCGGTCACCATCGCCCGCGAGATCGGCTATCCGGTCATGATCAAGGCCTCGGCCGGCGGCGGCGGCAAGGGCATCCGCGTCGCCCATGGCGACGACGACATGGCCGAGGGATTCGCGGCGGTGAAGGCCGAGGCGCTGAACGCCTTTGGCGACGACCGGGTCTTCCTGGAAAAATTCATCATCGACCCGCGCCACATCGAGATTCAGGTGATGGGCGACAAGCACGGCAATGTCGTCCACCTATTCGAGCGCGAATGCTCGATCCAGCGCCGGAACCAGAAGGTCATCGAAGAGGCGCCGTCTCCCCTGCTGGACGAGGCCACGCGTATGGCGATGGGCGCCCAGGCCGTCGCCTTGGCCCAGGCCGTGAACTATGACAGCGCCGGCACGGTCGAGTTCGTCGCCGGACAGGATAAATCGTTCTATTTCCTTGAGATGAACACCCGTCTTCAGGTGGAACATCCGGTGACGGAGCTGATCACCGGGGTCGATCTGGTCGAGCAGATGATCCGGTCCGCCTGGGGCGAAAAGCTGGCGTTCAAACAGGACGACCTGTCGATCAACGGCTGGGCCATCGAGAGCCGCATCTATGCCGAGGACCCCTATCGTGGCTTCCTGCCGTCGATCGGCCGCCTTGTGCGCTATGAGCAGCCCCAGGAAGGCGATCAGGGCGACTATACCGTCCGCAACGATTCCGGCGTCCGCGAGGGCGACGAGATCAGCATGTTCTACGACCCCATGATCGCCAAGCTGTGCGCCTGGGGCGAGACGCGTGAGGCGGCGCTGACCGGCATGGCCCGGGCGCTGGAGGACACCCACCTGTCGGGGTTGGGCCACAACGTGCCCTTCCTGTCGGCCGTGATGGACCAGCAGCGGTTCCAGTCGGGCCAGCTGTCCACCAGCTATATCAAGGACGAATTCCCCGACGGCTTCCACGGCCTGACCCCGTCCGACCGTCAGAAGGCGATCTTCATTGCCGCCGCCACGGCCATGAACGAAGTGCTGGCCGAGCAGGCCGGCGATCCCAGCGAGCGCACCGACTGGACCGTGCTGATCGACCGCGAGGCGCACGCCGTGTCCCTGTCCTATGACGAGGCCGAGGATCTGGTCGTGTCGCTGGAAGAAGAGGACCTGGTCCTGACCGAGATCGACTGGCGGCCGGGCCAGGCCCAGTTCAAGGCCGTGCTGGACGACGAGGCCTTCACCGCCGAGGTGAAGCGCACCGCCGACGGCTTTGACATCCGCCACCGCGCCGCCCGGGCACGGGTGCGTGTGATGACGCCGCGCGCCGCCGACTTCTATGCGCGCCTGCCCGAAAAACAGGCGGCGGACACCTCGAAACTGGTGCTGTCGCCCATGCCGGGGCTGGTCGTGGCCATCCCCGTGACCGCCGGTCAGGAGGTGAAGGCCGGCGAGACCGTCGCCATCATCGAGGCTATGAAGATGCAAAACATCCTCAAGGCCGAACGCGACGGCGTGGTGAAGGCCGTCAGCGCCAAGGCGGGCGACCCCGTCGCCGCCGACGACGTGCTGGTCGAGTTCGGCTGAGCCCCGTCGTGGCCGCCCTGTCAGATCTGTATCTGCACTCCAGCGGCCGGATCGGGCGCGCGGCCTTTATCGCGGGCGTGCTGCCGCTGATCGCGGTGTGGGCGGCGTTCGACCTGCTGGCGCCGGGCTTCGTGCAGCGCTGGACCGGCTGGCTGGTCGGGGCGGCGCTGTTCTACTTAAGCGCCTGCGTGCTGTCGCAACGGCTGCATGACCGGGGACGGTCAGGCTGGTGGAGCGGGCCGATCCTGATCGCCTTCGCCATCTGCTGGCCGCAGGGTTCAAGCTGGCCCGAGGCGCCGCTGGACTGGCTGTGGGCCGCGCTGCTGCTGGCCGTGGTCGTCGATCTGGCGATCCTGCCGGGGCAGAAAGCGTTCAACCGCTATGGCGCGCCTTCTAGCGCCGATTGACACGGCAAACAAAGACCTCAACCTCAGGTATGAGATTCGGGGCGCATCGGTGATGAAGTCAGCTGTTACGGAGTTGTTCGTGGCGCGAGGCCGCTTGAGACGTCGGGACTTCTGGCTGATTTCGCTTGGCTTAGCCGCCTTATGTCTCTTCATTCAGCTAGCAGGCGCGAGCTTGATCCTTGGTGACGGCTTTATCGGCGTAACCATGCTTCTGCAATTAGGCGAGATACCATCGAAATCACCTCGTTTTATAGCCACTGCTACATTTATATCTTTGGTCGCTCTGGTATTTTACTGGCCCATGCTGATCCTGTGCCTCAGGCGAGAGCATGACCGCAACAATTCGGGTTGGTTGGTGTGGGTGTATTTCATCTTCTCCCTGCTGTCGGATTTCCTAATTTTTGGAGATCGCCTAGCGCCCCCAGGAATGGGTTCAGCGGTTGATCCGCTCTGGGGACCAGCCATGAGCATCCTGAGCCTGGTGCTCTTGGGAGGCGCCGTGTGGCTGACAGTTACCCTGGGTCTTCTGGACGGAACGCCCGGACCCAATCGCTACGGTCCGTCGCCCAAGGGCATCGGTGTGGCCGATCAATAATCACAACAGGTCAGACCGGCGCGTCGGCCGACTGAACCGGGCCGAAGATCGCCTCGAACGAAGACTTCAGCGCCGCGTCCGCCTCGTCCATCGTGGCCAGCACGCCCAGGTCGATCAGGCTGGTGACGCCGTGCTCGCTGATGCCGCAGGGCACGATGCCGCCGAAATGGTCCAGATCCGGTTCGACGTTCAGGCTGATGCCGTGGAAGCTGACCCATTTGCGAACCTTGACGCCGATGGCGGCGATCTTGTCCTCACGGCTCCAGCCGGGGCCCTTGCGCTCGACCCAGACGCCGACGCGGCCGTCGCGGACGTCGGCGGGGACGCTGAACCGGCCCAGGGCGCCGATGACCCATTGCTCCAGCCCGCGCACGAAGGTGCGGACGTCACGCCCGCGCGCGTTCAGGTCCAGCATGACATAGGCCACGCGCTGGCCCGGCCCGTGATAGGTGAACTGCCCGCCCCGCCCCGTGCGATGGACGGGAAAGCGGTCGGGCGTCAGCAGATCATCGTCCTTTGACGACACCCCGGCGGTGTAAAGCGGCGGATGCTCCAGCAGCCAGACCAATTCCGGCGCCGCGCCCTCGGCGATGGCGGCGGCCCGCGCCTCCATCGCGGCGACGGCGGCGGGATAGTCGACATAGCCGGACGAGACCGCCCATTGCACGGGCGCGCCGTCGATACGGCGAAGTTTCGGCAACAGGCTTAACGGCTCAGCAAGCATGAGGCCCTCAATGTAGGCGCGGGGGCCGCCATGCAACACCAGCGTCCTGTATCCGTCAGCGTTTCAGAGTATCCCGTGAGCCAGATCGAAGCCGTCGACGTTGAAATCTCGGTGGTCCTGGGCCGATCCGTGCTGCCCATGTCCCAACTGCTGAAGATGGGCCGCGGCGCGGTGATCCCGCTGGACGCGTCGGAAAAGGACGAGGTCTGGATCCTGGCCAACAACCACCCCGTGGCGCGCGGCGAGATCGAGATCCGCGAGGACCGCATCGCTATCACCGTCACCCGCCCGGCCGACCTGTACGACTTCATGGCCGGGGCGGCCTGAGGCTTCAGTCCAGCGCCTGCGCCTCGGCATAGGCGGCCAGCAACTCATCGCGACGCGGCTGTTCTGCGATGTGGATGATCCGCAGGTCCGGCAGCGGCACGGTCGGGTGGTGCGCGGCATGGCCAGCGAACCAGAAGGCTTCGGCCAGCGTCTCTTGATGCCAGGTGGTCATGATGAACTCGTCATCGGGAACATCGCCGAAGTCACAGGCGTCCAGGGCCGCCCAATCGACGCTGTCGTCCCAGAGACTGCATTCCTCGCCCCACGCCATCATGTAGAAGCAGCCGCTCGCCACGAGCCAGTTGCTGATCAGACCGTGCCAAGCCGGATCGACCTTGTTTTCCAGCACCAGCATCGCCCGATGAGGTCGGGCTTCGACCGTCGGCGGCGACTGACCGGGGATAAGGTGAAGGTAGTCGAGGCTCATGACGTAGGAACGCCAAAGTTCGCCTGAGTCCGGAAGAGCGCCACGCCTTCGCACAAGGCCAACAATTCGCAGCCATACGACGGCGTGATTGCGATGAGGCAAGCTTCTCCACTCACCACAAGGTCGGCGATGTTGCGGAGACGGTCCTCATACTGCCGGCGATACAGATCTTCGGCGGAAGGATGCGGCTCGACGAACAGTGGCGTCAGCCAAGACAAATCGGGACGCCGCCTTGCAACCACCTCTATGTGCGAGATGATATTGCCCTCCCGAATATCATTCCCTACCAGCGCCCGAACACCAGAAAGCTCGAGCCGGTAATCCTCCCGCTCGACTGTCCGCAGCAGCACAACAGCCTTGTCGCCATCCACCAGAAGGCCAGTGACGGCGCCGTCGTGGAAGCTGGGATTGCGCAGGCAGTGCGTATCCGGCGAAAGGTCTAGGTCGTGGCTCATCGCCTATGTTGAACACGGCGAGCGATCAGCGGTCCACCGGCTCACACTTCGGTTGAGCAAACCCCCTTCCCTTTCCGCAACGTCTCCGCTATTGCCCCCGCTCCGATGCGAGCGGTCGTGGCGGAATTGGTAGACGCGCAGCGTTGAGGTCGCTGTGGGGCAACCCGTGGAAGTTCGAGTCTTCTCGACCGCACCATCTGATCTGACAGGGCGAATCTCGGCTAACATCAGCTGATCATTTTCAGGGAGGCAGACACGTGACTCACACGGATTCCGCCTCCCTGGCCCCTGACCCCGACATCGAAACCGAAGACCACGTCGCCCTGGGCGGGGACTACGCCCTGACGGCGGGCTTCGTCGAAAAGGTCGTGGACGCCGCCGACGACGGCGACGGCATGCGTCTGCGCGGCCTGCTGGAAGACCTGCACCCCGCCGACGTGGCCGATCTGATGGGCTTCCTGACGGCCGAGCACCGGGCCGTGGTGGTGCAGTGGCTGCCGCCGGACCTGCTGGCCGACACCCTGCCCGAACTGGACGACGGCATCCGCGAGGAGGTGCTGGAGCGCGTCCCTCACCTGACGCTGGCCGAGGCGCTGCAGGAGCTGGATTCCGACGACGCCGCCGCCGTGGTCGAGGACCTGGAGGACGACCAGCGCGAAAAGGTGCTGGCCGCCATGCCCGAGGTCGACCGCGCCGCGATCGAAAGCTCGCTGGGCTATGCCGAGGATTCGGCCGGCCGCCTGATGCAGCGCGAGTTCATGGCCGCGCCGCAATTCTGGAACGTCGGCGACACCATCGACCACGTCCGGGCCCAGGGTGAGGACCTGCCCGAGCTATTCTTCGACATCTATGTGGTCGATCCGCTGAACAAGCCGATCGGCGGGGTGGCGATCAGCCGCCTGCTGCGCAGCCCGCGCGCCACGTCGCTGACCGAACTGATGGAGCCGGTCAACGAGATCGAGGTGACCGTCGACCAGGAAGAGGTCGCCTACATCTTCGAGAAATACCACCTGATCTCGGCCCCCGTCGTGGACGCCGGCGGACGGCTGGTCGGTCAGATCACCGTCGACGACATCGTCAACATCATTCAGGAAGAGAACCGCGAGGACATCCTGCGGATGGCCGGCGTGTCCGATGAGGACCGCTCGTCCGGCGTGGCCGAGATCGTGCGCGGTCGCGTACCGTGGCTGGCGATTAACCTGTTCACGGCAGTCATCGGCGCGGGCGTCATCGCCTTCTTCGAAGGCACGATCCAGCAGATCGTCGCGCTGGCGGTGCTGATGCCGATCGTTTCGGCCATCGGCGGCAATGCGGGCACACAGGCGCTGGCCGTTACGGTCCGGGCGCTGGCCACGCGTGAACTGAACGCTTCGAACACGACGCGGACGTTCTGGCGCGAGATGGCGGTGGGCCTGGCCAACGGGCTGGTGCTGGCGCCGCTGATCGGTCTGGCGGCCGGGCTGTGGTTCTGGGACGAAGACTGGCGCATCGGCGTGGTGATCGCGGTCGCCATGGTGCTGAACCTGCTGGTCGCGGCCAGCGTCGGGGTGCTGACGCCGGTGACCCTGTCCAGGCTGAAGTTCGACCCGGCGGTGTCCTCGGCGGTGTTCGTGACGGCGACGACGGATTTCTTCGGCTTCCTGATCTTCCTCGGTCTGGCCACGATCGTGCTGCTTTAGGGAACCGGACGGCCCGCTGTTTGCTGGGTCTCCCGTCAGGCGAGCGTCTCGTCTCGATATGGGTCAATCCGGTGTCCGAAGTCGGCAAACGCATGAAGGTCTCCCGCGCAGGGATCATCCTCATCAAGAGTTTTGAGGGCTTTCGTCCCGTCGCGGTTCGTCGTGAGGACGGACAGTGGACGATTGGCTATGGCCACACCGCCTCGGCCCGCGAGGGCTTGAGCGTCAGCGAGCCGGACGCCGAACTGCTGCTGCAATACGACCTGATCCCGGTGGTGGCCGCCGTCGGCGACAACGCCCCCTCCGACCTGAACCAGCACCAGTTCGACGCCCTGGCCAGTTTCGCCTTTTCGGTCGGGGTCGAGCGATTCCTGAAATCGGACGTGCTGGCGCGGCTGAAGGCGGGCGAGACGGCGCGCGCGGGCGACGCCCTGATCGGCTGGCCCCAGCCCCAGCCCGCCGACGCCCATGTGCGCCGTCGCCGGGCCGAGCGGGCGCTGTTCGTGGCCGACCCGTCCGCGCCGGTGGCCCTGGCCGACCTGCTGTCGGCGCCCGCTCCAATGGAGTTCGCCCCGGCTTCGGCGATGGCGCCGGTTCCGGCCCCGGTCGAACAGGCTGATGAGCCGAACGTGGCGCCGGTCCCCCTTCCCGAGCCTGCCCGCTCCGCCGACGCGCCGTCCATGGCGCACCAGATGCTGCGCTATTCGCCGTATGCGACCCCGATGGCCGGCACGTTGCCGCCGGTGATCCGTGCGCCGGAGATCGAGGCCGCATCTGCGCCCGTCGTGACCCCCGCCTTCCCCCCCATGACTGTCGCGCCGTCGGCGGTCGAGGGGGCGCCGATCCCCGCTTGGCGCGCGCCGGCCGAGGGTCCCGGCTTCACTGAAGTCTCGCCTGTCATTGACGACGGCCCGGCGCCGCATGCGCCCAGCTTTACGCCCGGCGCACCCTCGCCCTTCCCGCCGCTGGCCAATGAATTGGCGCCGCCGCCTCTGGTGCTGACCGCGCCGCCGTCGATCGAGCCTGAGGTCATCCAGCGCCCGGTGTGGGAACGCCGCCAGACCGATCGCCCGGACCAGGACGGCCTGTTCCTGCATGAAGGCATCACGGCCTCGGACTTTGCCCCTGTGCTGCGCCATGAGGCGGACGCCACGCCGCCGTCCGGCCGGTTCGACTGGAGCGAGACGGGCGCCTTTCTGGTCATGGGCGGGGTCGGTCTGGCCTCGTTCGGCGCGGCGATGGCGGCGTTCCGACTGGCCGGGGATCAAGCGGTCGGCGGGCGGGAAACGACCATGATCGGTTGGGTACTGGCCGTCATCGCCGCCGTCTGCGTCGGCGTGTCGGGCTATAATCTGTATCGTCGCTGGGGCCAGAACGCCCGCGGCTGAGCCGGTTTTGCGAAGCGGCGCGCGGGATGCTACGCCCGCGCTCATGAGCATTCCCAACGCGCCCCAATCCATGGAATTCGGCCTCGGCGAAACCGCCGACGCCATTCGCGAAACTACCGCCCGCTGGGCCGCTGACCGGTTGGCGCCGCGCGCCGCCGAGATCGACGAGAAGAACGAGTTCGCCCGCGACCTGTGGCCCGAAATGGGCGAGCTGGGCCTGCACGGCATCACGGTGGAAGAAGAGTTCGGCGGCCTGGGCCTGGGCTATCTGGAACACGTCGTGGCGATGGAGGAGGTGTCCCGCGCCTCGGCCTCGATCGGCCTGAGCTACGGCGCCCACTCGAACCTGTGCGTCAACCAGATCCGCCGCTGGGGCACGCCCGAGCAGAAGGCGAAGTATCTGCCCAAGCTGATCTCGGGCGAACACGTCGGCTCGTTGGCCATGTCCGAGGTCGGGTCGGGCTCGGACGTCATGTCGATGCGCACCCAAGCGGTGAAGAAGGGCGACCGCTACGTCCTGAACGGCACGAAATTCTGGATCACCAACGCGCCGCACGCCGAGACCCTGGTGGTCTATGCCCGCACAGGCGAGGGCAACGGCGGCGTCACCGCCTTCCTGGTCGAGAAGGGCATGAAGGGGTTCAGCGTCTCGAAGAAGCTGGACAAGATGGGCATGCGCGGCTCGGACACCGCCGAACTGGTGTTCGAGGATTGCGAGATCCCGGAAGAGAACATCATGGGCGGCGAAGGGCGCGGCGCGGCCGTGCTGATGAGCGGCCTGGACTATGAGCGGGCGGTGCTGTCGGCCGGGCCGCTGGGCATCATGCAGGCGGCGCTGGACGTGGTCCTGCCGTACGTCCGCGAGCGCAAGCAGTTCGGCAAGGCGATCGGCAGCTTCCAGCTGATGCAGGCCAAGGTCGCCGACATGTACGTCGCCCTGAACAGCGCCCGGACCTATGTCTATGCTGTGGCCCGCGCCTGCGACCAGGGCAAAACCACCCGCTATGACGCGGCGGGCGCGATCCTGCTGGCCAGCGAGAACGCGGTGAAGGTGTCGCTGGAGGCCGTCCAGGCCCTGGGCGGCGCCGGCTATACGAAGGAATGGCCGGTCGAGCGGCTGGTCCGCGACGCCAAGCTGTACGACATCGGCGCCGGCACCAACGAAATCCGCCGCTTCCTGATCGGGCGCGAACTGCTGGGAGGCTGACGGAACCGGGCGGCGGGTCGGCTGTTGCTTCCTTCTCGAAAGGAGACGCGCCATGCCCGCCAAGTCCGCCGCCCAGCAAAAGGCCGCAGGCGCCGCCCTGTCGGCCAAGCGGGGCGACACGCCGAAGTCAAAGCTGAAGGGCGCCTCGAAATCGATGATGGAGTCGATGAGCGAGACGCAGCTCGAGGAATTCGCCCATACCCGGCGCAAGGGCAAACCTGAGCATGTGACGAAAGATTAAGGCCTGTTGGTAGATGTGAGGATGGCGTCACCCCATCCCTCCTCCTACCTTTGCGGTCCGCCGTCTTGAGTCCCGCCGCATGAGCCAGGTCACCGCACCGCCGCCTGACGAAACCTGCTCGTTTTCCGACGTGCTGGAGGGATTGGGTCATGGTGACAATCCCAAGCTGTCGCTGCGCGAGATGATCGAAGGCTTCGGCGAGCGCGGCTTTGGCGCGGTCATCCTGATGCTGGCGCTGATGGCGCTGTTTCCGTGGCCGCCGGGCGGCAAGGCGGTGTTTTCCGTGCCGATCATCCTGATCGCGGCCGAACTGGCGCTGCAGCGGGACAAGGTGTGGCTACCGCGCTGGCTGCTGCGGCTGTCGTTCAGTCGTGCGACCTATCGTACGGCCAGCCAGAAAATCCTGCCGCGTCTGCGCCAGGTGGAGCGGCTGACCCGCCCCCGCTGGCCTGCGTTGACTGGCGAAGTCGCGGACGTGGCCGTCGGCGTGATCTGCATCCTGCTGGCGATGATGATGGCGCTGCCGGTGCCGTTCGGGGACGCCTTGCCGGGCCTGACGCTGGCGATCTTTGGTCTGGCCATCATTCAGCGCGACGGTTTCGCGGTGATCGCCGGCCTGATCGGCACGGCGATCTGCGGGGTCTATCTGGTGCTGATCTGGGCCACCGTCGTGGCCATCGTCAGCAACACGGCCGCCTGGTTCGCCAACCTGTTCTGATCGTCTGCTCAAGCAGTCGGAAGGGCGGTAGCGTCCTTCAAAAATGAAAGCGCCGCCGGGGCGAACCCGGCGGCGCTTCATTGTCTGACCGCGAGCGGCCGGACCACAACTCAGCCTGAATAGCGCTCAGGACGCCCGGGGGCGTCAGCGCCAACCAAAAGGTCAGGCCCGGACCTCTCCGAGGACCAGGGTCGCGGCCGCCACACGCGATTGATGACAATGAGACACTGGATCACCTCCTTTCGACTGTTGAACAGGGAGGGCCAAGGTAGGGTGCGTCGGGCGTTACCGCCAAGGCCGCTCCCGATTTCGTGAAAAGAGAAACGCCGGAGAGGTCACCCTCTCCGGCGTTGATGTCCTGAACGCCTAGCGGAACAGCGACAGAAGGATTTGCGGCGTCTGGTTGGCGATGCCCAGCGCCTGGACGCCCAACTGCTGCTTTGTCTGCAGCGACTGGAGCCTTGCGCTTTCCTTCGCCAGATCCGCATCCACGAGATTGCCCACCCCGGATTCCAGTGAGTCCATCAGTTTCCCGACGAACGTCTGGTGGGTGCCGAGCGACTTCGACGTCGTGCCCAAGCGCGCCAGGGCGCTGGACACATTGGCGATGGACGTATCCACCGCCGCCATCGCGGCCGACGCCGTGGTCACCGCATCGATCTCCATGGAGGCCGTCACGGTGACATTGGCGCTTCCAAGGGCCATGACCTCCGGCTTGACGGACAGCACAGCGGTGCCGTTCGCGTTCGCCAGGGCCTGGAAGCCTGTCGCGCCGGCCTCCAGCAGGTTCAACCCGTTGAAGCTGGCGTTCGAAGCCACGCTGGCGATCTGATCGCGCAGCGCCTTGAATTCCTCGTTCAGCGCCTCGCGTGAGGCGGTCTTCAGCGACGAATCCTTCGCCGCCAGAGCCTTCTCCTTCATCTGCAGCAGCAAGTCGGAAATCGACTCGCCGGCGGCGAGCGACACATCGACCGCAGCGATGCCACGGGCGAGCGACTGGCTAACCGCGTTCAGCGCGCCGATCTCGGCCCGTTGCCCCTGGGCGATAGCCCAGATGGCCCCGTTGTCCTTGGCGGTGGCGACCTTTTTGCCGGTGTTGATCCGGTTCTGGGTCGTCGCCAGATCGGCGTTGGTCGCGTTCAGGTTCTGGAGCGCGATCATCGCGCCCACGTTGGTGTTAACCGAGCCCGAGAGCATGCGGCATCCTTCCATTCTGGTCGGTGGGGTTACGGCCTTCTGGCCGCGAACCTTTTGGTTCACACGCGCACACGCAAGAAAGGGACCGAACGCGACGCGCCCGATCCCCTTGATTATCAATAGTTATGTCAGAGACCGGCCTAAGAGCCGGTCAAACTTTGCCGAGCGCCCGGCAAGGGCGATCAGGCCGCCTGGGCGCCGCCCGCAGGCGCCAGGCCCTGCATGATCATGCGGTTGATATCGATCAGCGGCTCGAAATCCTCCTCGCCGCGCATCACAGCGGAAGAGTGCCGACTGATGAACAGGCTGAGCGAGATTATCTGCGCGCGCAGCGGTTTGGGCATGGCGTTGTCGGGATCGCTGCAGTCCGTGGCCAGCGTCGACCAGAGACGGCGGTTCCAGTCCAGCGCGTCGATCCGCGTGGCGATGTCCGTCGGATCCGCCTGCGACGCCGCCAGCAGGGCGCGCGTCACCTGGCCGAACAGCCGGTACTCCATCTCACGCGGAGATTCAGCCCTGGTGGCTGCTGTCTTGTACGCCTGAAGCGACATTCCCCAACCTCAAATCCTCGTAGTCGACCAGCTTCCGGGCCACCATCAACGCCTTGTAGTATTCCCGCGCCATGACGTGACGCGAGGCGGCGATGCAATCCTGCATGATCTCGGGATTACGCGAGGCGTTCATGAACTCTGACAGACGCGTGGCGAACTCGTCGTGCAGCTTCGATGCGCCGCCCTCGTCCAGATACATCATCATGACCGGGAAATAGATGCGGCGGGCCGGCGTGTTCACCTCTTCGGCCTGCATGATGTCCTTCTCGCGAAGGACGCTGGCCTTGTTCTGGAGGATCAGCACACCACGGCGATCGCCATTCTGGACCACAGCGCCGTTCAGAACGAACTTTTCGCCGGGTTTCAGCGACAGCTTCAAGGGCATCCGGCGTCATCTCCTGCGCGCCTGCTGGCGTCATCGATAGAGGTGGGGAAACAAAGGCAACCTAAACAGGCGTGGTTAACCATCTCCTAGTGACCCCTGGGGCAGTTTGAGGTTGCAATCTCCGGAGCGCCCATGCCTGTCGACATCTCCCCCCTCGCCAACGGCGTGCCTGTCTTTGCAGCGCGTGTGCCGGGCGTCTACGGTCCTGCCGGCGACGCCGCCTCGCCTGATTCAATTCGCAGGCTGTCGCAAGAGATAGCGAGCATGAAGGGTGGGCAGCGCAAGGCGCTGGACCTGGTGCGCTCGGCCGTCGCCGCCATCCGCGTCCACGATTTCGAGGCCGGCAGCCGCCGCGCGCTGAAGGCGCTGGAGCACGACGAACGCATGGGACAGGCTTGGCACGCCTTGGCCATCTGCCGCGAAAAGCTGGGGCATTTCGTCCAGGCGATCTCGGCCTATGAGGCGGCCGTGAAACTGTTGCCGGACGAGACGGAGGTCGCGCACGACCTCGCGCGCCTGGCCCAGCGGCTGGGCTATAAGGACATTTCGGAGAAGCTTCAGCGCCGTTTCCTGGCGGCCAACCCGGGTCACGTTGAGGCGACCAATAACCTGGCCTCCCTGCTGCGCGAGCAGAAGCGTTATTCCGAGGCCATCGAACTGCTGAGCCAACTGATCCAGATCGAGCCGCACCACGCCCTGTTGTGGAACACGCTGGGTTCGGTGCTGAGCGACCAGGGCCAGATGGCCGAGTCGATGACCTTCTTCGACGAATCCCTGCGTCTGAATCCCGAATTCGCCAAGGCCCGCTTCAACCGGGGTAGCGCCCTGCATGGCCTGGGCCGGTCTGCCGACGCGCTGGAGGACATGGAGGCGGCGCTGCCAGGAGCTGAACCCGGCTATGAACGGGCCATGATGGTGATGGCCCGCGGCATGGCCAAGCTGGCGACGGGAGACATCATCGGCGGCATGGCCGACTACGAGGAACGGTTCAACCCGCACATGCCGGATGCGCCGCACTTCATCGTGGATTCTCCGCGCTGGGATCCGGCAAAGATGGATATCGCGGGCAAGACCCTGTTGGTCGCCGGTGAGCAGGGGCTGGCCGACGAGATGGTCTTCGCCAACTGCCTTGCCGATGTGATCGAGGCGGTGGGGCCCAAAGGCCGCGTGTATGTCGCGGTGGAAAAGCGCCTGGTCGACATGTTCCAGCGCAGCCACCCGACCGCCGTGGTCGGGCCTCACACCACCATCAGCCTGGAAGGTCGCGTACGCCGTTTCCTCCCTTTCCTGGAAGAGTGGACGGCCAAGGATGGGCCCGTGGACGCCTGGATACCGCTGGGCGCCCTCACTCCTATATACAGGCCCACGGTCGAAGCGTTCCCTGCCCAGGCCGGGCATCTGGTCGCGGATCCGGCTCGAGTCGCGCACTGGAAGGCGGAACTGGAAAAACTGGGGCCGGGCCTGAAGATCGGTCTTCACTGGAAGAGTCTGGTTCTGAGCGGGGCCCGGGCGCGCTATTTCTCGGCCTTCGAGCGGTGGAAGCCGGTGCTCACGGCGCCCGGCTGTATCATGATCAACCTGCAGTGCGGCGACGTGGCCGAAGATCTGGCCGCAGCCGAGGCGGCCGGCATCAGCATCTGGACGCCGCCCTTCGACCTGAAGGACGATCTGGAGGATCTGGCGGCGATCTCCATGGCCGCCGATCTGGTGATCGGGCCGGGGATCGCAGGGACCAATCTGGCCGCGTCGGTCGGGGCGCGCACCTGGATGGCGGTGGGGCCGGACGACTGGCACACGCTGGGGACGGACCATTACCCCTTCTATCCGCATATGCGCTGCTTCCCGATGGAGACGATGGGCGACTGGCCCGCACTCATGGAACGGATGCGCGTCGCCCTGGGCGAGGCGGTTGAGGCGCGCTGGTCCTAGACGCCCCTCTCTTCGTCACGAGACGGGAACGGCGGCCGTCGACGGTGCGTTGTCCTTTCGTGAAGGGAGGCGCTTATGCCCGAGATCGATAACACCCGCGACGACCAGGAACAGTCTGAAACCTTTGACGAAACCCACATCGATGATGAGGGCGAAGGCGACCTGATGCTGGACGAGGCCGGCGGCGTTCTGGACGTCACCCAGGCCGAGGGCGACGCCGACGATGAGCCGTTCGACGAGGACGACATCGATCTGGATGACACCCTGGCCTTGGACGGCATCGAGGCCGAGGCCGACGCCCTGCTGGGCGTGGACGGCGCGCGGGTGTCAGAGATCGACGGCGAGAGCAACGGCCTGCGGGGGCCGGATGAAGTCGAGCTCGTGTATTCCGGTCTGATGGAAAACGAGCGTGGCGCCCAGGCCAGCGCGGCCCACTGGGAATCGCGTCGCCTTTCCGACGATGACATCGAAGATCTTGGCTACGGCCCCGACACCGAGGAGAAACCGGCATGAACCATACCCAGAACCCCACCAGGATTCAGGAAGACTGCGACACCAACACCCCGCCAGCCAAACATGCCAAGCGCGAGGTGGGCAAGCCGGACCAGTTGAAGGACAAGGAGCGCGGCGCCGAAAACCGTCAGGAGGCCCTGATCGACGAAGGCGTTGAGGAAACCTTCCCCGCCAGCGATCCGGTCTCGGCCAAGCGCATCACCTGATCGCTGTTCACGTCCGTTCGGATACGCTACCTGCTCCGTTCGCAAGGATGGAGCAGGTTTTCGTATGAGCCGGTTCGAAGGCACCGCGAACTATATCGCGACGGACGATCTGAAGGTCGCGGTCAACGCCGCTGTGGCGCTGGAGCGCCCGCTTCTGATCAAGGGGGAGCCGGGCACCGGCAAGACCGTGCTGGCCTATGAGCTGGCGCGGGCGCTGAACGCGCCGCTGATCACCTGGCACGTCAAGTCCACGACCAAAGCCCACAACGGCCTGTATGAATATGACGCCGTATCCCGCCTGCGCGACAGCCAGTTGGGCGACGCGCGGGTCCACGACGTCCGCAACTATCTGAAGAAGGGCAAGCTGTGGGAGGCGTTCACCGCCCCGCAGCGGCCGGTCCTGCTGATCGACGAGATCGACAAGGCCGACATCGAATTCCCCAACGACCTGCTGCAGGAACTCGATCGGATGGAGTTCTACGTCCAGGAGACGGACGAGACGATCCACGCTGAGGTCCGCCCCGTGGTGGTCATCACCTCGAACAACGAGAAGGAACTGCCGGACGCCTTCCTACGCCGCTGCTTCTTCCACTACATCCGCTTCCCCGACGCGCAGACGATGCAGGACATCGTCGAGGTGCACTTCCCCGGCATCAAGCCGCGTCTGGTGTCAGAGGCGCTGAAGACCTTTTACGAAATCCGCGACACGCCGGGCCTGAAGAAGAAGCCGTCGACCTCGGAACTGCTGGATTGGCTGAAGCTGCTGCTGGTCGATGACGTTTCGCCCGAAACCCTGCGTGAGAAGACACCGGGCAAGCTGATCCCGCCGCTGCACGGGGCCCTGCTGAAGAATGAGCAGGATGTGCACCTGTTCGAGCGGCTGGCCTTCCTGAACCGGCGCGAGGGTGTGCGGCCGGGATCATAAACGATCGCCTTATCATTGATCAGGCTCGGCCATTCCGATTACCGCGATTTCACTGGATTGACGCTTCCCCCCGCCGGAAGATGGCGGTGAGAGAAGGAACCGCCATGCGTATCACCTCCGTTGCAATCGCCCTGCTGGCCGGCCTGACGGCCGCCTGCGACGGCGACTCTTCGGTCCGGATCACCACCAGCGAGAGCGGCGACGCCTCGTCCGGCGTGCTCAAGGTCGTCGATACGCTGCAATGCCCCCAGACCTTCGGCTCCCTGACCCGCAAGGGCACGGCCCAGGCCGGGGGCGCGATGTGTGTCTATGCCGGTCCAAGGGGGGCCGAAGTGGCCCTGCACATGGTCAAGCTGAACGGCGCCTCTGTTGACGAGACCCTGCGCGCCTTTGAACGTCGCCTGGCCAATGACCTGCCCGAGGCCGCTGGTCGCATGGCACCGCCGTCGCCACCGGCGCCGCCCGCGACGCCGTCTTCTGACGCCGCGCCATCCCCGGCCAGCGAGGACCGGGTCGATGTCCGCGCGCCGGGTATCAATATCCAGACCCAGGGCGAGAACGCCCAGGTCCGCCTGCCCGGCCTCCGGGTCGAGGCCCAGGGGGACAAGGCCCAGATTCGCATCGGCGGCCTGAACATCCGCGCCGACGACAAGAACGCCACCGTCAACGTCACCTCGCGCAACAGCGAGACCGTGGACATCCAGGCGCACGATGGCGCCGCCCAGGTCCGGACCCGGGCGCCCGGCGCGGCGACACGGGCCACCTATGTGCTGACGGACGACCGCCCGTCGGTCGCGGGCTGGCGCCTGGTCGGCTATGAAGCGCGGGGCCCCGCCGGCGGTCCGATCGTCGTCGCCACCGTGCGGTCCAAGGATCGCGAACGCGAGCCGGTCTTCGACGACGCGCGCGAACTGGTCGAGTTGAACGTCGGGAATTGAGCGGGCGAAAGTCGCCTGCCTCTTGATCCCGCCGCCGGGATGGGTCACCTGACCGGCCCATAGCGAGCAGGATCAACCCGTGGCCGAGCGCCCCAAGACCAAGTCGATCGCCAAACCGCCCCGCGCCTGGCAGCGCATGCTGTCGGGACGCCGGCTGGACCTGCTCGATCCCTCGCCCTTCGACATCGAGATCGAGGACATCGCCCACGGCCTGGCTCGCGTCGCCCGCTGGAACGGTCAGACGATCGGCGAGCACGCCTTTTCCGTCGCCCAGCATTCGCTGGTGGTCGAGGAGATTGCGGCCCACATCCGTCCCGGGCTGGAGCCTAAATGGCGCCTGGCCGCCCTGCTGCACGACGCTTCGGAATACGTCATCGGCGACATGATCTCGCCGTTCAAATCGGCGCTGGGCTCGGGCTACAAGGATTTCGAGGCCCGGCTGGAGACGGCCATCCACGTGCGCTTCCAGTTGCCGCCCAAAACGCCGCAGACGATCAAGACCCTGATCAAGAAGGCCGACCGCGCCTGCGCCTACTTCGAAGCGACGCAACTGGCCGGGTTTGAACACAAGGAATCGCTGCAGATCTTCGGCGCGCCGCCGCCCGGTTATGACCTGATCATCGACCCCCTGCCCCCTGCCCTGGCGCAGCAGCGCTATCTGGAGCGGTATCACGTGCTGGCCGAGGCGGTCGGCATCATCCCCGCCGCCGACGCCTGGCATACGGAATAGCCGCATGACCGGGGGCGACGGACAGGGTGTGCGCATCGGTCTGTCGGCGGTCGTCATCGCCCTGCGCGAACGCGAGGCGGTGGTGCTGACCACCCATGCCGACAACGGCGCGCAGGCCCTGCCGTTCGGGCCGTTCAATCCGGACCGCGACCGCACGTTCGAGCTGGCGCTGCGGTCCTTCGTCAGCGACCAGACCGGCTTTCACCCCGGCTTCGTCGAGCAGCTCTACACCTTTGGCGACGCGGGCCGCGAGGCGCCACGCGCCACGCCGGGACCGGAGCGGCGGCGAGAGATTTCGGTCGGTTATCTGGCCCTGACGCCCGAGGCGGCGCCCTCGCCCGGTATGGACGCCGGATGGACCCGCCTGTTCGACATCTTCCCGTGGGAGGACTGGCGCGGCGGCCGCCCTGCCCTGCTGGACGCGCTGAACGCCGCCCTGTTGGCGTGGGCCGGCGACGACGCCGCGCGCCGCTCGCGGACCCAGACCCTGTTCGCCGTCGGCGCCGGCCGCCGCTGGAATGAGGAGCGGGTGCTGGAGCGCTATGAGCTGCTGTACGAGGCCGGTCTGGTGGCCGAGGCCGCGCGCGACCGGGACCAGCCCCTGCCCGCCGCGCCTCCCGGCCTGACCATGGCGTCCGACCACCGGCGCATCGTCGCCACGGGTCTGGGTCGGCTGCGCAGCAAGCTGAAATACCGGCCGGTGCTGTTCGACCTGGCGCCCGAAACCTTCACCCTGTCCGAGCTTCAGGCGGCGGCCGAGGCGGTGGCGGGCCTCGCCCTGCACAAGCAGAATTTCCGCCGCGGGGTCGAGCGCAGCGGACTGGTCGCGCCCATCGGCCGGATGACCGCCGCGACGGGCGGGCGCCCCGCCGAACTGTTCCGCTTCGTCGGCGCCGATCCGGCGGGAGGCCCCGCACCTGGGCTGGCCCTTCCCGCCCTTCGCTGAGCCCCTTCTCCACCGGGCGTATTTCTTCGCCATACCCGCTTGCGGCCAGCGCCGCCTTTGACTAGAGAAGCCCCTCGCTCGACCAAGCGCATATCGGCCCCGCGGAGAGGTGGCAGAGTGGTCGAATGTACCGCACTCGAAATGCGGCGTGCCTTTACGGGTACCGTGGGTTCGAATCCCACCCTCTCCGCCACCGGCCTGTTCGCAGATGTTCGCGAACGGCCAGATTTGCGCTTTTAGTTAATAATCTCAATGAGAGCGCATGCCCTAAGCGTTCGCCGCCGCTTGCACCCGTTAGCCCAAATCCGCTATCCATGCGTGGGTAAGCGCGGGGGTTAAACATGCCAGTGATACATCGCCTCAAGGCGCTGGTCGTCGAGCGTGCCAAGGAGCCTGGCATGTACGCCGACGGGGCCGGCCTGTACCTCCAAGTGGCGCGAGGAGGCTCGAAGTCCTGGATCTTCCGATATCGCTTTGGTGGGCGAGAGCGGGAGATGGGCTTGGGACCGCTGCATACGGTCTCCTTGGCTGAAGCCCGTGACGCGGCGCGGGAAGCCCGAAAGCTCAAGCGCAAGGGCATCGACCCTATCGAAGCGAAGCGCTCGGCCGCCCTTGATCAGAGGCTCGAAGCGGCTCGCGTGTTGAGCTTCGACGAGGCTCTCACCGCCTATCTTAAAACGCGGGCAGGCGCATGGGGGAACGCCAAACACTCCGCGCAGTGGAACAGCACGCTCAAGACCTACGCTTCACCGCACTTCGGCAGTGTGCCGGTCCATCGAGTGGACACCAGTCTGGTGGTTAAAGCGCTTGAGCCCATCTGGACCACGAAGACGGAAACGGCGAGCCGTCTGCGCGGGCGGATTGAAAGCGTGCTGGATTGGGCAGCGGTGAGCGGGTTCCGATCCGGCGACAATCCCGCTCGATGGAAAGGCCACCTCGACAAGATTCTGCCGGCCAAGGCCAAGGTCGCCAAGGTGGTTCACCACAAGGCCCTGCCGTTCGGAGAGATGGCCGCGTTCATGGAGCAACTCGGAGCTCAGTCCGGCCAGGCAGCGAGAGCGCTGGAGTTCGCCATTCTAACTGCAGCCCGCACAGGCGAGGTCATAGGCGCCACATGGGGCGAGATCGACCTTGAGACATCTGTCTGGACTATTCCGGGCGAGCGGATGAAGGCGGGCAAGGAGCATCGTGTGCCGCTCTGCCCTCAAGTTGCAGCCCTGGTTCGCGCGCCAGGTGACGGTAACCCGAAGGCGCCGCTCTTCGCAGGACTACGTGCCGGAAAACCGCTGAGCAACATGGCCATGCTCAAGACGCTGGAGCGCATGAAGCGCGGCGACCTGACCGTACATGGCTTCCGCAGCACCTTCCGGGATTGGGCGGCCGAGACCACGGCCTATCCCAATGAGGTCGTCGAGATGGCCTTGGCGCACACCGTCGCCAACAAGGTCGAGGCGGCCTATCGGCGCGGCGATCTTTTCACAAAGCGGCAAGCACTGATGGCGGATTGGGGAATGTATGTCTCCGCCGCCCCTCCCCGCCCCCGCTGACCTGCTGCACGACCCCGACGCCTTCGAGGCGGAAGCCGACAGGCAGCTTCTGCTGTGCCTCCAAGGTCAACCCAACAACGCGCTGGAATGGTCGACTGCGAAGTGCCGGCAGATGCTTCTGGCCGCGCAAGCCTTGATTGACGATGATCACCCCGCGTCGCTCAGCCCTAAGCACCAGCTACCCAAGGCAGAGAAGGTCCGGAAACGGACTCAAACCGACGCCGCCTTGACCCTCTTGAGTGTCCTCGACGAGCTTCGCCGGGGAGTCCGCGACCCAGCTATCGCCCACATGTTTGACACGGTCGCGCCCATTGCCATGTCGTTGGGGATGGCCTGCCACGAGGTTTCACCGCGCACGCAGGAGGCCTTAGGCGACCAGAACCATACCCGGCAGCGCAGCGCCAGACAGGCTGAGGTCGGGAAGCGCAGCGCTGCCCTTCGCACACAATGGATGCGCGATCTGATGCCAACCGCTATTGCGTTTCTCGCCAGCTATTCCGGAACGCAATCGTGGGAAGCCAAACGAGCAAAGTTTCAAGAACTCTTTCCGAACCCTGATCGGTCGGACAAGCAGATCCGCACGTTGCTCAAAGCCGCAGATAAGGAACGGCTAACCATCCTGAATTCCCGTTCATCAACGAATAGTTGCTGACTGAAGCCGTCAGCCGCGCACTCAATGTCGTCTCTTCCATCGGAGACGACATCCATGCAAATCAACGAACACTCGCCGCTGGCCCTGACGGTCAAGCAGTTCTGCACCCAGTTCTCGATCAGCCGAACGACCTTCTATGAGGAGGTCAAGGCGCGCCGCCTCGAGGTGCGCAAGATCGGCCACAAGTCGATCGTGTTGACTGCGGAAGCCCAACGATGGCTTGCCTCGCTGCCGAACTCGGCCGCGCGGGAGCAGCGTGCGAGGTCCCCGCGATGATCGGCCCGAAGCCCTCAAGGAAACTCAACAAGAAGCGCCTCAACATCCGCCTGTCCGCCGAAAGCGCACACTTCCTGCGGCAGTACGCCCTGAGGACCGGCTGCACGATCAGCGAACTCACCGAAGGCATCATCGGAGAGTACCGCGCCACCGAGGAGAACTACTTCATCAAGAGCGCGGCCTATTTCGGCTTCATCAACTCGGCGCTGACCACGATGATCGCAGCCAAGCTGTTCGAGCCGGAGCTGTTTCCGAAGCACACCCTAACCGCCATCAAGGAGGACATCACCAAGCGCGCCAGCGAGCTTTTCGGCGAACAGCCGGCCTCGCCTTTTGCTGGCTACTACAGCTCTGGCGATGACCGGCTATGGAGCCTCTACGATGCCTTTGTCGCCCATCACATGCGGCGTGAGGGTCAGCTCCAACCGGTCCACACAGTGCGATGACCGGACGTCCTTTATCCGCTCGGGCGAGCCTGGAAGGGCAGCTGAATTTTGGCCTGTTGGTGCTTTGGAGCGTGGTCCTATGGCGAACGGGCTTGGTTGCTGCCGGCTATGCACTCCTGGCGTTTCTGGCGGACCTCCAAGCGCTCATTGGTCGCCCGCTGCCTCAGACTCTACACACCCGACATCCGTACGGTTCTCTGATCGAACTTAGCGCGGCCGGCCTGCGCCATGCGTGGTGGATTGAGCCGCATCTGGATCACGCCCGACGCATGTTCATCCTAGGGAGTCTCGGATCGCTGCTCCTGTGGCTCTTCCAAGAACTGGTTTGGTTCCGGCGACGGTTGCACGTGGATCCCATTTTCGCGGCCCGGATCGACGGAATGTTCGAGAGAGGGGAGGCTTGGGTGTCCAGGCGACTGCGCACTGCCCGCGGGAGGCTCGCGGAAGGGTTGGTCCTCATGGTTCGGCGGCAGATGCAGGCGGGCGCGCTCCCTGCGAGGATCGTCCGAATTGCCCGGCTGCGTAGCCCCAATCTTGAGGAGCGCAGGAAAGAAGGGCTGCCCGGTGAACCAGCCGCGGATCGTCAAGGCGAGCATCTGTCCGAGTATCTGGTCGATCGGACTGCCTCCGTCGATCCGTCTCAGCCCGGTTCATGTGAAGCGGCCGGCGAGAACCACCCCACTCAACATTCCGACGAACAGCTGCCGACGTCTCAAGCAGCGCCTTATCCGTCTTCCTTCTTCACCCGGTTCTGAACTAAGAGATGTCAAACCGGAGCCATAGAGGCTCCAGCCTACTGCCTTGTATAAGCGAGAGTTTTCCGCACTTCCTCCCCAAGACGGAAAGGCGGCGCCGGTTTGGCGCTAGGTCGTACGATATTTTCACCTGCAAATTCAAACACTTCTCGGACCGCAGGTGTGCGTAAGGTGTGCACGTCATTCCGCTCAAGAATGACGCTCCTCGATCGGCCCCCTCAGGGGTGCTGTTGCGCACCACCCGGGCGGATTAATTTCGAACGATAGGCGGCCCGACCCTCTAGGCGTCTGGCGGGTCGGTAACGCCATCCAAACAGGCCACCCCGCCAGTACGGGTCCGCCGCACTTCCGACCACCCCTGGACGAACCCTTGGCAGACAGGAACCAGGACCCAACTCATGCCGGCTCCAATTAGCAGACCTGTGACGAAATAAACGACCTCAATCATCGTGCCTCCACCCGCGCGAGTTCAGTGCACCAGCGACAATGCTGCCCTCTGCGGCGGCCGTCCAGACGAGGGGACTAGGGGAGCACGCAAGGCTTGCAGCTTCGTCCCGGGGAGCTGTTGGTGGCGCTCAGCAAAGGTCATCGCGTGCTCGTCGGCCGGGAACCACCAAGGCCCCGAGCGAGTCGTGAATCCGTTCGAGAGTCGCCAGTTCGTCGTGGAGACCCTGCAGGTCCGCCAGCGCCGCCGTGAAGTTGAGAGCATCGAGGAGCCGGCGCTGCTCCAGATGGCGTCGCCATTGGAGTCGCAAGGCGACCAGCCGCTCAAGACCTTGCGCACTACCTCGACGATCAGCGAGCCGGAAGAAAGACTCGATCGCCTCGCCAGCCTCCCTTGCAGCCCTCTGCATCATTTGGACGTGGCTGGCGCGCCAGAAGCGATCGAGCTGTGCCCCTACCCCAGTCTCGTCAGCGAACAGCGGTTCCAGCCCAACTTCGATGTCGCCATCGAAATAGAGCTCTGTATCATCCACCCGAATGAAGGGTCGCAGCTGCTGAAGACCTTCCAGCATGGCTGCCTCCGAGAGTCCGCAGAGATCCTCCAGTTCGGCTCCCATTACCGCGACGACAAACGACCGGTCGGACCTCTCACGTCGCTGTCGCTGCCAGAGGACCAGGAGCATCAGCAGGACTTGGCTTCCCAGCTCACCCAACCCCGCCGCTGTCGTCCGGCGCAGCACATCCAAGGCCGCCGCCTGCTCAAGCTCGATGAGCGCCGTGCTGCTGAGGTGCGACCTATCCCCGATCAATTGCGGGACCACGTCGTCATCGTCGAAGCGGCCATTCTCGGCCATCCTGCATTCTCCATCGCTGTTAAGCCTGACCCCACCAGCGCCGTCAGGAACTATCGTGCTTATAGGGCTTTGCACCATTTAGGCACTATAGCTCCTAGCGAAAAATCTGACGTTAGTCGCGCATGCGGCTATGCGTTGGGAAGAACTGGTCGGCCAAAAGGTGCGCGCATTGCGCAAGGCGAAGGGCCTCAGCCAGGAAGCGCTAGCCCACGAGGCCGGAATGGCAATGCGATATCTCGCGGGTATCGAACGCGGTGAGGAGAATCCGACGTTAGCTTTTCTGGTGAGGATCGCTGACGCACTTGGGGTCGAGCCCAAGGAACTGCTGGAAAGGTAATGCTCGCTCCTGGCCGTTCGAGAGCTCGGAAGCTGACCAAATAAACGAGCGCTTCCGACCCATTGCGGACGTAGAGCCGCAGCGGCACTCTTCGATATGCCAAAAGCCAAGCCGCCTATGCCGCCGGAAAACCCCGCACCTTTGTCAGCAGAGGAAGAGCGGTTCGTCTTGGCGACTATTCGAGCCTACTACGGTCCAGACGCTGTGGTGCGCAACTGGGGTCCAGACCCGAAGCACCTAATGCTCCACGTCGAGAGCGACATAGAAGAGAGCCTCGCTCGTCACGAATGTCTCGGCGTGTTGATGTGCGACATCGTGCGCGATCAGATCACATTGGAAGCGACAACGCGGGGACGCCGCATTTGGGGAAGTGCCAAGGTCGCCTATCGGCAGGGCGTGATCCTTCCGACATCCGTGAGCGGCTAGTCGCCGAACGTCCGCTTCCCACCCTCAGGCGACCGTCCGCTCCCGACCCATTGCAGACACGAGAGAGGCGATTAGACGATGGAGCTACACAAGCCGAATAACCAGTGTCCAGCCGGTGACTGCGACGATCACCGCTAAAGCCATTGTTTTTGGACGCAGCTT
>NZ_SDZL01000124.1 GCF_004210735.1 Brevundimonas sp.
GACGACCTGTTCAAGAACCAGAACGTCATCATCGAATCCGGCGCCAATCCGTGGCGGCTGCAGAAACAGCTGCGCGAGCTTGGCGCGCGTCATGGGCTGAATGCGGATCAGGTGGGCACGTGCGTGGCTGATCCGGCGCTGATCGAAGTGACGCGCAAATATGTGCAGGAGTCGCCGCCCTTCGTGACGTCGACGCCGACCTTCCTGATCGGCGGGCAGGATGTCGACCAGACGATGGAGGCGCTTTCCGCCGCCATCGATGCAGAGCTTGCGAAAGCGCAGACGCCTTCGCCCGAGAGTGGCCCGGCTCAGTAGGCAATGACCGACGGCAGCCCAGCGCGGAATGACTGGGCTGATCTGCTCGCCGAAGGGCGTCTGCCGAAATTCGCGCTGATCTGCCTGGGCGTGTGGCTGAATGCGGGCGATAGCTTGGTCACCGCCACCATCATGCCGAGCGTTGGCGCGGATCTTGGCGGCTACGAATATTTCAGCTGGGCGACGGCGGGCTTCTTTGTCGGCGCCATTCTCGCGGGCGCGAGCGCCGGGCGGCTGTCGGAAATCTTTGGCCTGCGGAATGCGACGACGTTTGCGGGGCTCGTCTTTGCAGCGGGGTGCGCGCTGGGCGCCATGGCGCCGGATATCTTCACCTTCGTTGGCGGGCGGCTGCTGCAGGGCATCGGCAGCGGATGGATTTCCGGCTTCGCCATGGTGGCGATCGCGGTTCTGTTTCCACCGCGCCATATCGCGCGCGTGTTCGCGGCTGTGGCGGGCGTGTGGGGCATAGCGACCGTGCTGGGACCGATGGTGGGCGGCATCTTTGCCGAGACAGGCGACTGGCGGATGGTGTTCTGGGTATTCATGGCGCAGGCGATACTGTTCGCCATTGCTGCGCCCTTCCTGCTGAAGGCGACGGCGCCCGCGGAGAATACCGGCGTGCCGTGGTTGCAGCTTGGCGTGCTGGGACTGGCTGTCGTCTGCATTGCGCTGGCGGATTTCTATCGCTCGCCGGTGGTGGCGATCGAGCTCGTCGTGGCGGGGCTGGCGATCCTGTGCCTCGTGTTCGTGGTCGATGCGCGGGCGAAGGTGCGGCTGCTGCCGCATGGCGCGGGAAACCTGCGGTCGGTTTGCGGATCGGGCTACGCCTCGATGTTCGCGCTTACGGCTGGGTCCATGGCGCTGACGGTTTATGGGCCTGCCCTGTTGCAAACACTGGCTGGCCTCTCCCCGTTATGGGCTGGATATGCGGTGGCCGCCGAAGCCGTGATGTGGACGCTGATGGCGATCGTGGTTGCGGGCGCGACCGAGAAGACCGAGCCGATGTGGATCAGGCTGGGCGCATTCTGCATCGTGGCGGGGATCGTGCTGCTCTGTATCTTCATGCCGATGGCCAACCTGATCGGCGTGATCGCCGGCGCGGGCGTGATGGGCGCGGGCTTCGGCTTCTCATCCTCGCTGATGAGCCGGCGCGTGATCTCCGTCCTGACGGACGAGGACCGCGCGATTGGCTCGTCCGCCATCATGGCGGTGCGACAGACCGGGTCCGCCATCGGGGCGGCGATTGCCGGGGTGACGGCGAACCTTGCCGGAGTTGCCGGCGGATTTACCATCGCGAATGCAACGGCGGCCTCGCCCTGGATCTTCCTGACGGGCCTTCCTTTGGCGCTTTTCGGGCTGTGGACGGCCTTCCGCCTGAGCGCTGCGGGCCCCGGCCATCGCCCCGCTGGTGACAGGCATTGACCCGGTCAGCCCCGCCCCCTACAGGCACAAAAGCCCAGCAATTCCGGGCGTAATGGAACCCTGACTTGCACCTGATCGGCCTCAAGATCGC
>NZ_SDZL01000080.1 GCF_004210735.1 Brevundimonas sp.
AGCATCCACACCTATCAATCCTCCCCCGTGAACGGGGGAGGATTGATAGGTGTGGATGCTCAGCCTTGCCCTCCCCACCCGGTCTCCGCTTCGCTCCGACCTCCCTCCCCGGGACGGGGAGGGTGAGGCGTGGCGTCTACTTTTCGCCGAACAGGTCGGGGGAGGTCGGCGGTTGGCGCGGGGCCTCCAGCCCCAGGTGTTCGTAGGCGCGGGCGCAGGCCATGCGGCCGCGGGGGGTGCGCTGGATGAAGCCCTGTTGGAGCAGGTAGGGCTCGATCACGTCCTCGACCGCGTCGCGGGCCTCGGCGATAGCGGCCGCCAGCGTGTCCATCCCGACGGGGCCGCCGCCGTAGTTCTCGATCAGGGCCTTCAGGAAGCGGCGGTCCAGGCTGTCCAGTCCGGCCTCGTCGACTTCCAGCCGGGCCAGGGCGCGGCCGGCGGCCAGGCGGTCGATGGTAGCCGCACCCTCGGCGTCGGCGAAGTCGCGCACCCGGCGCAGCAGACGGCCGGCGATCCGGGGCGTGCCGCGCGAACGACGGGCGATCTCCATGGCGCCGTCCTCGCTGATCGCGGCGCCCATCTTGCGCGCGGCGCCGCGGATCACGGCGGTCAGCTCGTCCGCCGAATAGAATTCCAGCCGCAGCGGAATGCCGAAGCGGTCGCGCAGCGGCGTGGCCAGCAGGCCCGCGCGGGTCGTGGCGCCGACCAGGGTGAAGGGCGCCAGATCGATGCGGACGCTGCGCGCCGAGGGGCCCTCGCCGATAATGAGGTCCAGCACATGGTCCTCCATCGCCGGATACAGGATCTCTTCGACCGCCGGGCTCAGACGGTGGATCTCGTCGATGAACAAGACGTCGCGGGGTTCAAGGTTGGTCAGGATGGCGGCCAGGTCGCCCGCCTTGGCCAGGATCGGCCCGGAGGTGGCGCGGAAGCCGACGCCCAGTTCGCGGGCGACGATCTGGGCCAGCGTCGTCTTGCCCAGCCCGGGCGGGCCGAACAGCAGGACGTGATCCAGCGCCTCGGACCGGCCGCGCGCGGCGTCGATGAAGACCTTCAGATTGCCCTTGGCCGCCGACTGGCCGACGAATTCGGACAGGGTCTGGGGCCGCAGGGCGCGGTCGTACTGCTCGCCGGGGGCGGAGTCGGCGGAGATGATGCGCTCGTCGGTCATGCGCCGGGCCCCATCGCCCTTCTCCCCTTGCGGGAGAAGGTGGCAGGCGAAGCCTGACGGATGAGGGGTTGCGCCGAGATTGGAGGCAGCCGCCTTGGCTGAGGCGTCGCGAGACCCCTCATCCGACCTCGCTCTGCTCGGCCACCTTCTCCCGCAAGGGGAGAAGGATCAAAGTCTGGGCCCCTCACCGCCCCAGCTCCTGCAGCGCGGCGCGGATGACGGCGGACAGGTCGGCGTCGTCGCCGAGACGGATCAGGGCCTGATCGACGGCGCGGCGGGCGTTGACCTCGGCGATGCCGAGGCCCAGCAGGGCGGCGACGGCTTCGCCGGTCAGGCTGGGCGGCGGGGGCGCGACCTCGACGTGCACGCCGGGCGCGGTCGGGGCGAAGTGGGCGTCGCCCAGCGGTTTGCCCTTGAGCTCGGTGACGATGCGCAGGGCCAGCTTGGGCCCGACGCCGTTGGCGCGACCGACCGCCGCCTTGTCCTCACGCGCGACGGCGGACGCCAGTTCGCCGGGCGGCAGCACGTCCAGCACGCTGAGCGCGGCTTTCGGCCCAACGCCCTGGATGGCCAGCAGCAGGGTGAAGGCGCGGCGTTCGTCGCGGGTCAGGAAGCCGTACAGGCGCGGGCCGTTGTCCTGGCTCCACTGGCTTTCGATATGCAGGGTCGCCTCGTCGCCGGGCGCGGGCAGGCGTTGCAGGGTACGCGCCCCACAGGTGACCAGATAACCGACCCCGGCGCAGTCGATCAGGCATTCCGCCTCGCCGACCTCGGCCAGCACCCCGCGCAGACGACCGATCATGCTGCGCCTCGCACGGCCAGGGTTTTCATGCGCCGCAGGTGGGCGTGGGCGATGGCGACGGCCAGGGCGTCGGCGGCGTCAGCCTTGACCTCTCCGGCGCCGGGCAACAGGCGTTTGACCATGAAGGCGATCTGGCTCTTGTCGGCATGGCCGGCGCCGACGACGGCCTTCTTGATCAGGGTGGTGGAGTATTCGGCCACCGACAGGCCGGCGCGGGCGGGGGCCAGCATCACGGCGGCGCGGGCGTGGCCCAGCTTCAGCGTCGAGGCCGGGTTCATGTTGACGAAAATCTCTTCGACCGCCGCCTCGTCACAGCCGTGGTCGGCGCAGACGGCGCCGACGCCGTCCAGCAGATGCAGCAGCCGTTCGGAGAAGGGCGCGCCCTCGGGCGGGGCGACGACGCCGTGGGCGATCCAGCGCAGGCGCGACCCCTCGGCCACGACCACGCCCCAGCCGGTGCGCCGCAGACCGGGGTCCAGCCCCAGGATTCGAGTCGGTTCGTTCGCCATCCGTTCCAGTCATGCCGCAAAGACGGTTACCGGACAATGACCGGGCGAAATCCGTCCTCTCAATCGTCTCTGGGCATGACCGAGAAGCCTGCCAGCTCGCTGCGGTCGGTCAGGCGAGCGACCAGGCCGTCCACGTTCAGCGGCATGCGGCCCCGCGCCTTGATGTGGTGCTCGTGGATCTTGCCGTCGTGGCTCTGGACGTGGCCGATGCGGACCGCGCGAATGCCGGCCTCGTCCAGCAGGGCCTTCAGCGCGGTCTCGGACGGGGCGGCGCCGGTGGGCCAGCGCAGGGTCACGTCCATGACGCCGACGTGCGGCAGGCGGGCGTCGAGAAAACGCAGGATGGCCAGCACCAGAAGGGTCGCGCCGGCCGCGATCAGGGCCAGCTGGGTCATGCCCACGCCGAACATCACGCCGATGGCCGAGGTGGTCCACAGGCTGGCCGCCGTGGTCAGGCCGTGCACGGAAAAGCCTTCGCGGAAGATGACCCCGGCGCACAGGAAGCCGATGCCGGTCAGCAGGCCGTGCGACATCCGGGTCGGGTCGATGACGACGTTCTGGCCGGGCAGTGCGGTGAAGGCCCAGGTCGACTGATGCATGGCGGCCAGCATCAGCACGCAGGAGGTCAGGCAGACCATGATGTGGGTGCGGAACCCGGCGGGGTGGCCGTGATAGGTCCGCTCGACCCCGATCAGCCCGCCCGCGACCATGGCCGCCGCCACCGGCTGGATCAGGCCGAAGTCTAGTGTCGTCATTGGGTCCGCCTCCCCTGCGAACGCATATCGACCGGAGACGGTGGACTGCGTCGGGCGGGAAGAGCAAGCAACGAGGCGGCTTTCATCCGGGCGCCAGTCTTTGTCGCCGTCATCCTCGGGCTTGACCCGAGGATCGGACTGTCCGTCTGCGCGACATCGGCCAGGTAGAGCGCGTCGATCACGTGATCCTCGGGTCAAGCCCGAGGATGACGGCAGTCATACCGCTCAAGCGAAGGCGAACAGCCCGAATGTCGCCCCAATCGGCGGCAAGCTGGCGCTTGAAGCGCCGTCCGGCGATAAGGGCGGACATCGTCTCTGGATACCGGGAGTCCCCCATGCGCCTGAACCGTCTTCTCGTCTCGACCGCCGCCCTGGCGCTGGCGGCCATTTCGTTGACGGCGGCGCAGGCCCAGGTTCCCGGCCAGCAGACCGGGCCGGTCGAGGTCGAGATCGATCAGGGCGTGCTGAAGCCGCTGCAGATCGCCGTGGCCCCGTTCAGCGGCCAGAGCGGGTCGGAGATTTCGGGCGTGGTGCGCGCCAACCTGCGGCGCTCGGGTTTCTTCGATCCGCTGGATCCGGCCAGCTTCGTCGAGACGGGGCTGACGGTGGCCAATGCGCCCAACTTCCCGCAGTGGACGGCCATCGGCGCCCAGGCGGTGCTGTACGGATCGGTGACGCCGCGCGCGGACGGACGCAACGACGTCGGCTTCCGCCTGTACGACCCGTACCGCCAGTGCCAGCTGGTCAGCTATCAGTTCACCGCCACGCCCGAGCAGTGGCGCCGGATCGCGCACAAGATTTCGGACATCGTCTATCAGCGCATGACCGGCGAGGCGGGCTTCTTTGACACCCGCGTGGTCTATGTGTCCGAGAGCGGCAGCCAGCTGAACAAGCGCAGCCGCCTGTCGATCGTCGATCAGGACGGCTACAACCCCGTCTATCTGACCCAGGGCGACGAGATCATCATGTCGCCGCGCTTCTCGGCCGCCAATCCGGACGAGATCACCTATGTGGCGCTGGGCAAGGATTACAGCCGCATCTACCTGTACAACCTGTCGACCGGCCGCCGCGAAAGCCTGGGCGAGTTCGACGGCCAGGTGCTGGCGCCGCGCTTTTCGCCCGACGGATCCAGGGTCGCCTTCTCGATCATCCGGGGCGGCAACACCGACGTCTATGTGATGAACCTGCGGACGCGGCAGCTGTCGCGCCTGACCAGCGATCCGGGCATCGACACCTCGCCCTCGTTCAGCCCGGACGGGTCGATGATCGTGTTCAACTCGGACCGGTCGGGCAGCGCGCGCCTGTATGTGATGCGGGCCGATGGGTCGGGCCAGCGGGCGATCTCGCGCGGCGGCGGGCTGTACACCTCGCCGACGTGGAGCCCGCGGGGCGACATGATCGCCTTCACCAAACAATCGGGCGGGCGCTTCCACACGGGTGTGATGAACGCCGACGGCTCGGGCGAGCGCATCCTGTCGTCCAGCTATTTCGAGGAAGGCCCGTCGTGGGCGCCCAACGGCCGCTATGTGATGTTCGCGCGCCAGTCGCCGGGCGGGGACACGCGCCTGTGGACCGTGGACCTGTCGGGCCGGGTGGTGGCGCAGGCGGGCTATGACGGACGCGGGGCGGACCCGGCCTGGTCGCCACTGCTGGACGCCCCGTCGGCCAGCCTGGGCATCGGTCAGGGGCCGGACAGCTGCCCCAGCTGACCCCCGCCATCTGACGAGGTTCGTCGGCCGGCGATCACTTGCGGAGCCGAAACGGTCAACTGTGCGTTATCGACGCTGGCGCCCGCCATGCGGGGCGGCTAGCACGCCAGCTATAGCAAAGCTTTGGGGCGACCGCCCCGAGATCCTGACGACTAGGAGACGACCGATGAAGATCAACACCCTCGCCCGCCTGTCGGCCGTTGCCCTGGCCGTGGCCGCAGTGACCGCCTGCGCCCCGCGTCCGAAGCCCGAGCCCGCGACCCCGGGCGGCACGACGGCGCCGTCGAACCCGCAATATCCGACCAATCCCACCGGTCCGGTCGACGGCGGCGCCATCGGCGCGGCGGTGCCGGGGTCGGAGCAGGACTTCGTCGTCAACATCGGCGACCGCGTCTATTTCGATCTGGACAGCTATCAGGTGCGTTCTGAAGCCTATCCGCGTCTGGACGCCCAGGCCCAGTGGCTGCAGCGCTATCCGGCCGTGCGCATCCGGATCGAGGGCAATGCCGATGAACGCGGCACCCGCGAATACAACCTGGCCCTGGGCGCCCGCCGTGCTGAATCGGTGCGCAGTTATCTGGTCGACCGCGGCGTGCCCGCCGGCCGTATTGACACCATCAGCTACGGCAAGGAGCGCCCGATCGCCGAAGGGTCGAACGAGGAGTCGTGGGCCCGCAACCGCAACGCCCACACCGCCATCGTCTCGGGCGCCGTGACGCGCTGATCCGGCGACGGTTCTGAGCATCGGGAAAGGCGTCGGCTTCGGCCGACGCCTTTTTCTTTGCGTGCGTGCAGGCGCGGGCTTGTCCGTACACGGCCCCGGCGGCAAGGTCCCGGCCGAATCCGGAAGGGGAACGGGCCATGGAAATCGACGCGGCCGGCGGGGTGGTGACGGGCGGGCTGATCGCGGGCGCGATCGAGAAGCCGAAGGGCCATGCGGGCGAGGACAGCCACGGCGTCTGCGCCGACTGCGGCGCGGAGACGAGCGGCAATTTCTGCGCCAGCTGCGGCCAGCCGACCCATGTCCACCGGACCCTGCATCACCTGCTGGAAGAGGTGCTGCACGGCGTCATGCATTTCGACGCCCGCATCTGGCGCACGTTGCCGCTGCTGTGGCTGAATCCCGGCAAGCTGACGCGCGAATGGGTCGAAGGAAAACGGACTCGGTATGTCTCGCCGTTGGCGATGTTCCTGTTCACCGTCTTCGTCATGTTCTTCGCCCTCAGCTTCATGCCCCAGTACGAAGGCGCGGCGGTGAAGCTGGACGGGGCCGACGACCGGGCGAACCTGGTCGCCGCGGAAAAGGCGCTGTCCGAGACGCGGGCTGAACTGGCGACCGATCCCGGCCGCGTGTCCGGCGTCGCCCTGGCGGCGGCCGAGCGGGCGGTGGCGACCCAGCGCGAACGACTGGCGGGCCAGGGCGGCGAAGTGCGCACCGACGGGCTGAAACCCGGCAGCTGGCAGGCCAACATCAAGGACATGGCCGCCAACGACAACAGCGAGGCCGCCAAAAGCGGCCATGGCTTCGGCGCTACGTTATTGAAGAAGATGCAAAATCCGGACCTGGCGCTCTACAAATTGCAGCAGACGATGTACAAGTTCGCCTTCCTGCTGGCGCCCTTCTCGATCCCCTTCATGGCGCTGTTGTTCCTGTGGCGGCGCGGGCCGACCCTGTACGACCACGGGGTGTTCGTCCTGTATTCGCTGACCTTCATGGCCATGCTGCTGATGGTCATGGTGGTGTCGGGGATGGTCAGCACATGGGTCGGGGGCTGGTTCGGCGGCCTGGTCGTGACGGTGGGCCTGTTGGCGATTCCTGTGCACATGTTCGCCCAGCTGAAGGGCGCCTATGGATTGTCGATCTTTTCGGCGACGTGGCGAACGGTGGCGCTGGTGGTGTTCTGCAACATTGTGCTGGGGCTTTTCCTGACGGCGATCCTGTATCTGGGCCTTGGACACTGAGCACGCCTTGCGGCGGCCTTAAAACGGTGGTTGCGTGATCCCATGACGCTGAAGCTTCCTTCCTTCCTTCGCAGCCGGGCGGCGATCTCGACCGCCATCGGCCTGACCCTGATCGCGGGCGTGACGGTCGCCCAGACCACGCCGATGGAGCCGGTCCAGTGGGACAAGCGGCGACTGGAGCAACTGGACCGCAATGTCCGCCGGCTGGAGCGTGCGGTGACGCAACGCAACGCGGCAGGCCAGCCGGTTCTGGTCGAGCCTGATCCCGAGGTCATCGCCCTGCAGGGCCGGGTGGCCAGTCTGGACCGTCGCCTGCAGGATCTGGAGCAGAGCTTCCAGCGGGTGAACGGCGACCTGGAGCGGCTGTCCTTCGCCGCCGACGAGGCGACGCGCGACAACGCGGCCCTGCGCAACCGGCTGAACGATTCCGAGGCGCGGGTCGACAAGATGGAGGCCGAGGCGCGCGAGGCGGCCGAGTTGAGCGCCCCCATCGTCGCCAATTCGCCCACCGGCAACGCCGGCCAGGACCTGATCGCGGCGACGCGCCTGGCCGCGACCAGCCCGGCGCGGTCCGACCGCGCGCTGCAGGTGGTGGTGGTGACCTGGCCCGATACGCCCGAGGCGCGCGAGGCCAACTATCGCCTGGGCGACCTGCGCGTGTCGCAGAACGACCATCCGGGCGCCGTTCAGGCCTATGCCGCCGCCCTGTCGGGCTGGCCGCGCGTCGGCTGGGCGGGCGAGGCGACGATCAAGCTGGCGACGGCGCTGCTGGAAACGGATCGCAAGACCCAGGCCTGCGCCGCGCTGGGCGAGTTCACGCGCCGCTATGCCGAACCGGCCCCGGCCGCGCTGAAGACCCGCGCGACCCAGCTGCGCACCCGCGCGGCCTGTAGCTGAGGCGGCGGCGACGCCTGACATTCTGACCGAAACGGTCGCCGCCCGGCTGGACGCCCGGCTGGCCCCGGACGTGGACTGGCCGGTGGCGCTGGCCCTGTCGGGCGGCGGCGATTCCGTCGCCCTGCTGGCGCTGGCGGCCGACTGGGCCAGGGCGCGCGGACGGCGACTGCTGGCCCTGACCGTCGATCACGGACTGAACCCCGACAGCGCCGACTGGACCCGCCGGGCGGGCGAGACGGCGCGCGCGCTGGGCGTTGACTGGCGAGCGCTGCGCTGGGACCAGCCGCAGGGCGGGGCGGGCGTGCAGGCGCGGGCGCGGGCGGCGCGGCATGCGCTGATCGCCGAGGCGGCGCGGGCGGCCGGGGCGAAGGTGGTGCTGTTCGCCCATACCGCCGACGACGTGCACGAGGCCGACTGGATGCGGGCGCGGGGCTCGACCCTGGGGCGGGTGCGTGAGTGGGCGCCGTCGCCGGCGTGGCCCGAGGGGCGGGGGCTGATGCTGCTG
The DNA here is from genome assembly GCF_004210735.1 of Brevundimonas sp. Classification (GTDB taxonomy): domain Bacteria; phylum Pseudomonadota; class Alphaproteobacteria; order Caulobacterales; family Caulobacteraceae; genus Brevundimonas. The sequence goes on from NZ_SDZL01000080.1 coordinate 8,311, forward strand.
CGGCCGCTGCTGGACGTGTCGCGGGCGACGCTGAGAACGTTTCTGACGGACAGGGGGCTGGACTGGATCGAGGATCCGGCCAACGGTGATCCGGCCTATGGCCGCAGCCGGGCGCGGGCGGCGCTGACTGCCCTCCCCCTTGATGGGGGAGGGTTGGGTGGGGGTGACGCCGCCCGACGCGTGCCTCCCACCTTCAATGTCATCCGGCCTGCCTCGCACCCCCATCCCCGACCCTTCCCC
>NZ_SDZL01000081.1 GCF_004210735.1 Brevundimonas sp.
CGTCACGACGTCCGGCGCGGGCGGGACGGGCGCGCGCGGCGCCGTCGTTCTGACGGCGATCGGCTGAGCCATGTTTCGCCAGGATGAAAAGGAGCCGCCGCTGCTGGACGCCGAAGTCTGGGACCAGCCGCGCTGGCTGACCCGCGACGAGTGTTTCGCTGCGACGGGCCGTGAAAACGGGCGACGACGCCCGCGCCATGACGACGATCAGGAGGATCTGGAACGATGACGACGACGCCGAGAATTTCGCCTCTGGCCGAGAACCGCTGGCTGTGGCGCCGGCTGTATGTGTTCGCGGCCAGCGCAGGGGTGTGGGTCCTGCTGGCCTGGGCCGTGCGACGGGTCGATCCCGGCGCCATGGCGCGCGTCGCCGAGGGGTTGATGGGTCTGCTGGGGCTGTTGCTGGTGCTGTATCTGGTGGCGCCGACCGCTCAGCAGATGATCGAGATGCTGGTCCAGTTGCGCCTGCGACTGGGCAAGGGAGGCGGCGCATGAGCTTCCGTCTCTCGCAACGATCGCGCAAGACGATGGAAGGCGTGCACCCGGATCTGGTTCGCGTGGTCGAGGACGCCATCGCCATCACACCCATCGACTTCATGATCACCGAAGGTCTGCGCACGGCGCAGCGGCAGGCGGCGCTGGTTCGCGCGGGGGGCAGTCGGACGCTGAAGTCCCGCCACCTGACGGGCCACGCCGTGGATGTCGCGGCACTTGTGGGCGGGCAGGTGCGGTGGGACTGGCCGCTGTATGCCCGGATCGCGGCGGTGTTCAAGGCGGCGGCGGCCCGTCGCAGGGTAGCCCTGGTCTGGGGCGGCGACTGGCGAACGCTGAAGGACGGGCCGCATTTCGAGCTGGATCGAAAGGTTTATCCATGAGGGCCGTGTCCTGGATACGGGCGCTCACCCCGCTGGGATGGGGCGTAATGGCCGGCGTTGCGGTGACGGCCTTTGTCACCGTCGCGCTCGCGACCGGCTGGCGTTGGGATCCGTTCGACCTGCAGCACAGGCGACTACGCGCAGCTGAGGACCGGGCGGCGATCGCGCAGGCCACGGTCGCCGCGCTCCAGCGACAGGCTCGGGGCGATGCGGAGCAGAGTCGCCGGCTGGACCAGCATCACCAACAGGCGCTGGCCGTAACGCGGGTCACCGTGTCGGCCGTTGCTGCCGCAAGGAGTTCCGATGAAGACCCGATCCCCCTGGACGCGATCCGCGCTGATCGTCTGCGCGCTCATGACGACGAACTGTGCCGCCTCGCGCCCGATGTTTGTGGCTCCACCCCGGCTGAGCGTGCCGACAGCAGCGATCACGCCCTGCGAACTATCGCGCCTGCCGGACACGCCGACTTTGGCGGATCTTGAGGTCGCCTATTTGACCCGGGGCGCGCAACTGGTCGCCTGCGATGCTGCAAGGCGTCTGGCGATCGATTCCTGGATGGCGGAACGCGCGATGCAGGACGGTTCAAGGAGTGGGGCCCGGCAATAACTGCCGGGCGATCGGCATTATTTGCCGAGTGAAGCGATATAGCTGGGTCATATCTGCCGGGCATGATGTGGTAAACGCAAAGTACCATTGTAATTTCAATGTGCTCTGTGGCCCGGCAAAAATGACGTCGTGGCCCGGACCTTGCTCCATGACTGCCTGAGCAAAATGCTCCCGGCAGCCAAAATGGCGTCGGACACCTTGAAAGAAGGACTACGTGCCATGGCGCTGAACAGCGTTAACACGAACGTGGGCGCACTTGTCGCCCTGCAGAACCTGCAGTCGACCAACAGCGAACTGCAAACGGTTCAATCCCGCATCAATACCGGCAAAAAGGTCGCGTCCGCCAAGGACAACGGCGCCATCTGGGCTATCGCCCAGGGGCAACGTGCTGAAATGGGCGCCCTGAACGCGGTCTCGCAAAGCCTCCAACGCGGTCAATCGACCGTGGATGTGGCCATGGCCGCCGGTGAGTCGATTTCGGATCTGCTGCTGCAGATGAAGGAAAAGGCTCTGGCCGCTTCGGACACCAGCCTGAAGAGTTCGGCCCGCGCCGCCCTGAACGAAGACTTCGTCTCGCTGCGCGACCAGATCACCTCGGTCATCACCAACGCTTCGTTCAACGGCGCCAACCTGCTGGACGACAGCATGGCGACCGCCAGCACCGCCTTCAAGGCGCTGGCGAACGTCTCCGGCGCCAGCATCAGCGTCAAGGGTGAAGACATGTCGCTGGGCGGCTCGAACGTCACGCTCGGCGCTTCGGCTGCGATCGCTTCGGCCACTGCCGCATCTTCCGCGATTGCGGTGATCGATACGTCGATCGCCAACGTCTCGGCCAGTCTGGCGCGCCTCGGCACCTCGTCGAAGGCTCTGGGCACGCACCTGACCTTCGTGGGCAAGCTGCAGGACAGCCTGGAAGCCGGTATCGGCAACCTGGTCGATGCGGATCTGGCCAAGGAAAGCGCACGACTACAGTCACTGCAGACAAAGCAGCAACTGGGCGTTCAGGCGCTGTCCATCGCCAACTCCTCGACGTCCATCCTGCTCGGACTGTTCCGCTAAGGATAATGGAAGGGCGGGGCTTCGGTCCCGCCCGACCGTCCTTGCGACTAGAGGCGCCGGTTTGACGCCGGCCTGAGGAGCCATGGAGAGCAATGCCAAACTGACCTTGGTCTCGCCCGTGGCCGCCGCCGGAAACTCCGGAGGAGGCCTTGACGATTCGCATGTCGCCCAAGACGCCGAGCGCACTGCTCGCTATCGCCTGGTGATCGAGGAAGGGCCCCAGAAGGGCGTCTTCATCTACAAGACCATGGACAGGATAACCGGCGAGATCATTCGCCAGCTGCCCCGCGAAGAAGTCGTCAGGATGATGGACCAGGCGCGATATCGTTCAGGTTCGGTGATCGACACCCAGGCCTGATCGAACAGTGCAAGACGCCACCGCACGGAGCGATCCAGGCGGCGTAAATCGTTGTGAATCGCCGTTAACCATACGCACACGACTCACCGCATAGCCTGATGCACGAGAAGAAACTCGGGGCTCAGGCCAATGACGAATAGCGTCCACACCAACACCGCCGCCGCCATTGCGCTGCAGAACCTGACGACGACCAACAATCGTCTGGGCAATGTGCAGAACAAGATCAGCACCGGACTGAAGATCCAGGGTGCGAAGGACAACGCCGCCATCTGGGCTATCGCCCAGAGCCAGCGCGCCGACGTCGGCGCGCTGAGCGCGGTCAAGCAGAGCCTGGATCGGGCGACCTCGATCGCAGATGTGGCCCTGTCCACCGGCGAATCGATTTCGGACTTGCTGAACGAGCTCAAGGAAAAGGTTGTCGCGGCCAAGGACGGCTCGCTGAAGACCCAGTCCCGTGAGCTTCTGGATAATGATTTCAAGGCGCTGCTGAAGGCGATCGGCTCGGCGGTTCAGAACGCCACCTTTGATGGTGCGAACATCCTGAATGGCACCCTGTCGACCGGCATTCAATTCCTTGCCAACGCCGATGCCAGCTCGTCGGTGACGCTCTCGGGTCAGAATTTGACCTTGGGCGGTTCGATCATTTCGGTTTCGCTATCTGATTCACTGCTGACGATCACGGGAGCCTCAGCTGCGCTGGCCAGCCTGGATTCTTCCATCACTAACCTGAACGCCGCGCTTGGCGGCCTTGGCGCACAGGCCAAGCAGATCGAGGCGCACAACGGCTTTGTCAGCCGGCTGGTAGATACGCTGGAATCCGGCATCGGCAATCTGGTGGACGCGGACCTGGCCAAGGAAAGCGCGCGATTGCAGGCCTTGCAGGTGCAGCAGCAACTCGGCGCCCAGGCGTTGTCCATCGCCAATCAGGCGCCGCAGGTCATCCTGTCCCTGTTCCGCTGATGACGGCGGGCGGCGGCCGTTAAGACGGCGTTACCGCCCATCCGGCAGACTGTCGGCAGGAGCAGGCGGTGATCAACAACGGCTATCTTCTCGGATTATTCGGCGGCACCCCGACGGCTTCGTCCTTCGGGACCGGTGGGCTGGCTGGAGCGATAAAGAAGAAGCAGCCCACGCCGCCCTGGGATTCCAAGGCCGTTACGCCTCAGGCTGACGCCCTGGTTCGCGCCGCCCTCGGTGGCCGCAAGATCATCGACGAGGGCGACACCAAGCTCGACGTAAAGGACGCCAGCGCGGACTATCGGCGCCTGTTCGCCATGTATCAGGGTCTGGAAACCCTGAACGCCATGGTCAACCGCTCCTCGACCAAGGGGATATCGGCCAGTGAGCAGTCGTTACTGATCAAACGGTTCGCCTCGGGCATGACCGAGATGAGCAGCTATCTGGCAGCCGCGAAATTCAATGACGTGCGCGTGGTTCAGGGCACTGTCGAAACCACCAGCAAGACCACGGCCGGCGTGCCGCGTGGCAGTTCGGTTTCTGTCACGGGCCCGATCCACGAAGGATCGTTGGGGAGCCCCGTCGACGCCTTCGCAGGTGATGTGCGTTTCTCGATCAGCATCCGCCGGAAAGACGACACCGTCACCGTGCCGATCGACCTGTCTGAACTCGGCAGCGAGCCGCGCACCCTGGGCACGGTGCTTAACTACATCAACGACGAGCTTGAGGCGGCGGGCGTCAAGACCCGGATCGGCCGCGAGCAGATCAAGGCCGAGCCGCGCACGACCACGGTCGGAGGCAAGACGGTGACCCTGTCGGCCGGACTGGATCAGTGGGCCCTGACGGTCCGCGGCGACATGGCCGAGAATCTCAGTTTCGTACCGTCTGAGTCGGCGGATGCGGTCTATGTTGTGCAGGCGAACGGCACGGCCGGCCGTCAGCAGGTGCTGAAATTCCAGACCGATCTCGGCGACGATTTGCCGGACGCACAGGCCAGGGTCGGTGAAACCCACTGGGTCGATGGCCGTGTCAGCCAGACCAATCTTCCGGAAGGCGTGTCCGCCGTGCGGGCCAGCACGACCGGGCCGGACGGTTCGGTCTGGATGGTCGTGGACCTGAAGGCGGGTCCCGACCAGCAGCCAATTAAGGGTCAGAGCGACGTCGCGCTGATGAAGCTGGATTCGGCCGGGCGTATCGTGACGACACGCACGATCGGCGCGGCCTCCAACGCCAGCGGCTATGCCATCGCGGTGGACGCGAACGGCCGTGTGGCCGTGGCGGGATCTGTCACCGGCGCTCTGGAGCCCGGCAAGAGCGGGGATGTCGCCACCGTGGCCGACAGCTTCGTCACCGTCTTTGACGCCGATGGTGTTGAGCAGTGGACCCAACGTCGGGGCGCGCGCGCTGCGGATGAGGCCACGGCCGTCAATTTCGGCGCGGACGGCCTGGTCTATGTCGCCGGGCGCGCGCAGTCGGCCATGACCGGCGGCGTCGGCGTGGGCGGCTGGGACGGCTATGTTCAGGCCTTCCAGGAAAGCCAGGAACACAAATACGCGCCCATCACGGCCAGGTCGGTCGGCGTCAGCCAGTTCGGCACCAGCGGCACGGACAACGTTCAGGCCATGACGGTGAACGGATCCGATCTCTATACCGCCGGGGTCGAGGACGGCCGGATGGTGGTGCGACGCTTCACCCTGGACGCGGAAGGCAAGCAAACGCTGGCCTCAACCCGCGACCTCGGCGCCGCCAGCGGCGAAATCGCCGGTATCGCCGTGGACAACGGCCGGGTCATCCTGACCGGTACGACCCGTAACGATGCGCTGGACGCCGGCACGGTCAACCGCGCCCATTCCGGCGGGACCGACGCCTTCGTGGCCGTACTGTCGACGGACCTGACCGCCAGCGCCTCGGATCGCCTGACCTACTACGGGACAGAAGGCGACGACACGGCGGCCGACGTAAAAATCCATCAAGGCAAGGTCTGGGTCACTGGTGTCACTCGTGACCAGGCAGCCAAGGATACCGATCCCAGCAAGGGTTATCTGGCGCGGCTGGACCCCCTGACCGGCGCCGTGGAATGGAGCCAGTCGTGGGAGGGCGTCGGACGACAGGCGGCGCCTTCGACCCTGACCATAGCATCCGGCGGCGCCAGTGTTCTGGACCGGCTGGGTCTGCCGCAGGGCGAGATCGACCAGAGTGATACCAAAACGCTGACCACCGCGACGTCTCTGCGCGCGGGTGATCGCTTCTATGTCTCCCCGGCGGCGGGCGGACGGGCGGTCGCCGTAACGATTGATGCGCGCGACACGCTGCAAACCCTGGCGCGCAAGATCGAGCAGGCCTCGGGCATGAAGCTCAAGGTCACGGTCGGCTCGGCCGCCGCCGAGGCTCGCATGTCCGATGACCCTCTGATGGCCTTGTCCCAAGGGTTCCAGCGCCTGACCATCACCACCCGCACCGGTTCGCCCGGCGCTGTGTTGACCTCGGGCGAGCCGGGCCGGGACGCCCTGGCCGGCCTGGGCCTTTCGGCAGGCTTTATCGGCCCCAGCAAGGGCGAGAAAGATATCAAGGCGTTCGGGCTGGACCTTCCCCGCACGCTCGGTCTGGCGACCGAAACGGATCGGAAGGCCTCCGGCGAGCGGCTGCAGGCGGCGATGAGCGCCCTGCGCAACGCCTACCGGGCGCTGAACCCCGCGACGGCGAAGCCGGCAGTCACCGGCCCGCCGCCAGCCTATCTGACGGCTCAACTCGCCAACTATCAGGCCGCCCTGCAGCGCCTGACCGGTGGGTAGGTCGCTCTACCCAAAGCTTGCCGGTTGACGCCATACGGCCGGGCGGGGTTATTGGGGGCCAACGTCGCGCGAGTCCCCAATGCCGTCACCGAACAATCGGACCATCCTCGCCGTGGGCGCGGGCGTCGCCATTCTGGCGGCGATTATCCTCGCCCTGATTTTCGGCCGTGGAGATACGTCGCCGGAAGCGCCGCCAGCCGCAAAGGGCGGACTGACGGTCGACGTGGCGGAAGCGCCGACGCTGGAGCCGACGCGCGAACTGCGCTGCTTCGTCGATGGCCAGTTCGTGGGCATGGCGACCTTGTCAGACTGCGCGCGCCGCAATGGACTGGCGACCGAGGCGCTGGATGTGGGACTGGACGAAACCGGGGCGCTGGCCGCCGCGCCGACCGCCGCCTTTGCACCGCCGCCGACCCTGCCGGCTCAGGTGGCCGTCCTGCCGCCCGAGCCCAGCGTCGCGACCCCGACCCCCAGCGTCCAGCCGGCGCAACCCGGCGGCAACGCCTGCCTGCGTCACACCGGTTCGGACTGGCGGTCGCTGTCGAATAATATGAGCCTGAATGCCTGCGTTCAGGCGCTGTATGCCGGCACCTGCGTCCGGCCGGGCGACGCCCAGTATGGCCGCTGGGGCGAGACGACGCTGCGGCTGGTGCCGCGCCGGGTCGAACAGTCCGGCGACAATGTGCGGTTCCGCACCTTGGCCGAACAGGATCGCAGCTGTAACTTCCCGGGGCTGAACTGATGCGCGCGTTCAAGATCGCCCTTAGCGTCCTGACGCCTGTGCTGGCGCTGGCCGCCTGCGACACGCCGGTCAAGGCCCCCTATGACGAGGGGGTCTGCTATCATGTCGTCCCCGGCGAGGGGACCGAGGCGCCCCAAATGAACGTGCTGGCGCGCGACCAGCCGCAGATCGAATTCTGCGCCGCGCGGCTGGAAGAGATGCGGCTGCGCTTCCTGCGGCTGGGCGGCTCGAACCGCGAAGTTATCGGCGCCTTCCAAGGGCAGTTCATCTTTGTGGACAGGGCAGGGGTGTCGTTCGCCCGCACTCTGGACGGTTCGCGCTTCTTTGCCTTGGCCCGCACGGGTGATGGACGTCTGGCCATGCCGGGCGCGATCCAGCGTCAGATCGACGGCACACCGGTCGCCGTCGCGGAATAGACCGGCGCCGCTTGACGGCGTGAACAAAAGTGGAACATTCTCGCCGGCCTGGTCCGGCGGGACAGCGTATCAAAGACAAGGACAATCCGATGGCGGGCAGCGTCAACAAGGTCATTCTGATCGGCAACCTGGGTCGCGACCCGGAAATCCGCACGCTTAATTCCGGTGACCGCGTCGCCAATCTGCGGATCGCCACGTCCGAGACCTGGCGGGACAAGGCGACCGGAGAGCGCAAGGAGAAGACCGAGTGGCACTCGGTCGTCATCTTCAACGAGAACATCGTCAAGGTAGCCGAGAACTACCTGAAGAAGGGCTCGACCGTGTACATCGAGGGCTCGCTTCAGACCCGGAAATATACCGACGCCCAGGGCGTGGAGAAGTATTCCACCGAGATCGTACTGCAGCGCTTCAACGGCCAGCTGACCATGCTGGGCGGCCGGAGTGACAGCCAGGGGCAGGGCGGCGGCTATGACCGCGGCGGCGGCTCGGACGACTATTCCTCGGGCTTCTCGACCGGCGGGGCCAACAAGCCGTCGGGCCCCAAGGAGAGCTACGACCTGAACGACGACATTCCGTTCTAAGGTCGGCTACGGAAACCTGGGCTCACCCTTTGTGAGCCGACGCGGTGGCGGGGCTGTGCGATAGGGGACGGGTGAGCCAGACCGTCCCCCCGACCCCCGCGCCCAGCCCGGCCCAGAGCCCGGCGAAACCCCACCGC